>CAYVOX010000032.1:0-25912 GCA_964453035.1 uncultured Anaerolineaceae bacterium
AAATTGATCACGCAGCTTGATGACGTCGGGGGTGATCTCGCCTAAATCCTCGGCGATTATTGGCAAATCCCTGAACGCTTTTTGAATGGCGCGGAAAAATGCTGCGCCAGGGCCTTTGACCCAGCGCCCATGCTGAGCGGTTTTCTTCCCGGCCTTGACTTCCCAGTAACCGGCAAATCCACGGAAATGGTCCAGACGAATGATATCAAACAGGTTGAGGGCTGAGCGAAAGCGAGAGAGCCACCAGGCATAACCAGTTTCTTTGTGAATCTTCCAGCGGTACAAGGGGTTGCCCCAGAGCTGCCCCGTTGGTGAAAAGTAATCCGGCGGAACGCCTGCCACGACGGTTGGAGCGCCTTTTTCGTTGATAAAGAACAACTCGGGATGTGACCAGGCGTCCGCGCTGTCAAAAGCGACAAAGATGGGAACATCACCGACGATAGCGATCCCATTCTGGCGGGCATAAGCATGCACCGCTTCCCACTGGCGGTAGAAGAGGAACTGGCGGAACTTGTGCCGGGTGATGTTCGTGGCGTTTTTCTTAATAAAAGCCTGAATTGAAGCCAGTTGTCGCTGGCGCAGTTCAATAGGCCATTGATTCCAGGAACCACCCCCCAGGGATTCCTTAATCGCCATGAAAAGGGCAAAATCATCCAGCCATTCGGCTTGAGCAGCCTGAAATTGTGCAAAATCTTGCTTTAAGCGGACGCTGCGTGATTTTTTAAAGTGCTCAAAGGCGCGGTCGAGCAGGGTAAGCTTCCAAGTGATGGCTTCACCAAAGGGAACCGCGTCAGCCGGGAAGGTGGGACGGTCAGCCAGATCTGCCCGGTTGAGCAATTTCTCTTCCAAAAGAGCGGTAGGACTGACCAGGTAGGGATTACCCGCAAAAGCTGAGAAACACTGGTATGGTGAATCCCCATAGCCAGTAGGACCGAGAGGCAGTACCTGCCACAGGCTGCAACCTGATTTGGCGAGAAAATCAATCCATCGAAAGGCTTCGGGTCCCAAATCGCCGATGCCATCAGGACCGGGAAAGCTGGTGGGGTGTAAGATGATGCCGGCAGAGCGGTTAAATTTCATAGGGTAATCTCCTGGTTTGCAGGTAATCTCCGGTCTGGATGGTTGCCTTGGTGAAATCGGCAGCCACCACATCTGTGCCCACGATTGCCCCCGGTTCAACAGAAATACCTGCGGGGATGCGCGTGTTCTTCCCAACCATAGTTATCTTCAGAGGGTCTGTGTATCCGCCGATGCTGGTTTGTGGGCCAACTGTGACTCGCTTATCAAAAATGGAGCGGATGACAGAGGCTCCTTCCATCACAACATCGTCAACAAGCAGGATGGAATCCTTGACCAATGCGCCTGATTTGACCACCACGCCAGGAGAAAGGACGCTGTGAATTACCTGCGCGCCCTGCTCGATGATGCACCCGTGGCAGAGCATGCTGTCTTCCACAATGGCGCCGCGGTCGATGCGTGAAGGGGGGCGTTCCTCGGTGCGGGTATGGATAACCCATTGCCGGTCATAAAGATTCAACGGCGAAGGATTGGCGAGCAGGTCCATGTGGGCATGCCAGTAGGTTTGGATAGTGCCGACATCTACCCAGTACCCGGAATAGGGATAGGCAAAAACGCGCGCGCTGCTGTTGACGAGGGCGGGCAGAACATCCTTGCCAAAATCGTGGGAGGAATCCTTGCGCGAAAAATCTTCCCACAGGGAGCGGTCCAGCGTTTCAAGATTGAACAGGTAAACTCCCATGTTTGCCAGGGTTGAAGGGGGGTTGGCGGGCTTTTCAACAAAGGAGGTGACGCGGTTTTTGTCATCAATTCCCACAATTCCAAAGCGAGGAGCTTCTTCGATGCTGACCGGGATGGTTGCCAGAGTCAGATCCGCTTTGTTTTCCAGGTGATAGCGAATCATGGATTCGTAGTTCATGGTGTAAACATGGTCGCCCGATAGAATCAATATCATGTCGGGATCACCGCGCTTAATAAAGCTGAAGTTCTGTTGAACAGCATCGGCTGTTCCAGCGAACCAGCCGGAGGCGCGAGCTTTATAGGGGGTGTAAATGCGCACTCCACCTGTAAAATCGCGGTTGAGGTCCCATGGGCCGCCTGCGCCGATATGTTCGATCAAAGACTGAGGACGGTACTGGGCGATAATCATCACGTCGAAGATGTTGGAATTTACGCAATTTGAAAGAGGAAAATCAATAATCCGATATTTCCCCGCAAACGGTACCGCTGGCTTGGTGCGTTTGGCTGTCAGCACACTGAGGCGGGTACCCTCTCCACCTGCAAGAATAATCGCGCGCGTTTTCATAGCGGTTTCTCCATCAGAGTGAGATAGGTTTGCGCATATTGGACGGCTGAGTTGTGCCAGGAAAAATCAGCCTGCATTCCTCTTGATTGTATACCTTTCCATAAATCCTGTTGTTTAAACGCCTGAATAGACCTGTCAATGGCTTCTGCCAGCGCAGTAGAACTGGCCTCATTGAATAAAAAACCATTACTCGATTGAGCGATGTTATGGTCAACAATCGTATCCTTCAGGCCGCCAGTTGCCCGAGCGACGGGAACGCAGCCGTAGCGCATGGCGATCAACTGTGAAAGACCGCAAGGCTCATAGCGTGACGGCATCAGGATAACGTCTCCGGAAGCATACAACTGGTGGGCAAGCTGCGCATCAAAGCGCATTTCCGCGCGAACGCGATCGGGGTGGGTGGATTGCAAATCCTGGCAGGCGCGCATCAGTTCAGGGTCACCGGTGCCAAGCAGGACAACCGACCAGGGACGATCGAGCAAGGTATTGAGCGCCAGGGGAATCAGGTCAACGCCTTTCTGTGAATCCATGCGCGAAATGTAAACAAATAAAGGCGCTTCGGGATGGGTGGTGAGGTTGAGAGCTTTTAACAGGACCGCTTTGTTTTGGAGGCGCTCCTCCAGAGATTGGGTTGAAAAATTGCGTGCTAATAATGGATCTGTGGCAGGATTCCAGCAGTCAATATCCAGCCCGTTGAGGATGCCCGAGATAGAAAGCTGCCGGGATTGTAGAAACGCATCCATTTCGCAACCAAACTCAGGGGTGAGAATCTCCCGGGCATACTGCGGTGAGACCGCGATAATCTGGTCGGCAAATTGCAGTCCAAGGGGTAAGGGTTGGTGGTAGGTCCAGGGTGGCAGCAAGGGGTGGGGTGAAGGGGGGATGTGATAATGTGCCAGGGCGTCATGTGCGCCTCTGCCGGAATAGGGCAGGTTATGAACGCTCAAAACGGTGCGCGTGTTAGCAAGGCTGCTCTTGGTTTTACGTTCCTGTGCCACCAGATAGGTTCCGGGAGCGGTGTGCCAGTCATTGGCGTGGAAGATATCGGGTTTCCAGTCTGAGCGCTTGAGGAATTCTAAAACGGCAACCGTAAAAAAAGTGTATTTTTCGCCATCAAAGTTGTTAACCGCGGTATAAACCGGTTCGTTTTCTGCGAAGGGTTGACCGGAAATTAGATAGACAATGAGATGATTGAGATCGTATTGATAGACGCGCGCAGGCACAGGACCGGTGGTGGTGGAGATGGTGAACTCATCCACCAGAGGGGGATCAATTTTACTGCGAAGAGACCCGTGAAATGGCAAAAAGAGACGCACATCCAGCGCATGACCTTGAATCTGTTGAGGGGACAGGTCATTTAACGCTCTTGGAAGAGAGCCAGCGACATCACCTAACCCACCAACTTTGATTAACGGGTCGGCTTCCACCGCAAGGTATGCTACATGGATGGTTTTGTTCAAAATCATGAGTCTGAATCACTCGACGAGCATTTCAAAATAATCGGTGGAAGTGGAGGAATCCGGGTTTAACCCCAGAACAGTGAGGAGCTCAACCACCGTGCGGGATTTTTCCTCTGCATCTTTACGGCTCCAGGTACGGCTTTTTATCTCCAGATAGTAACCGAGAGCGGGTTTTTTAAGTTCATCAAGGTTGATGAAGAATTCTTCACCCCTGAACAACACCTTGAACCGCAGCCGATCCTTTTCAATTTCCTGTTCAGAAATTGGTTTAAAATACTCACGGTAAAAGCGCAGGCTTTGGCCGGCAGGTGCCAGGTAGCGGCTGCGCGAGAGCAGCACCTGCTGTGGGAAGCGGTCTTCAACTGCCGGGCCGATGTGCGTGAGGCGCGAGCGTACATTGACAACCTGCCCATTTTCGTCAATGGAGTGATCCTCGCGATAACGCAGATAGCCCTGCTCGGAGTCATCGAAAGAAAAATAGATATCATATTCGCGGTAGTGACGCCGGCGGATGATTTCAATTTCGGACCGTTCGAGCGCATCAAGAATGGGATTGATATCTGTGACAGGCACTTTGACCTGGATTTCAAAGCTCTCTTCTTCAGTTGCCCCACCGATGGCGATGAGCTTTGAAATGACAGATTGTTCACGCTTGCGCAGGAAAGCATCAATTTTTTTGGCGTATTCCTGGGCTGCCTTGAGGAGGGCTTCTTCATCCAATGTGAGAACCTGATGGTTACGCATAACCCAGGCGCCGTTAACCATCACATCCTTAACATCCGTGGCTTTGGCGGCATAGACGATTTGAGCGTAAATTGATTGTTGATTGGTGGAAAAGCGCGGGGAGTTGTGCAGGGGATTGATGTCAATCAGAATGAGGTCGGCGCGTTTACCGGCTTCGATCGATCCGGTGATATCCTGGATGTGGAGAGCTTGCGCCCCCATGCGCGTAGCCATTAATAAAGCGGTGCGTGCAGGCAAGGTGGTAGGGTCACCGCTGGTCCCTTTTGCCAGGAAAGAAGCCAGGCGAATCTCTTCAAACATATCGAGATCGTTGTTGGAAGCCGGACCGTCGGTTCCGATGCCGACATTGAGACCGGTATCCAGCATGCGCTTGATGGGGGCGATGCCCGAGGCCAGCTTAAGATTTGATGACGGATTGTGTGCCACACCAACGCCGGAATGAAGCATGGTGCGAATTTCACCGGCATCGACGTGAACGCAGTGAGCGGCAATCACTTTTGCTTCAAACAGCCCTAACTTTTTAACATAAGGAATAACAGGCATGCCCTGGTCGTTGCGCATATTTTCCACTTCCAGGGCGGTTTCTGAAAGGTGGGTGTGCAAGGGCACGTCAAATTCTCGGGCAAGGTCTGTTGCGCCTTTGAGAATCTCCGGGGGGCAGGTGTATGGTGCATGCGGTGCAACGGAGGGGACGATGAGCGGGTGGTTTTTCCAACGGCTAATGAAACTGCGCGAATAGGCTAATGCCTCTTCGTAGGATGGTGCATCGGGAGTTGGAAATTTGAGAATGGTTTCGGCGCAGACTGCCCGTAGACCAGCCTCAGCAGTCGCCTTAGCGATATCCTCCTCAAAATAATACATATCCGCGAAACAGGTTACGCCGCTGCGAATCATTTCAGCGCAGGCTAGCTTTGTGCCCAGCTGGACAAATTCAGGCGAGACAAACTCTCGCTCCACGGGCATCATGTAACCCATCAACCAGACGTCAAGACGAAGATCGTCAGCCAATCCTCTTAGCAAGGTCATTGGAACGTGGGTGTGGGCGTTGATTAACCCGGGCATGACCACTCTTCCCCCGCAATCAATCACACTGATAGCAGCATATTTAGCCGCAAGGTCGGATTCCATGCCAACTTCCACAATCAATTCCCCGGAGATGGCGACGGCCCCCGGTTCATATTTGTTGAAGTGGGCATCCATTGTCAGGACGATAGCGTTTCGTAATAAGATGTCAACGGTTTTCATAGATCTCCTAAATACGTTTCCTCAAAAAGTCGAGCGCGGTGTTGGTGCTCCAGAGCGGGCTGTGACTGGGTGGTCCACCATAGGTGCGCTCAGCTTCGGAGGTTTTTTGGGGGGTTATAAGAACCATTCTCAGGGTTTGTTTTTCGGCGCCGGGCGTAAATGATAGAGCCAGCAGTACATCAGCGCCAATGGAAATGCGGTAGGCATCCAAACCGTCTTTATCAAAGTGTTCACACATTGCGGATGGGCGAATTTCAGCCTGTACCAGGCGAGCGCCTGCTTTTTGAAGCCGACTGCTGATATTGCCATCCAGACCACATTCAATTATGGCGAGGGACCATTGACGGTCATGGAGCTGGCGCTGAGTGACTGATTCGAGCGTGTCGTTATCCATCCCGTAAATATGATGGCCCAGGCGCTCGTTGACGATATCCGCGACTTTGCGAATCATCTGGTCAGCTTCTGTTATTGACTCGGCCTTGGCGGTGATACGAATATCAATTTGCCCGGGATGCGCCAGCAAACCCACCGTTGGATTGGCGAGGATTTCGAGGTCGCCTATCCATTCGTCCACCTGCGATTCGCCAATGCCCGAGGCGTGCAGAACACAGGCTTTGATGGTGCCGTGCAGGTCAAAGCGTTTTTTGAGATAAGGTAAAACTTTATTTTCCATCAAGTATTCCATCTCGCGAGGCACACCGGGGAGGGAAATGACGGCTTGAGTGGGTGTTTCGAAGATGAAGGCTGGAGCCGTTCCGACGGGGTTTTCGACCGCAATGGCGCCTTGAGGGATAAACGCCTGACGCCTGTTGTTTTCGGTTGCCATGCGGCCAAACCTCTGGAAGCGATTCTGGATTTGCTCCCAGAGCTCCACCTTAAACTCAATCTCAACGCCCATTGCCAGGGCAACCGCCTGCCGGGTGGGATCATCAATGGTGGGACCTAAACCACCGGTGGTGATGATAATCTGAGAGCGGAGCAGCCCCTCGCGAATCGCCAGGCTGATGCGTTCGGCATTATCGCCAACAATCATCGAGCGATAAAGGTCAACGCCTGCGTCTCGCAACTGGCGGGCCAGGTAGCGGGTGTTGGTATCCTGGATTTCTCCTAATAACAATTCGGTGCCGATGGCGATGATTTCAGCTTTGGGCATAACAATTCTCCTTGATGCGCTTGATTTTAACATGTGATGCCAAAGCGCAAAGCGGAATTATGGAGGGAAAAATAATAATGTTGAGATTTGACTTAATATTGAGCTATCATAACCAGGTTCAGACTTGAGCATCCAAAAAATTTTGAGCATTTATAAGCACCCATGATTCCTGAAAAATCCTGAGATTCTACCGCCTGGCGCAATTTTTGACGCGGTATGAGCAATCCGCCGCCAGGCAACCTGACAGCCGCAGCTTCAACCGCCTGGAGGAGATAATTGGCAGCATCTGCGCTGTAGGCTGTGATGGGGGTGATTTCCAAATCAGCAGGGGCAGGAAAGCCAGCAAGAAATGAGTCTTTCTCAACCGCTGCTGTGTGGGTTTTTACGAATTGCTCAGGGGTGAAGATGACCAGTTTCACGCCAGCTGCAAAGCCAATGCTGGATAGATCCAACCGATCTGGAGAGCTGAGTATAAGAATCAGCGCGTCGTCTGGTGTGAGCGCAGGCGCTAATTTAAACAGCTCTTCAGCAGGATAGTCACTGAGAACGACATGTTGAATTGGAGCGAGTTTAACCTGCAGAGCGGTTTGAACGCCCTCAAACCAGTGCCTCTGAGAAGATTCTGCAAGCAGACTGAAACGGTTCCCTATGAAGGCACTCAGGATTTGCTTGACAAGTATTGTTGATTGTTCAGTAACAGATGGTGAGAATCGCACCTCTCCGGGATATTGGGGGAAGGGGAGAAAGTGGGGGGAGAGAATGATTTTTCCTGCATCCGATAAAGCGTTTATGAAAAAATCCGCTTTGGCTTGGCAGGTCGGGCCGATGATGCCGATAAGGTGAGGACGCGAGGAAAGGGAGGCGAGTGATTCCTCCAGGTCTGCAGCCAGGCAGGTTGTATCTTCTTTGATGACTTTGACTGGATGGCCCAGGATGGTAATTGGAGATTGCAGGGCGAGTTCAACGCCTGCAATAATCTGCTCGCCGATGTTACGATCCAACGGGGTGGTGGGGTTGAGAATTCCAAGTTCGACGGGCTCTTCAGGAGAAAGCAAGATGCAACCTGATGGATCCTGACAGGATTGGTTCGAACAACCCGGCAAGGCAAAGGCCGTAAGAAGAAGGATCAGGATGAGAAACTGGCGCGGAATATTAGTTAATCCTATCCAGGGGAGGAGGATACATCAACTGCGAGGTTCTCCCCGACGAGCCTGGTACAGTAGCACCTCACGAATTTTCAGGTCAGCGTTGCGAATCTTGTGGGATAGGTCCACCGCGAGATTGAACATAACCTGGAAGCCAAGTTCTGGATAGGTTTTGCAGAGCATCAGAAATTTATCACGCGGAATTCGGATTAGGTGGGTGCCTTTCACAGCTGCGCGCGCTGAGGCCGATCTGACGCCTTCATCTACTAACGCCATTTCACCGAAGGATTGCCCGCGTCCAAACTGGGCGATAATCTCAGGGCGGGACACAGTTCCAGCTTTTGGTGCCACTAAACCAGGATTAACTAATATTTCAACTTTGCCGTGCATGATAAGGTACATTTCACTTTCTTTTGAATTTTCTTGGAATATAATGTCCTTATCCTGATAGCTTATTTCTTCACAAATATTCTCCACCATCTCCAGTTGAGTTAGGTTGAGGTTGAAGAAAAGATCCGATTCTCGTAAGAAGCCCACTAATTTTCCCATGGCTGGCTCCGCATCAAGGATATTTTTATTGTACACAAGTTGAGCAAATCTGCAAACAATTTCAGGGATAATATCGTGAATCGTAAACAATTAGGAAACTGGGGAGAGAATCTGGCGGCGAAAACGCTTCAGGAGCGCGGTTATACCATCATGGAGAGGAATTACCGCACGCCTTACGGGGAAATGGATATCATTTGCCGGAATCAGGAAGCAGTTGTTTTTGTTGAAGTAAAAACACGTACCAACCGGGCATATGGGTATCCCGAAGATGCGATAACCGCCAAGAAACGCGCTCACCTCGAGGAGACGGCGTTGAGTTACCTGCAGGAGCATCCGGAGGTGAACGGAGCGTGGCGAATTGACGTCATTTCGATTGAAGTGAAACCGGGTTCTGAGTCTGTGGAGATTGAGTGGTTTGAGAATGCGATTTGATTTACCCCCATTTTTAGTCGTTCTGGTTGGCCCGACTGCGGTTGGGAAAACTGAACTGGCTATTGAGGTAGCTGAGCGCATCAAGGGGGAGATTGTCTCAGCCGATTCGCGCTTGTTTTACCTCGGGATGGATATCGGTACTGCCAAACCGACAGCGGAGCAACGAAAAAGGGTGCGGCACCACTTAGTAGATGTAGCCAATCCGGATGAAACCTGGAGCGTGGCGGTGTTTCAACAGGCGGCGCGCGAATGCATTGTGGATATCTGGTCGCGAAAGAAAATTCCCCTGTTGGTTGGAGGTACCGGTCAATTCATCCGGGCGATCACTGAGGAATGGAGCATTCCGGTACAGGCTCCTGATGAAAAAATGAGGGACGTGCTGACACATTGGGGGCGTGAGATTGGCCCGGTGGAGTTGCATCGAAAGGTGGGACTACTCGATTCAGAAGCGGCTGCCCATATTGAGCCAAACAACCTGCGCAGGTCGGTGCGCGCGCTGGAAGTGATGTTGTTAACCGGAAAACGGTTCTCTGAGCAACGCCAGAAGAAAACCCCGGTTTATGAAATTTGCCAGGTGGGGTTAATTCGCCCGAGAGAGGAGCTTTACAAGCGGGTGGATGAGCGGATCGAGAAAATGGTTGCCATGGGTTTTCTGGAGGAGGTTGAATCGCTCTTGAAAATGGGCTACAAGCCCGATACACCGGCGCTTTCGGCGATTGGCTACCGGGAAATGATCGGAGTAATCTCAGGAATGAGCAGCATGGAGGAAGCCATCCTATTAATCAAGCGCAACACGCGAAAGTTTATTCGCCGCCAGGCCAACTGGTTTAAAGAGAGCGATCCGGTGATTCGATGGTTCAGAGCAGGAGCGCAAACCACTGGCGATTTGACAGAATACTTATGTGCAGAATTGACCAGGCGGGGTTATTGCCTGGAAGGTGATTGGAGTTCGCAAGAAGGAAGTTCCATTGATGACCCAGATTAAGTATCCATGGTTCAACCACTATGATCCACAGGTACCACAACACCTGACATACCCCGGTGTGACGCTGGATTGGTTTTTAGATTCGGCTGCGGAGAAGTATGCGGATCGAGCCAGTTGTGTATTCATGGGAGCCTCGTTGAGTTATGGTGATTTGCGCCGCCTGGTTGAAAACCTGGCGGGACAGCTTATCCGGCAGGGCATGAAAATAGGGGACCGGGTGGCAGTGATATTGCCGAACTGTCCACAGTTTATCCTGGCGTTTTACGCGATCGCAAAAGCCGGTGGGGTGGTCGTGGCGATCAACCCGGCTTATAAAGAAGCTGAGCTTTCATTTCAACTGGTGGATTCTGGCGCGCGATTTGTGATTGCCCTGGAAAGCCACGTAAACCTCATCCAATCCATCAGAGCAGGAATATTCTTGGAAAAGGTGTACTACACCTCACTCATGGATGGCATGAACCTTAACCAGGATCGGCAAAATAATACAGATTCCGTTCTTCCGCAAGATGACGATTGGTTGTTAGAAACTCTGCGCCAACCAGTGCTTGCTCCTCAACCAAATAGAGCTCAACCTGCGATGCCTGTTATCTTCCAGTACAGTGGAGGAACTACGGGGACACCGAAAGCTGCAATTGGCACGCACCACAACCTGGTGGCTAACACACAACAATTTAAAAGCTGGCTTGGTGGGCTTGAGGATGGAAAAGAGGTGGTGCTGGCTGCAATTCCCCTCTTCCATGTGTACGGTATGGTGATTGCCATGAGTCTGGGAGTCGCGTCAGGAGCAACCCTGGTGCTCATTCCTGACCCTCGTGACCTGGATGGTATCCTTTCTTCAATCGAACAGTACAAAGCAACCCTGTTTCCCGGGGTTCCGGCGATGTACCAATCCATCATTCAAAAGCACGAGGTGCTATCCGGTCAATACCGGCTTCACTCTATCAAAGCGTGCATCTCGGGCGCGGCTCCGCTGTTGCCTGAGGTGAAGCAAAAATTTGAGGCTGTCACAGGCGGGAAACTTTTGGAGGGTTACGGTCTTTCGGAGGCGCCTACTGCAACGCACTGCAACCCGCTCAACGGTGAAAACCGCACTGGTTCTATCGGTTTGCCGTTGCCCGACGTTGAAGCGGTGATTGTAAATATTGAGGACGGTGTGACAATACTGCCCCCGGGCGAAACTGGAGAGCTGGTATTGCGCGGGCCACAGGTGATGCAAGCGTATCACAACAACCCCGGGGAGACGGAACTTGCCCTGCGAGAGGGCTGGTTGCACACCGGCGATATTGCCAGAATGGATGCTGACGGGTATTTTTATCTGGTGGGAAGAAAAAAGGAGATGGTTAAGGTCGGAGGATTCCAGGTTTGGCCGAGGGAGATTGAGGAAGTGATTGCCACTCACCCCGCAGTGCTGGAGTGCGCCGTAGCGGGCGTAGTGGGCAGCGACCTTGTTGAAACAGTAAAAGCCTGGGTTGTGGTCAGGGTGGGGATGCAGGTTAGCCCTGAGGAGATTCGAGCCTGGTGTGATCAACGAATGGCGCGCTTTAAAGTGCCCGCTGAAGTTGAATTCATTGAAAGATTACCGAGAACCACAGTGGGGAAAGTGCTCAAGCGCGAACTGGTCAGGCTTACCCTTGAAAGGCGAAAAAAGGCTGCCTGATGGTTGCACCAGACAGCCTTTTCATTTGTTGAATTCAGCTAATTAAGCAGGGGTAGCGGTGTGCCGCTGCGTCTCTCCTGAGGGGGAGGGAAAATCTTCTCAAATTCATCCCGGGAGATGGTTTCGACTTCAAGCAAGCGGTTGGCGACTGCATCCAGCTTATCGCGGTTATCAGTGAGGAACTTCTTGGCGCTCTCATAAGCGCTTTCAACAAGCTCGCGCACTTCTTTATCAATCTTCTCGGCGACAGCTTCAGAATAATCGCGCTGCTCTGAAATCTCGCGGCCCAGGAAAATGAGCTCTTCTTTTTGACCATACACCATCGGCCCCAGTTCGGAGCTCATGCCAAGGCGGGTGACCATGGTGCGGGCTAACTTGGTGACGCGCTCGATATCATTGGAGGCGCCGGAGGTGATATCGTCAAAAACCAGTGATTCCGCGGCCCGACCGCCGAGCAACCCAATCATTTCTGCCACCAGTTTTTTGCGGGACATGAGGGTGCGGTCATCTTCCGGCAGAGAAAGGGTGTATCCGGCTGCCATGCCACGAGGAATGATCGAGACTTTCTGCACCGGGTCGGCTTCAGGCAAACAGTTGATGACAACAGCGTGACCGGCTTCGTGATAGGCGATGATGCGTTTTTCTTCGGCGCTAATCAGGCGGCTCTTGCGCTCGGGACCAGCGATCACGCGTTCGATTGACTGCTCAAATTCAGATTGGCCGATGGTTTTACGATTGCGGCGGGCAGCGAGAATGGCAGCCTCGTTAACCAGGTTTTCAATGTCTGCGCCGACAAAACCGGGCGTGGCGCGTGCTAAAACGCTCAGGTCAATATCTGGCGCGAGGGGTTTGCCTTTGATGTGAACTTTGAGAATGGCTTCTCTGCCGCGCACATCCGGGCGATCGAGAACCACACGCCGGTCAAAGCGACCTGGGCGCAAGAGGGCGGGGTCAAGGATATCCGGGCGGTTAGTGGCAGCCATGATGATGATGTTGGTATCCGTATCGAAGCCGTCCATCTCAACCAGCATCTGATTGAGGGTTTGCTCACGCTCATCGTGGCTACCGCCCAAACCTGCGCCGCGCTGGCGGCCGACGGCATCAATTTCATCCACAAAGACGATGCAAGGTGAGTGGCGTTTGGCCTGGTCGAACAGGTCGCGCACGCGGCTGGCGCCGACGCCCACGAACATTTCGACAAATTCAGAGCCAGAGATGGAGAAGAATGGCACGCCAGCTTCACCGGAAACGGCTTTGGCGAGCAGGGTTTTACCTGTTCCGGGGGGGCCAACCAGTAAAACACCTTTTGGAATGCGCGCGCCCAGAGCGATGAACTTTTGCGGTTCGCGCAGGAACTCCACAACTTCTTGCAACTCTTCCTTCGATTCGTCAACACCAGCGACATCCTGGAAAGTGACGGTGGGTTGATCGCCGGTGAACATGCGCGCACGGGATTTTCCAAAGGACATAGCGGCATTGTTGCTGCCCTGCGCCTGGCGGAAGATGAAGTAGAACGCCCCACCCAGCAGCAGGAAAGGCAGGATGTAGCCCAGGGCGGTAATAATGCCGAGCCATGCACTGGGAGCTTTGATTTCAATTTTGACTTTTTCGGCGTTGAGATTCTCAGTGGTTACGCCTAGCTGGAGCATTTGTTCCACCAGTGTTGCCGTAGCCTCTTTTGTGGAATTGCGCTGGCTGCCGTCTTTCATGATAATCGTCAGACGGTTTTCATCCTCAACAATACGGGTGATAGTTCCGGCTTTTACTCCTGCCGCAACTTCGTTGATCGTCATTGAGCTTTGACTGCCACCCTGCGATGTAAACTGGTAAACCACCATCGCAATGATGGCTACAAAGAGCAGCAGGTAGATAATATAAGATTGGTTACGAGAATTCACAGACTACCTCCATAGGTGTGCCGCAGCACAGTTTATTCCTGTGCAACACTGATTATACCAATCTACTGGTGGCGAATCTAGTTTTTAGTGAGAAAAATATAAAGTATTAAGATATTTCTAACAATCTACGCCCGGTTCTGGTTATTCAGCTGGACCCCAGATGAATACTTTTTCTGGCGTTAACTTGATGATGGTGTTTTCCGGGTCAATAATCCAGGATTGGGGCTCAGGCGCTTTGACACCTTCATCACCCATGTAGTGGGTATAGATTAGGGTAGCCCAACTCTGCACAGTAGGCGAATCTGTCAGAATCTGTGCTCTACCTTCCATCAGGACGGCGCGAGAAGGCGGATTTTCGTCTCCGGTATCAACGATGACAGAGATGAGGGGATTCTTGAGAACGTTTTTTACTTTACGGGTGGAGTTGAATGCAGAGATCCAAAGGTTGGCACCATCCCAAATGAACCAAACGGGAACAACGTGGGGTTGAAGGGTACTGGGATTGGCGGTTGCCAGCCTGGCAAGCAGCGGTTTGGAGAGCAAATCTTGCACCCAGGGTTTTGAGAGTTTGGAATGATTGTCTGATGTCATATATCCTCTATATGCCTCTATTTTACTCGAACATCAGCTGCGTTTACAGTACTGTAAACAGTCTACACATCCCATTTGTTTTGTGGTATAAGAAAAATACCCTGCTGTGTGCGTGATGTTGCACCTTCGGTTTTGAGCCAACACTCACTAAAAGGGTCTTTCTTCCATGATGAAGACGCGATAGGCTTAGGCCAAGGCGAAATTATCAGGTCAAGACCCGCCTGCGAAAGCAGGTTCAAAACTCCGCAACACACGGCATGGTGGGGTCTTTTTAATTAAACATCCGAAAAGGAGATTAACAATGGCGATTACCAATGAACCAAAAATTGAGACGTTAGCCGAAACCGATAACTTTGTTGCCTGGAAAGCTGAAGAGCCGGATGGCGAAACCACCTACAACCTTGAGTTGAATGCGGTGACACTGCACTTCTTCAACGAGGAGTGGGATGAGTTTCTGAGCCTGGTTAAAATTCTGGTTAATGAGGAAAAGAAGAAGTAAATTCTGCTGGCAGAATCTACTCCTGGGCAATAAAAACACAAACCGCGGAGCTCTCTGCAGAGAGACCTCCGCGGTTTGCTATATCATGCCAACAGCAAGTGAATTCACCAACCTGAGCCAATCCGTTCCAAAAAGAATGGAAAAGAGCAGGATGATGAAAATAATCACCAGGATGATGCCGCAGCCGCAGCCCCCGCAGCTACCGCTGCCGAACCCGATGGTTCGCTGTAACCAGTTGAACAACCGGTCAAGTAAGAAAAGTTTGAGCAACCCAACCAGACAACCAGGACGATCGGACATGATTCCTCCAGTGATATTTTTATAATTATACGAAAAAGTTTCCGAAAAGATGCAGCTTGTTCAGCCAAACCGGGCTTCATCAGTGGGGATAAAAATCGGCCGGGTAGATTCCAGTGAACTTTGAGGTTTGAGAACGGCAAAAGCAATGACAAATTCATCATTCAGGCGCCAGAAACACCGGGCTAGATCATACTTTGAGGCGATGATCGCCGTATGCCAATCATCGAGGGGGGATAACCTGCTTTCCTGAGGAAAGGTCACATTTACTGAAAGCGGATCCACAATAAAGCCAAGGCGCTGTGCCTTTACAAAGGCTTCTTTGAGACTCCAGGTGAGAATCCTCCAGGTATTCTGCGTTTCCTCGGATTGCGTGGAGATGTAGGCGTTCTCGGAACCAGTTAGATAAGCTGAGATGGTTGCTGGTTCGGCGAATGATAAAGCCTCTATATCCACCCCAAATCTGCAGCTTTGAGAATAAGCCGCGCAAGCCCACTGGCCCGAGTGGCTGATTGAAAGGACACCGGGAAGGGCTGCGCCATCCACCAGCGGGAGCGGGGAGCCTGAAGACTCTGCGAGGATACTTATGCGATTGAGTGAGATTTCCACATTGATGCGATTCTGGATTAAAGCTTTAGCTGCCAGTCTGCCCATTAACCATTCAGTTTTACGCCGGGGTGAAATCAGACGTGATAGATTCTCCACTTCATCCCTGGAAAAGAAATTTGCTGTCAATCCTTCTTGCTCTGGAAGACTTTGGTTGACCTGGACAAGCGTCCAATAAATCGCCGATGGGTCTGAGCCAGGATTAAGGTTCATAATAAGCGGCAGATGACCTCAACAGAGGATTTGAACCTGACCATTGGTTCCGTTGACCCGAATTCTTTGACCGGTTTTGATTCTGAGCGTGGCCTGGTGGACACCGACGACTGCCGGTATGCCGTATTCGCGGGCGACCACGGCACCGTGCGTCATTAATCCGCCGACTTCCATGACCAAGCCGCCAGCTGCAAGGAAAAGAGGCGTCCATGCGGGATCGGTACCCGGGCAGACAAGGATTTCACCGGGAAGGAGCGTCGTTTTTTGAGGGTCTACAACAATTCGCGCCACACCTTCTACCAAACCCGGAGATACCGGCGCGCCGACGAGATTGTCTTCGCCGTTGGATTCTGGAGAGATGATCCCCTCATAAAAAGCTTCACCATCAGAGAGGAAAAGACGCGGAATTTGACGCCGGTTTTTCTCATGTTCATCTATTGCGCGACGCTCGCTGATAATCCTCTTCCAGTTTCTGGAGACACCAGAAGCTAATTGTTTTAACTCATCCACCCTGAGGTAGAAAAGGTCGCCAGGTTGGTTTATGATACCATCCCGAACATACTCCTCTCCGCTTTCCAGAAGTCCTATGCGGATGGCGCCCATTAAACGGATGATGGTGAACTTTGGCGTTTCGCGCAGACCGCCAAATGCGCGGTAGGTACGCATTACCTTGCGGGCAACTTGCTTCTTAAGCCATCCGTGCTTTTGCTGCCCCAGCTTATTAAGGATTGTCTCCTGTGCCGCCGTGGATGCGTTTTCGCCACGAGCAAAAATTACATCCGGAGCCTTGGAGGGATCGTCAATTTTGAGATAACTTTGCAGGGTCTGAAACACCTGGAGTGGATTTTCTTTCCACCGCTCTCGGCCGATATCGATTTCTCCAACGCCCCGCATTTCATATTGTGACATAAATTTTTCGACCGCAGCCTGGCCGGGCGTAGGAAAGGATTTTCCGGAATAGGCTGACATTAATTGTTCGGGTGTGTATTCCGAAAAAACGGAAAAAGATGCCGGATCTGATTTGATTGCCTGGGCGGTTTGCCATAACGCCATATCCATCTCGGTGGTGACGTTATGCGGTAGCCCGCGGGTGAGTTCAAGGTACAGCAGGGAATTCTCGGATTTTTCCTCTGACGAGGAGGTTTTTATACTGTTGATGAGCCGAACGGTGAAGTTAAGATTCGCCATCCCGGTTGCTACCAGTGATACCAATCGAGGAAAAATACGTTGAACCATTTCGGCAACGCTTTCGAGGTTTTTGATCCGGATGCTCAGTTTTTCATCCCGGCTGCCTGTTGTCGTCAGATTCTTCTCAATTTCCCCGCGAATCAGCCCCTCAACCCAGCGATTGGAGGATTCACGCCGGCGGGTGGTGAACAGCATATTTAAAAGGACGTTCCCAACCGCCGGCAGGAGAAAGCGTGCCAGGCGAATCCGCGTGGAAAAACGGATACCTTCTCGATCGGGTTTGAGCCGTGGATCCTCAATGACTTTTAGCACGGCCTGGCGTAGGGTCGGTTCGACAAAGCTGAGAATTGAGGGGGCTAATTTTTGGCCTGCGCTATTTCGGATTATCGAGGTGATGTCGCTCCAAATCCGTTCTCCTGCGATATTGAAGGTTTTTTGATCTTCCAGGGTGAGATGGTAGCCAAAGGTTCGAGCGCCGCCCACGAAGGCGATTAATAACGTTTGCTGGCCAAGCGGCGTGATGGGATTAACCACACCCTGGACGGCAGCAAAGGAGCCAAATACCCGCAACGGCCTGGCGGTGACGCCTTTGGGAAGGGGGAACAAAGAGGTGATTGGACGGCTTTGCAGAATCAGAATTTCACCATTGGAAAAAGCCCATTCAATATCCTGCGGTCCCTCAAAATGGCTGGCAATTTGCTGGCAGAGGCTCGCCAGTGAGAGGATTTGCTCATCATCAAGGGCGCGAGAGGATGTTGCGACTTCGGTTTGCGTAAAGGTTCCACCACCCGCTGAAGATCGAATGGAGATGGCTTTTTGACCGATGGATTGTGAAATGATTTTCATCTGCTCGCAATCCACAACGTACTGGTCGGCTTCAACCTTACCGGAGACCAGTGCCTCGCCGAGTCCGACGGTGGCATTAATGACCGTTTGCGAGCGAATTCCATTGAGAGGGTTAGCCGTAAAAGCCACACCTGATACATCACTTTGTACCATCTGTTGAACCACAACTGCAATGGATAAACCATCCTGTGAGATTTGATGGTGCATGCGGTAACTGATGGCGCGAGCCGTCCAAAGGCTGCTCCAGCACAGTTTGACCGAGGCGAGCAGGGCAGGTTCTCCAACGATATTGAGGAAGGTGTCCTGCTGACCGGCAAAGGAGGTGCCGGGCAAATCCTCGGCGGTAGCTGAAGAACGTACTGCAACCGCAGGCGAACCAATAGACTGGTAGGCGCTGCAAATCTGATTGGATATGCTTTCGTGTATGGCGTGTTGGTCGAAGAGAGACCTGATTTTGGCAGATGCAACCTCAAAGGAGGGCGGGCTTGATGGGTCAATTTCGCCAAGGAAAGCGGCGATTCTTTCTGAGAGGTGATGAAGCTCACAGAACTGAAGGTACACCCCGGTGGTGATGATGAAGCCGGGCGGAACAGGAAAGCCGAAGTGAGTGAGCCGTGAAAGGTTTGCGCCTTTTCCGCCAGCCTGCTGTAAAGTTAGGTTTTGTGATGAGAGGGGGAGGATGTGATTTTCCATGATTCATTCCATGAGCACACGGCTCAAATCTAAGATTTCTTGTGCGGCATCCGGGAATAGTCCCAGCTCCCAGAAAAGGTCGAGGATGGTGAAGCGCGTGCGGTAACGGTTTCCATAAAGCAACGCATCCAGTGCATCCTTTTTGGTGCGGTGAATGGCTGCGAGGGTGGTCGGAACTTTTGCTGCCAGGAAGGCATGACGGATAACATCGGGTGCGGTGATATATGGCTCAAGGTCAGACCAGGTTGACTCCCAGTTATTTCGCAGGCTTTCCAGATATTGGCGTAGGTCTGCATTGCCCATCCATTTTTGCCTGACTACCTGGTTCAAGTAGGCTCCTGATTGCCCAAATTTTTGCGTATTCTCGGTCTGGATCGACTCAAAAGAGGGGCGATTGCGGAGGATGCGCTCGATGTGCAACTGACCGGGCTGGAATTTACGAAGGAAGTCATACAGGGCGAGGTTAATCAGCGTGCCGATGGCTACCTGAGCGCCGTGCAGGTTTTTGGGGCGGTTGAACAATTCGTGCTGCAAATCCCAGAAGTGTGAGAGGACATGCTCTGCTCCGGAGGATGGAAAGGTTTCACCATCAACCATCGTCATTGAGTAACCTGAGACCAGCACGGCTTTCGATAACGTTTCAAGCGCGTCCAGGTCGGCGCGTCCGATAGCATCGGCTGAAGCCAACACGGACTGCTCGTACGCAGCTGTCAGCTGAAAGGGTAAGGGACAGAAGTAGGTGTTTTTCAGCAGGTGAGAGAGGCGAAAATCTGCGTTACAGATGGCGCGCGCGCTAAGGTCTCCCAGGCCGGCCAGGGTCATTTCATCAGGGGCGGTGGCTAGCAGCAACGAATCCAGTATGACCGCGTCACTAACCCTGACGAATTTGCTCAGCTTGAAATTGTTTTCCGTGATTACGGCTGTATTGGAGGTGTAGGCATTCATAGATAAAGCTGTACCGCAGATGATGGATGGGCGGTTGACAATATCCGAGATTAGTTTGGTCAGGTCGCAAATCACGCCTGAGCCAGCGCCGATGAGGATCTCCACAGAAGAATCAATGCAGGCAGCAGCAGCTCTGCCAAGGGTGTCTTCCGCTTCCAGCAGGTGGTTCTTCTGACCAAGCGGGTAGAGCAGCAGACGGATGCTGGAGGGGATTGCGGGGAGGACAAAGGTTTCAATCAGGTTTTCGATGTGCCGGTCATAAATGAGACCGACGCAGGTTGGCGCATGCCCAAGGCAGCGCCGCATGACGTCAGGAAGCTCATGCAAAACCCCTCGTCCGGATTGAATCTCACGGTAAGGGATGCCGTGATCTCGCCCGCAAAACGGGCAGGAAATCACTGTGCTGGCAAGCTGGCATGGGTCAAGTTGAAGATACTGGTCAACCGAGGATATGCGCATAACACACCACCTGACGAGGATGTATTCATTTTACAACCCTTCTAAGTATAGGTTGTTAAAAGGAGGGTGGAAATATCCGGGGTACTATGGTTTTTCTGATAGCTGGGGGAGAGGAGCGGGATCTTGGACGTAGCGAGCAAAGAAAAGCATTGATAGAACACGCCCGGCGCCAGATATAAAGATTGCCGTCAAAATTGACGAGCCGGTGACAATCATGCCGCCGATGGTGGAACCGATGGAACCTGCCAGCATGACGGCGATCTGGAACAGGGCGGAATAACGCACGAGCTGGTTGGGCGGGGCAATGTTGAGTAGAAAGTTGAACGAAGCCAATCCATAACCTGCCCAGGCGAGCCCACCCAGGAAGTTCAGCGGAGTGATTTGCCACGGTTCGGTGACGAATAACCAGGCAAAAACTGCCACAGGAATCAGGAAGCCTGAAATGAGCAGCGTCCTGCGCGCGCCCCAGCGGTCGAGCCGTTGGCCAAAAATGCGATGGCCGAACACGGATGATATGTTAGAAACCGTTGTTAAAGCGCCAACAACGGCTGCGGTCGCTCCTAATCCCTGAACCATATAGACCGAAAAGAACGGCGCTGCGACGTTCACAAAAATATTCCAGAAAATCGTGTAGATGC
Organism: uncultured Anaerolineaceae bacterium; assembly: GCA_964453035.1. Taxonomy (GTDB): domain Bacteria; phylum Chloroflexota; class Anaerolineae; order Anaerolineales; family Anaerolineaceae; genus CAYVOX01. Next base: position 20,567 of record CAYVOX010000032.1, read on the forward strand.
AAAACCGAGAAAAGTTCTTATCTGACTTGAAGAGCGAGATCAGTGACCCCAACGAATAATGGGTAGAGGTTGAGATGAACACCTGCGACTCAGGTTCTTTGATGCGGGAATAATAAAATGACGACACCAGACCGAAGGTAAACGAAATTGCCATGGCTACCTGGTAGCCAAACGGCGCATCCAGCAATGTGATGAGCTGGCCGGCCAGGAAGGTGACGGAGATATTGCTGATGCTCATGACGACATTACGGGAGGAAAAATACCTGCCACGTAAATTTAACGGGACGATGTCTGCTGTCAGAGATGTCCAGGCGGGTACAGAGAATTGACCGATGCCATCAGCGATAATTTTTAAAATAATGGCGATGATGATGGCATCCGAAAAGCCGAAAAAGAAGGGGGTGATGGCAAGGAGCAAGAGCGTGAAGCGCCCAATTCCACCGCCAGTAATGAGGACAAGACGCTTACGGTTACCCCATTTTTCGGCAAGCGCTGCTCCGGGCAGAAGCATGATGGTGGCGCTCAGGCTGGCGAGGGCGGTCATCAGACCGATTTCCCCACTCGATGCACCCAGGGATAAAATAAACAGGGTCAGGTAATTCAGGCTAATGGCGTCGCTGGCAGATGCGAAAAAACCGTTCAGGAAAAACCAGCGCAAATTGGAGCGGGTTGATTCGGGGTAATAATCTATAGGTTTTTCGGGTGTTTTGCCGAAAATGAGGATGTCCAGCATGACAAAAGCCATTTATACCACAATAAAAACGCGCATGATACAATTTCAGACCAGATTCACAGATAAGGTTGCTTATGAAAACTTACCAAATCCCATACGGAAAGACTTCAACCGCAATTTCTATTTCGGAAGAAATGGAAGTCGACTTAATTGCACCTCCGCATTCGGTAGCATTGGTGGAGCCCATTAATGCCATTCGCAGCGCGATCCAATTTCCGGTCAGCGGTGGTTTACATCAGATGCGTAGCGCAGGGAGCGTTTCTATTGCGATTAATGATAAAACGCGTCCGGTTCCACACCATCTGCTTCTTCCACCGCTGTTGGATGAGCTTGAAAGTGAGGGCATTGATCTCGCAAATGTGACAATTTTTACCGCCACGGGAACGCATGTTCCCATGTCGAAGGGAGAGATCGAGTCTCTCCTGCCGGGGGATGTCTTAAAGCGGGTCAGAGTAGTTTCGCATGATGTGGATCAGGTTTCGAACTTTTTCAGGTCAGGTTTCACCTCGCGTGGCACACCAATTGAAATCAATCGTCGTTATTACGAGTCTGACCTGAGAATTGTTGTTGGAGAAATTGAATTGCATCATTTTGCGGGATTTTCCGGAGGCGTAAAGAGCGCCGTCATTGGCCTGGGAAGTAGAGAGGCGATCCAGCAAAATCACCGCATGTTGACTGATGAGAAGGCGGTCATCGGCTGCTATGATGACAATCCGTTACGGCAGGATATTGAAGAAGCCGGCGAGAAGATTGGCATCCACTTCGCTTTGAATGCTGTGTTGAATGAAAACAAACAGCCTGTGGCGGTATTTTTTGGAAGACCGCGGGATGTGATGCAAAAAGGAATTTTAGTTGTCCGGAATATCAGCGCTGTCCCTATGATGGGTGAATATGATTTGGTTATCGCTTCCGCGGGAGGCTACCCGAAAGATATCAACTTTTATCAGGCGCAGAAAGCAATTTCTCATGCCTGCCTGTTTGCAAAAAAAGGAGGACGTGTCATCCTTGTGGCAGAATGTTGCGAAGGTTCAGGCAGCCGGGGGTTTGAAAATTTCATCCGGGGTCTCAAATCTACCGAGGAAATCTTCCGAAAATTTAGCCAGACAGGGTTTGTTGTTGGACCACACAAAGCCGTGCAATTAGCCCGGCAGCTCGAAACGCACAAGGTCATGCTTTACTCCAGTATGGATGCGGATATTGTGCGCGGTTGGCTGGTTACTCCAGTGGTCTCGGTGGAAGATGAAGTTCACAAGGCGCTGGCAGAATCTGCCAATTCGGCAAGGATCGCTATTTTGCCATATGCCACTGGCGTTTTCCCGCTGGCGGATGAGGAATGAACTAAATGGGGGATGTTATGTTGATTGATGAGTCTGTTATAGCGCCAGAAGATACATAAGATTTGAGAATGACTGGGGATAGAATTATCGATTAATGCATCATTGGTTCTCCTAATATAGAAACCTTGACATTTCTGAATAATAGCGCTATAATAGAACCAATAATATTGAAATAAATATTATACAAACCAATATACAGGAGTTTATGACACAAAATGCGAAAACAAAACTCTTCGCTACCTTCAGAAAAGCAGAGACCTTTTCGAAGGCATTCACACCGAGGTTCTGATGACAGCACCCAGGTGAGTGAATCTGAAGAACACCCCGGTAGAGAGCCTCATCATCGCGGAGTCAGATTTGGGAGGCGTAATTTCTGGTCCGAATGGCGCGACGAACACCACCATCATCCCGGAATGGGAAGGCATTTCCAGGTTGGGCAGGCGCTGTCTCCACAGGAGATGGAAGCCTGGCGCCAATTCTTTCACCAGAGTTTTGGCACATGGCCCGAAGACCATTGGATTTTTAGTGGCAGGCGCTTCAGTCCCTGGCACCAGGGTATGGACACGTTCAATCCGTTTGTAGCCACACTTCTCAGCAAGGGAGGGGGGTTGTTGCCACTTTATGTGCTACATCTGATTGCCCAGCAGCCGCGCTACGGTAATGCCATCATGGATATGCTGGCAGAACGTACCAACGGTCAATGGGTTTCGAACCCGGGAGCTATCTACCCCCTGTTGACGCAACTGGAAAAAGAAGGATTCATCGAGGGAGTGTGGGAAGACCCCGAAAAGCGTACTATCCGGATTTACACCATCACGGATAAAGGTCGGGAGGAAGTCACACGCATTGAAATGATTGTGATGCCCAAATTGACTGAAACACTTGATGTGTTGCAGGCATTGATCGATGATTTGCAGGCTGAAGGTAGTGAAATGACTTCCGGTGAGACGACGGGCCAGACTGACACGGAATCGATATGATGCGTGGTGGTGGCGCTCATGGCTGGCGCAGCATGATTGATGCGCCTGATGACAAACCGCGCGTCACGCGGAGTATGTTGCTTCGGGTTCTGGCTTATGCTAAACCTTACCGCTGGCAAATAGCGGCAATGCTGGTCATCATCCTGTTCTCAACGGGGTTATCATTGTTGACTCCGCTCATCATGCGTGATTTGATTGATTACACGATTCCTTCCGGTGATGTACAGCGGTTGATTGGCCTGGCGGCTGCCTTGCTGGTCATCCCAATCCTGAGCAGCACTCTGAGCGTCACCAACAGGCGGTTCAACTCAAGGGTGGGAGAGGGCGTGACATACGATTTGCGGGTGGCGCTGTATGCTCGCCTGCAACGCATGTCTTTGCGTTTTTTCACCAACACGCGTGTGGGGGAACTGATGAGCCGCCTCAATAACGATGTCATCGGGGCGCAGAATGCTATCAGCAACACTATCGTGGCAATGATCACCAATACCATCCAGGCGACCGCCATGCTTATCGTCATGCTGAGCCTGGAATGGCGACTGACCTTGCTGAGCGTGATGATTATGCCGTTATTCATTCTGGCGGCGCGACTGCTGGCTGGAAGGTTAAGGGATATTGCCCGTAGCCAGATGGAATCCAATGCCGCGATGAATGCGATGATGAACGAAACGCTCAATATTGGTGGTGCGCTGCTGGTCAAACTGTTTGGGCGAAAGAACGAAGAGGTGGAACGCTTTCAGCACCGTGCGGCTGACGTGCGCAACCGCGGCATCAACCGGGCGATGTGGGGAAGCCTGTTGTTTGCAATTGTTGGCCTGGTCAGCGCAGTTGGTACTGCCCTGGTTTATGGCTTTGGCGGTTACCTGGCGATCCAGAAGGCTTTTACAGTGGGGACAATCATTGCTTTCGGTGCATACCTGGGTAATCTGTACGGTGCGCTACAATCGCTGACGAATGCCCCGGTGGATTTTGCGACATCGCTGGTCAGTTTTGAGCGTGTCTTCGAGGTGATAGACCTACCCGCGGAGATTGACGATAGAAATGGCTCAATAACCATGCAGCAGGCAAAGGGGGAACTGGTTTTTGAGAATGTTTCTTTTAAGTATGACATTGGCCAGAAGAACCTGCTTAACCAGGTTAAACGGACAGGGCAGATGGATAGTGTCACTGCCGTCTTAAGCGGTGGTGATGGGGAAAGCGTGATAAAACCAGCGGTTAAAAAGACCGAAGAAAACGGCGCAAAAGTTTCCGTCAGCGCAACGGCAAACGGCGCGGAAAGCCCATCTGACATCGAAAGTGCGGTGCGTTCGCAAGCGCGTGAGGATGCGTTGGACAACATCAACTTTCATGTGAAGCCAGGACAGCTGGTGGCGCTGGTCGGTCCAAGCGGCGCAGGCAAGACCACACTGACTTACCTGATTCCGCGGCTGTATGACCCTACCGAGGGGTGCATCATGATTGACGGCATAGACTTGCGCGATGTCACCCTTGACTCTCTAAGCGCGCAAATCGGCATGGTCACCCAGGAAACGCATCTGTTCCACGATACCATCCGCACCAATCTGCTCTATGCCCGCCTGGATGCCACCCAAAACGAGGTTGAGGCTGCTGCGCGTGCGGCCAATATCCACCATTTCATCAGCGAACTGCCCAATGGGTATGACACAGTGGTTGGTGAACGCGGTTACCGTTTGAGTGGCGGTGAAAAGCAACGCCTCGCCCTGGCGCGAGTCATTCTCAAAGATCCACGCATCCTGGTACTGGACGAAGCCACCAGTTCGCTGGATAGCGAGTCGGAAGCACTGATCCAGGAGGCACTCAAGCATGTCATGGCGGGTCGGACGAGCATTGTGATTGCCCACCGGCTCAGCACCATCCTGGCGGCTGATTTAATCCTGGTGATGGATCGGGGAAGAATTGTTGAGAGTGGAAAACACGAAGAGTTGCTGGCGATGGGCGGTTTGTATGCTCACCTGTACCAGACGCAATTCAACCGAGCCAATAGTGAGATTTAAAAAGAGTCCCGGTCTCGTAAAAGAGAGGTTGTCCTAAAAGCCCATTTTTTGTCATGCTGAGCGTAGCGAAGCATCTCAAGCTAATGTTGAGGCTCTTCGCTTCGCTCAGAGTGACAATCGTCTTTTTAGAAAGCCACTAGCGGGAGCGACGGGACTCGAATACCATCCCCTCAATGGGGACCCCGGTCTCGTAAAAGAAAACAAGATGCTTGCGCATCTTGTTTTAGCGGGAGCGACGGGATTCGAACCCGCGGTCTCGGCCTTGACAGGGCCGCATGTTA
>CAYVOX010000033.1:0-4610 GCA_964453035.1 uncultured Anaerolineaceae bacterium
TCAACAATGACCATGCCAAAGGTCAGATGTTGAGAGCCAATCGTGGTGGGGTCAATCAACTTATAGTTGACCCGCTGATGAAGGGCCAGGGGGGTTACATCATGAGGGCTGATTTTGATGGGCTTACGGTCGGGCATGGCGGTATCCTTTCGTAGATGAATTTCAGAATGGTTATCGAGGAATGGCAGCGCCGCTGGACGCGCGCACCACTAACTGAGGGGGGAAAATGACCTGCCGGGCGGGCAAAGCGGCCTGCGAGGGGTTTTGAATCTTGTTGAGCAGAATTTCAGCGCCTTTGAAACCCATTTCAAAGGCGGGCTGCGAAACCGTGGTCAGGGCGGGCTCGATGGCCTGAGCAAAGTCAATGTCATCGTACCCCACCAGCGCCACCTGCCCGGGCACCGCAATACCAAGCTCGCGCATCGCTTTGAGAACGCTAAAAGCCAGCAGGTCGGAATAGGCGAAGATAGCGGTGGGCGCTGGCGAAAACAGGGGAAACTGGGTGAGGATTTTCTGGTAACCATCATCCAATTTGAGGTTGGTATGAAGTACCAGCCGGGGGTCAGGCGAAATACCGCAATCGGCGAGCGCCTGGTGATAACCTCTCAGGCGTTCGCGCACGCTGGAGATATTTTCCGGGCCGGTGAGATGCAGGATGCGCCGGTGACCCAGGCTGCACAAATGCGCGGTTGCCTGGAGCGCGCCCAGAAAGTTATCGTTAAGGACACAGTCAGTGTCCAACCCATCAACGTAGCGGTTGAGCAGGACGAATGGGGTGTGATCATTCAACAAGGGCTCCAGCAGCGCTTTGCCGCACTGCACTGAGGTAATCAGCAGGCCGTCCACGCGCTTTTCGCGCAGAATCTGGATGGCGGCAGCCTCTCGAGCCAGGTCCTCGTTGGTGTTAGAAAGAATGACGCTGTATCCGTTGGCGCTGGCGGCTTCTTCAATTCCCCGGATCATGCGCGCGTAAAAGGGGTTGGCGTTATCTGCCACCACCAGGCCGATAATCTTGCTTTTTCCACCCACCAGAGCCCTGGCATGTGCATTGGGCGTGTAATTTAAGTCCCGGGCAATGGATAAGATGCGCTGACGGGTTTCCGGCAAAACATCCGGCTTGCCATTCATCACGCGCGAGACGGTAATGATGGAAACCCCGGCTTTCTCGGCAATATCCCGCAAGGTAACCGGCATATCGACCACCTTTCTTTTGATGATAACGTTAACGGTAACGTTATCATCATAGCGCATTAGGGCTTCGTTGTCAACCATGATTTTGCTGTTTTCTGGGATTTTTGGCAGATGAAGTCTTTGCTGGGGGCATGGCGCCTGCGCGGATCGTGCAGTACGCAGGCGGGAGCAAAGTATCAGAGCCCATTTGCCATGGGCGGATTGGAGAGCACGGGGGCGGGCGCTGCTGCGGATCCATGCGCCTGAAAGCCGTCTTTAGCCCAATTCAAGGTTGCCGGCCAGGTCCAGCAAGGCCTGGTGCAGGGCTTCGGCGGCGGAGTCGGAGCTGCCGGTGAGGGTCGTTTCAACCTGTATCAGCCTGGCCAGTTGCGCCATTGCCCGGCTGCACAGGTTGAGAGTCTTTCCGGCCTGCTCCAGGGTTGGCTCGCCGTCGCGTTCGCCCGCCTCAACCACACGCTGGATCAGCACGCGGAGCAAATCAATTTCGCCACGCAGGGAGAGCGCATCCGGGGCGGGTTGCAAGTGATGGGCAATAAACCCACTGGTGGCAGGTTGGTTCCCGCGCTGCAAGTTGGCAGGGCGCGCGGGCTGCGGATACTGGATGATTTGAAACGCGTTTGGAATGCCGTCAGGTATATCCATCGTTCCTCCCAGGGATACGAAATAGAATTAAAGTTCTGTTCTTGCCAGAAGCATTGTCGCACCACAACGCTGGCGGTTCAAGCGGTCAAAATCCCCTAATTTTCACCCTGCGCCCATTAACCGAGCCTTCAAAATACCGGGCGCGCGTTGATTTATGGTAGACTCGTCTTGATATGGACGAGAAAACCCTGCACATGCTTGAATTTCCTAAGATTATTGAGCGCCTGGGCGCGTATGCCTCCTTCAGCGCGTCGGCGGCGCTGGTTCAGGCGCTGCGACCGTCCTCCGTGCTTGAAGAGGTGCAGCAGCTCCAGGCACGCACCACGGAGGCGCGCCGGCTGCTTTCGGTGAACGATACCATCAGCATTGGCGGGGCGCATGACGTGCGCCAGCAGGTGGGGCTTGCGGCGCGCGGCGGCGTGCTGGAGGCGAGCGACCTGCTGGATATCAAGGCCACGCTCATTTCCGGGCGGGAACTGGCGCGCGGGTTGGGGCGCCAGGCCGAGACTTACCCCACCCTGGCGCGCATCGCCGAGGCGCTGCCCCCACCCCCCGGCGTGGTGGAGGCCATCGGGCGGGTGCTTTCGGAGCGCGGGGAGGTGCTGGATAACGCCTCTGATAAGCTGGGCGCTATCCGGCGGGAGATTAAAATCTCACACGAGCGCCTGATGACGCGGCTTGAGCGCATGATCAACGATTCGCGCACGGCGCCCATGCTGCAGGAGAGCATCATCACCCAGCGCAACGGGCGCTACGTTATCCCGCTGCGCGCTGAGTTCAAGGGGCGGGTCAAATCCATCGTGCACGACCAATCGGCTTCGGGCGCCACGCTGTTTGTGGAACCGCTGGCGATTGTGGAGCTCAACAACCACTGGCACGAGCTGCAACTGGCGGAGCGCGACGAGGTACGGCGCATCCTGGCTGAGCTTTCGGCGCAGGTGGGGGCGCATGCCGAGGCGATCACTTACCTGGTGGAGGCCCTGGCGGAACTGGACCTGGCGCTGGCCTGCGCTAAGTATGCCGATGACCTGCGCGCCGCCGAACCAGTGCTGGAACCCATCCGCAACCGCAAAGACCACCACCCGGGCACCACCATCAAGTTGTATGACGCCCGCCACCCGCTGCTGGACCCTTCAACGGTGGTGCCGATTGATGTTGACCTGGATGAGAACACCTTCTGCCTGGTGATTACCGGGCCCAACACGGGCGGCAAGACGGTAACCCTCAAGACGGTGGGCCTGCTGGCGCTGATGGCGCAGGCCGGGCTGCACATCCCGGCGCAATCGGGCTCGGCGCTGAGCCTGTTCGAGGCAGTTTACGCGGATATCGGCGATGAGCAATCCATCGAGCAGTCGCTTTCGACGTTCTCGGGGCATATCACCAATATCGTGCGCATTTTACGCAAAGCGGGGTCAAAATCGCTGGTGCTGCTGGATGAGCTGGGGGCGGGCACGGATCCGCAGGAGGGGGCGGCGCTGGCGCGCTCGTTGCTGGGCCACCTGCTCAAACGGCGTATCACCTGCCTGGTGGCTACCCACTACCCTGAACTGAAAGCCTTCGCGCACAACACGGCGGGGGTGATTAACGCCAGCATGGAATTTAACCTGCGCACGCTGCGCCCGACGTATCACCTGACGGTGGGGCTGCCGGGGCGCTCAAACGCGCTGCTGATTGCCGAGCGCCTGGGGCTGCCGCAGGAGATCGTGGCGGAGGCGCGCGGCACGCTGGACCCGAACGACCTGCGGGCCGAGGATATGCTGGATGAGATTCACCGCCAGCGCGACCTGGCGCGCAAGGCGCGCGGGCAGGCCGATAAAGCTAAATTTGAAGCCGAAAAATTGCGGGCTGAACTGGCTGCCCGCCTGGAAAAGGTGGAAGACGAGCGCCGGGCGCTGCTGGAAAAAACCCGCCAGGAGGCGAGCAGCGAGGTGGGTGAGCTGCGCGCTGAGTTAGAGGATGTGCGCCGGGCGCTGCTCAAAGCGCGGCAGCCCCTTGAGGCACTGAAAACGCTGCAAGATCAGGTTGAAACACTGGAAAATACGGTGGAGACGCCGGTGGAACGCCGGGTGGTGGTAAATGGCAGCGCCGCGCCGCGCCCGCTGAAACTGGGCGATAAGGTGCGGGTGCGTTCGCTGGCGATGGAAGGGTTGGTAATGAGCCTGGGCGAGGGGGAGGCCGAGGTGCAGGTGGGCAATCTGCGGGTGCGGGCACGGTTGAGCGACATCCAGCGCGGGGGAGAGCCAACTGCCCCTGTGCCAGCGGCACGGGGAAGGGGACGCAAGCCCGCCGTGGAGGAAACGACGCGCATCAGCGTGCTGCACCCCTCGCCGGGAATGGAGTTGGACCTGCGCGGGCAGCGGGCAGAGGATGCGCTTGAGGCGCTGGAGCAGTATATCGAGGCGGCTTACCTGGCCGACCTGCCGTTTGTGCGCATCATTCACGGCAAGGGCACCGGGCGGCTGCGGCAGGTGATCCGCGAGGCGTTGCAGGCCTCCGGGCATGTCAGCCGGTTCGAGGCGGGGCATGAAAACGAGGGCGGCGAAGGGGTGACGGTGGCGCACCTCAAGAAGAGCTGAAGGGTCCGCAGAGAAAGAGTAACAAAATATGAGGACGGGTAAGGATGCGCGGGCTGGAGCAAACAGTAGTAGGGTGCGTTCTTGAACGCACCCTATTATTACTCGGCGGCGGGTCAAAGCGCCCGCGGGTTGCTGTGTTGACCTCTCTCATCCTCCCAGCCTCCTTCTCCCCGGCGCGGAGAAAGAGTAACAATAGTAGGG
>CAYVOX010000033.1:4710-9640 GCA_964453035.1 uncultured Anaerolineaceae bacterium
TGCGTTCTTGAACGCACCCTATTATTACTCGGCAGCGGGTCAAAGCGCCCGCGGGTTGCTGTGTTGACCTCTCTCATCCTCCCGGCCTCCTTCTCCCCGGCGCGGAGAAAGAGTAACAGTAGTAGGGTGCGTTCTTGAACGCACCCTATTATTACTCGGCAGCGGGTCAAAGCGCCCGCGGGGCTACGAACTGGAGCCAGCGCTTTGCCACAGCACGGTGCGCGCTTGACTCCCCCTCCAGCGACTCCGTATAATGAATTTATCCACTGCAGCTTCACCAAACCCAGAACGATTCTTCCATCCCAGGAGGTGACAGGATGTCCGCTCTTCTGCTCAAGCGCTGTTCCACCGCCAGTCTTGTGTTGCTGCTGCTTGTTACCCTGCTCCAGCTTGCCCCTGCTAAAGCCACCGCTGCCACCATCCTGGTGACCACCACCGCCGATAGCGGCCCCGGCTCCCTGCGGCAAGCCATCCTCGACGCCAACTCAACCATCCTGGAAGACACCATCGTCTTCAACATCCCATTCACCGACCCGGGTTACCTGCCTTCTTATTACTGGCGCATCGGCCTGCTCACGTCTTTACCCGCCCTCAATAGCGATGCTGGTGGCATCATCCTTGACGGTGCCACCCAGTCGGTCTTTTCCGGCGTCAGCCACCCCGATTTTCCCCCCATTTATATTGATTCAGACTTGAATCCAAGTGGTTTGCCGGTCTTTCACCTCTTCGGTTCGTATAACACCATCGCGCACCTTTTCCTGGCCAATTCTCAAGGGGATGCTTTCACCGTGGTTGGCAACCATAACCAGATTAATGACAACCGTATCGGAACTACCCAGGCGATCGGCATCAATTTCCTCTCCGGCGCGCAGGAGAACCAGGCGGCGCGCAACAGCATCTACGGCAGCGCCATCCAGGGCATCCGGCTTACAATGGCCCACGAGAACACCATCACAGGCAACATCATCGGCCTCGATCCAGATGGCATCACCATCTGGTCCAATGAGCTGGATGGTATCGCGCTCTACAACAGCAACGATAATCTCATCACGCAGAACACCATCAGCGCCAACCTGGGCAGCGGCATCCTGGTTAGCAACGGGCTGCGCAACCGTATTGAAAGCAACTCAATCGGCCTGAGCAAAGACCTCCAGACCGCTCGCGGCAACGGGCAGCACGGCATCTGGCTGCAGGAGGGTTCGCAGAACAATGAACTCTTCTCCAACTGGATTGCGGGCAACGCCTGGGACGGCATCCGCCTGAGTGGGGCTTCAACCAGCAGCAACCACATGGAAAAGAACGTCATCGGTATGGGCCTGCTGGGCGCTGCGCCTAACGCGCATCACGGCATCGGCATCTACGACGGCGCCAATAACAATTTTGTCGGCAGCAACACCACCGCAGAGCGTTACAATTTTATCGTCAACAACGGCTGGAGCGGCGTGGTGGTGGTGGATTCAGATGGGGGCAACAATTACATCCTTGATAATTTCATCACCGGCAACAGTTTTTACGGCGTGCACATCAACAACAGCAATGAGAACAAAGTCTATATGAACGTCATCAGCCGCAACGGCACGGCGGCTGCCAGCGCCGGTGTGCGCGTGGAGCAGAGTTTAACCGGCTCCGCTGTGCACAATACCATCCTCTCCAACAGCATCTATCAAAACAGCGGCGCGGGCATTGAACTGGTCGGCGGCGCCAACCAATCTATCAGCCAGCCGCACGTCAGCGCTGCAAGCTGCAGCCAGGTTACCGTCTACTCCAGCACCGGCTACACGGTGCAAATCTTCTCAGACCAGGCAGATGAAGGCACCATTCTTGAAGATTCGGTGATGATGCCCTCCAGCGATCCGTATAATTGGTCAGGGCACGTCACCGGCCCGTATGTCACCATCACTCACACCGACCCGCTGGGCAACACCAGCATCTTTTCAACCCCGCTCTTCGCCTGCAGTTGGAGCTATTTGCCCGCGGTGATGAAGTAAACGCTGAAGGGTCTGCCCTGCCCGCGTCCCCGCGGGCTGGAGCAGAGGATTTGTTGATCGGAATACAATCATGACTCACTGCTGCTTTCCGCTGCGTCCTCGCAGTAGTAGGGTGCGTTCTTGAATGCACCCTACTGCTGTGCGCCGAAAAGACCTGTTAGGTTTTAATGCAGTGTATCCCAGAAAGACGGTGCAAAAGAGGAACCTGACAGGTCTCCTGTCGCCCGGAGGATCGCGCAGGACGCGGGCTGGAGCAAACAGTAGGGTGCGTTCTTGAACGCACCCTACTACTGTACCCTGTAAAAAAGACCTGTCGGGCACTCATCCGGCCCAACAGGTCTCTAATCGGAACAATCTTCCCCCTGCTTGCCTATTCCCGCTTTTTACGCAGCTGACCAAACACCACCAGCGCCAGCCCCAGCGCGCACACCACCACAATCCCAATACCCAGCGTCTGGCGGTCCACCGATTCCAATGCCGGGATCAGCGGCGCCTGCGTGGGCGTCGGCGAGAGCGTTGCCGTGGGCGTCACCGTGGGGGTGCGGCTGGGCAGCAGCGTCGCCGTGACCGTCAGGGTGGGGCGCGGGGTAAGCGTGACGGTCGGCGTCAGCGAGGGCACCGCCGAAGGCGTGATGACCAGTTTCTGCCCGGTGTAAATGATATCCGAGACCAGTTTATTGGCCGTTTTTAAGTTCGCCAGCGGAATTTTGTAAGCCTGCGCGATGCCAATCAGCGTTTGCCCATCCTGCACCACATGGATGACGGCGCCATCCGGCATCACGGTGGAGGTCACCACCGGCATCACGCGCGGCGCGGTGGGCAGCGCCGGCAGCGGCGCGGCGTAGGTGGTTTGCGTGGTGGCTCCGGCGATATACCCCGTGTTGAGCGTGTAATAAATCACCCCGTCTTTTTCAGCCACGCCCGCCCCGCCGTAGATATACAGCGGGTTGGTCATCGTGTTCCAGTGGTCGGGGTCACCCCAGTAGGTATAAAGCACCACATCCAGCCCGGTGCGGTTGTTGGCCATGGCCACGTTTTCCGAGACCCAGATGGTAGCCCCGCCGCCAAACCCGGCTGCGGCGCAGCGGTCTCGGGCGCGCGTGCCCCCCTCGCCGATGTGCGAGTACGTGCCGATGGAAGCCTGGTACTCGGAGTGTTTCTGGGTGGCGTAGGTGATGGAGGCATCCACAATCAACGGCGGCAGGCCCTGTTTTGCGCGCAGCGCCTGCACCGCCGCCATCAACTCAGCCCCGGTGACAGCCACCGGCGCAGAAGCGGCTTTTGGCGCGGGCAAGGTGGCAATCAAACCCAGCAGCATGCCTGTCAGTAAAATGAAACGGAGAGCAAATTTTCCAGCGTTCATAAATCGATTATAACCCGATTGTCAAGCCGCTTTAATCTAACGCTTAATTTAAAGGCGCCTGCCCGCGCTCTGGCGGGCAGGTGATAAAACTGGTTTTTGCAGGTAAATTTTGGAACTAGCTCAACTTGCGCTCGCCCGGCGCCCCCATGGCCTCGGCCGCCACCATGAAGTCCGTCGCCGAGATCATCGCAATCACCTTGCCGCTTTTATCTACCACCGGCAGGTGATGAATGCGGCGCTCTTTCATTAACACTGCGCACGCTTTCAGGTCCATTTCCACATTGATGGTGATGAGCGGCGCGGTCATAATTTCAAAAACCCGCGTCTCAGCCGGGTTGCGCCCGGCCGCCACAATCTTATCGCAAATATCCGTCGAGGTGACAATCCCAATTTCGGGGTATTTTTTGGTTTTGCGGGTGATCAGGCTGTGAATGTAGCGCCGGCGCATCAACGCCAGGGCTTCACTCACCGTCGCCTCGGGGTCAATATCCACCACCAGGTCCATCATCCAATCGCGTACCAGTTGCATAGCTTTTCTCCTTTTTGGGATGGTTTGATTAGAGTATAGCAAAATCCAACCTTTAATGCCACTTCTCCCAGCCCCAGGTTTGCAGTTCGGCCATCTGCTGGTAGGCCGTCAGATCCAGTTGCACCGGCGTGACGGAAACGTACCCCTCCGCCAGCGCGCCGATATCCGTGCCGTCCTCAGGCACGCCGGTCGGCGCATCCCCGCCGATCCAGTAATACGGGCGCCCGCGCGGATCAGTGCGCGGCACCAGCGCATCACGGTAGATGCGCGTGCCCTGGCGCGTCAGGCGCAGACCGCTCAACTGCTCATACGGCAGGCAGGGAATGTTGACGTTGAGCAGGATGTGGCCCGGCAGGGGGCGGGCTTGCAGCAGTTCCACCACCCGGCGCGCCACCTGCCCCGCAGCAGAGTAATCCAGCGGCTGGGGGGTGTCGTCATCGCTGTTGAGCGAAAATGCCACCGCCGGCAGCCCAAAGATGGCGGCCTCCATCGCTGCCGTCACCGTGCCTGAGTAGGTCAAATCGTGGCCCACGTTGGCATACGGGTTGATGCCCGAAAGCACCAGGTCGATGGGCTTTTCAACCAGTCCCAGCAACGCCAGCGCCACGCAATCCGAGGGCGCCCCGTCCGAGGCCAGGGCAGGCGAGCCGTCCGCCAGGAGCACCTCTCTGGCGCGCAGTGGCCGGTGAAGCGTTTTTACATGCCCTGAAGCTGACCAGTTATGGTCCGGCGCCAGCACCGTCACCTCTCCCAGCGGTCTGACGGCCTGCACCAGCGCCAGCAGCCCGGGAGCGGTCACCCCATCGTCATTTGTCACCAGAATATGCATGGGAATCCTTTTCGGCGCGTGATTTTTGGGTAAATACTGATGTAATTATACGTCCAAAGCCGGTTTTCTCCCCGCCCGACACCGCGCCCGCAGTGGGTGCAGCAAAGTAGGGTGCGTTCTTGAACGCACACTACTGCTGTTTACCCCCACCTGTCATGCTTCCTGCTGCTCATGCCCGCGCCCCCGCGGGCGGGCGGTGCGTAGGTCAGGTTTTCAACCTG
>CAYVOX010000033.1:9740-25607 GCA_964453035.1 uncultured Anaerolineaceae bacterium
TGCTCATGCCCGCGCCCCCGCGGGCGGGCGGTGCGTAGGTCAGGTTTTCAACCTGACGCTACCGCAACCTATCAACAAATCTTCTGCCCTCGGGGGCAGCGCCACCCCCCGGTTTACCGTTTGGTAATAAATTGGTAATAAACCTATCATTTTTGTTAGTTGAATGGTAAGAGAACCGCCGTATAATGTAACCGGATGAACACTGCCGGTAAAAGGCAGCTCTTTCGCAACCAATTTTCATTTTCATTATTATCCGGGGCTAAAATGAACGCACAACACAAAGAACAAGGACAGGTACTGGTCATTTTCGCGGTCGCTCTGGTGGCCATGCTGGGCTTCGTGGCCCTGGCCGTTGACGGCAGCATGATCTATTCCGACCACCGCTACAGCCAGAACGCCGCTGATTCAGCCGCCCTGGCGGGCGCCTCTGCCGCTTCGCAGATGATGGCCAACAATTCCGGCTATTGGTGGAGCTCCTGGGATTGCAACAACATCCAACCGGTTAAGGATATTGCCATCTTCAAGGCTGTGGAACGGGCTGCCGCCAACAAGTACACCATCACCGAGCAGAACCTCGACACAGCCAACAATGGCGTCCAGGTGCAGTGCGTTGACCTGCCTTACGACAAATACATGCTGGTGCGCGTCAAGGTGACCACCACGGTCAACACCGGCTTTGCCCAGCTCTTCTACAGCGGCCCGGTCAAAAATACCGTTGAAGGCGTCGCCCGTATCAAACCGCGCACCCCCATGGCGTTTGGCAATGCCATCGTCGCCCTGGATTCCAACTGCGCTTACGACGGCGTGGATTTTCATGGCACCACCAACGTCAACGCCTTCGGCGGCGGCGTGTTCTCCAACTCTTGCATGTCCAAGAGCGGTACCAGCGGCGGCATCTACGTGCCGGATTCCGGCGTCAATTACCACACCACCTTTTCCGGCCACACCGAGCCCTTCTCCCCCAACACAGCCAAGCCCCAGGCCACCGATGCCTCCGTCACCCTGCCCACGTTGCCCACCCCCAACTGCGCTGCCCTGCCCGATTACCGCGGCACGCACCCCGGCGACAACATCACCTACGGGCGCTATGACGCCATGGTGGGCGATAAATTCCTAAGCCCCGGCCTGTACTGCATCTACGGCGATATCCGCCTGGAAGGCGAGCACAACCAGTTCTACGGCGATAACGTCACCATCTACTTCGTCACTGGCGGCTTCCGGCTCACCGGTAATGCTGATATCAACATCTCCGCGCCCACCAGCGCCACGCCCGCCAACTACGCCCTCCAGGATATCCTCATCCTGATGGCCCCCACCAACACCGACGAACTCATCCTGCAGGGCAACTCGGAATCGCACTTCACCGGCCTCATCCTGGCCCCCAACCAGTCCGTGGATATCGGCGGCTGTCCCAATTCAGATAGCTACAACAGCCAGATTGTCGGCCGCAACGTCAAATTCCACGGCACGCCGGACGTCAACGTCACCTTCATGAACAGCGAAAAGTTCATGACACCGGTGATGATTGACATGCACAAATAACGCGCAGCCCGTGAGGCGCCCGGGAAAACACCGCAGCTTCTTCGCCCCCTGCCCTCACTTCATCGATGCAAAGCCTGGCCCAAGCAGCCAGGCTTTTGTTTTACCCAGGTGGAATGATTTGTTCTCTCACCGGCTTTCAGCTAGAATCGGATGAAACATGCCATTGCTCTGGTTATCCCTGGCTTTTTTGCTCGGCCTGCTGGCAGCTTCCGCCTGGCAGGCGCCGTGGTGGGCGTGGGCCGCGCTCGGCAGCGCCGCCATTGTCGCTGCCATCTTCGAGACGCGCCTGCTGCAGCGCTTTCCGCGCTACGCCGCCTGGCGCAAGCTGGCTCGCCTGCCGGTTGCCCTGCTGCTGGTAGGCTTTGCCCTCGGCGCGCTGCGCATCGCCCTGGCGCAATCCCCGCCCTCGCAGCGCGACCTGGCCTGGTACAACCAGCGCGGTGCGGCGCGCATCGTTGGCGTGGTCAACCGCCCCCCACAAAAGCGCGATAAATCCCTCACCCTGCAAATCGAGGTTGAATCGCTTGCCCCCCTGGAAGACAACCTGCCCTCCAACGCCCCGCTGAGCGTGCGCGGTGAGCTGCTGGCCCGCCTGCCCCCCGGCGGTGACTGGCGCTACGGCGACCGGGTGGCCCTGGTGGGGTCTCCCACCGCCGCCGAGGAGGAGAGCAGCGCCTCATACGCCAGCTACCTGCAGCGCCAGGGCATCAGCGCGGTGCTGAGCTACCCTGCCGTCACCCTGCTTAAACGCAACGCCGGCAGCCCGCTGCTGGCCTTTCTTTACGATCTGCGCTCGCGCGCGCTGGAGGTGGTTCGCCAGCTCTGGCCGCAGCCCGAATCCGCTCTCATGGCGGGCATTTTGCTGGGGGATGACAGCGCCCTGCCCCAAAAAGTAACCGAAGCCTTCCAGCAGACCGGCACCGCGCACATCATCGCCATCTCCGGCTTCAACATTTCCATCCTGGCCGGGTTGTTCGTGCGCGGTTTCGGGCGCTTCACCCGCCGTGGCGTGGCGGTGCTCCTGGCCCTGCTTTCAATTGGCTTCTACACCCTGCTGGTCGGCGCGCAGCCCTCGGTGGTGCGGGCGGCGGTGATGGGCGCGGTGGGCCTGTTTGGGCCGCTGCTCGGACGGCGGCAGGTGGGGGCTAACTCACTGGCCTTTGTGGCCGCCCTGATGTGCCTGTTTAACCCCAGCCTGCCGTGGGATATCAGCTTTCAGCTTTCCTTCAGTGGCACGCTGGGGCTGGTGCTCTTCGCCGACCCGCTCCTGGCCTGGCTCACCCACCTGCTGGCGCGGCGCGTTTCGTTTCCACTGGCCCGCCGCATCGCTGCCCCCATCGCGGAATACTTCCTCTTCACCCTGGCTGCCCAGGCTGCCACGCTGCCCATCATCGCCTACCACTTCCAGCGCGTCTCGCTCAGCGCGGTGATGGCCAACCCGCTGGTGTTGCCCATCCAGCCACTGGTGATGGTGCTGGGTGGGCTGGCGCTGCTGGGCGGGCTGGCCTGGCTGCCGCTCGGCCAGCTGCTGGCGGGTATCATCTGGCCGCTGCCCGCGCTCACCATCCGCGCCGCTGAAGCCCTGGCTCAGCTGCCCAACGGTTCGCTGGTCACCGGGCAGGTGGGGCTGGCGCTGGTCATCCTCTATTACGCCTTGCTGTTTGCCTTTGCTGTCGGTTTGCTGCGCCCGGCCAGGTTTAGAGGCTGGCTGGCGCCCGGCGCGGCCTTGCTGCTGGCAGCCCTGCTGGCACTGGGAGCCTGGCGCTCGGCGCTGGCGGCCCCCACCGGTAAATTGCAACTCACCCTGCTGGGATTGCAAGGCGGCCCGGCGCTGCTGGTACGCGCCCCGCAGGGACAAACGGCGCTGCTCAACGGCGCCGCCGATTCGCGCGCCCTGGAAGATGCCCTGGCCCGCCGCCTGCCCCCCTTCGGCGCCCGGCTGGATGCCCTGCTCATCACCACGCGCTACGCTTCACCCCTCAATGCCCTCGCCAGCCTGGTGGAGCGCTTCCCCCCCGCTCAGGTGGCCTTTGCGCCTTCCATCAGCCAGGGGGCAGCCCGCAACCGCCTGGTGAGCCTGCTCCGCGCGCAGAAGGTTGAAATGGCTGAGCTGCAGACCGGCAGCCAGCTCACCCTGGGCCAGGACGCGCGCCTCACTGTGCTGGCGCAAACCCCTCAAGGAACAGCACTTGTTCTTGAGTGGAAGAACTTCCGCGCCCTGCTGCCGGGCGGGGTGGCCCCGCAGGACCTGGCACGGCTCCCCGCTGAATCCATCCAGTCGCCCGGCCTGTTGCTACTCACCCCCGCCGACCTCGAAGCCCAGCCCCCCGCCGCCTGGGAGGCGCTCAACCCGGCGCTGGTGGCCTGGCTGCAGCCCGGCGCGCTCATCAACCGCCCCGGCTGGCTCAGCCTGGAGCAAGCTGGATGGCTGGAGCTTGCCACGGACGGCGAGCACCTGTGGGTGGAGGCAGGGCAGTACTGACCCGGCACCAGGGGGGTACGCGGTTTAGCAAAATCAGCGCATGATGGACGGCAAGTAGAGGAAATTGGATGCTGGTACAATGACAAAGTCAGCATCAATGGTGGTGGGCGGGACGGATATCACATTTTCGGCTGGAATCGAAAGCCAGCCAAACAAGTGCGCGATGATGTGATACGTTCCGGTGGGCATGTAGTACAGCTCATACTCGCCGTTGGTATCTGTGATATCGTTCTCGCCAACCTTGCTGCCATAGCCAACTTTGACGCCAGAAACCGGGTTGCCTGAGCCATTGCGTACCGTGCCAGCCACGGCATAAGTCCAGCCTGTGCGGTCGCGGACGAAGATATCCTGTAAAGAGTTGGCATCATCGGTGACCAGATCACTGGCTAAAGAAGGAAAGGAAACGTAACGCCCGTCTGCCGAGATATCCGGGGGGCAATTTGACCAGGAATTTCCCTGCCAGCGGTAAGTGCTGGCGGAGACCAGGGTGGTCTGGTGGGTGAGCCTGTCGTGCGCTAGCAGCTGGCTGTACCCATTCGTCGCTCCCGTGGCCAGCGCCGTATCGTCCGATTCAAACACCACAATATTGCCGTCGCCAGAGATGGCCGGAGGTTTGCGGTTGACATTCATCGAACTTTTGGTGGATTGGGTACCGGTGCTGCTCACCGATACGCGCTCCGTGGTACCGCCTGTGCGGTCGCGCACAAACACATCCGGGCAGGATGTGGACCCATACCACACGGCTTCACACACGTTGGTATCATCAGCAACCAGGTTGCTGGCGGCTGAGTTAAACACCACGTAGCGTCCATCGTCCGAAATATCCGGTGATATGGAAAATTGGTTACCCTGCGCCTCCGAACTGCTCACCGAAACGCGCTCCGTGGTGCCGCCTGTGCGGTCGCGCACAAATACATCCGGGCAATTCTCAGCGGGATTGCCATCGCCATTCATGTCACAGGAGGTGTTGGTGTCGTCTGGCACCAGGTTGGAGGCCTCAGAGGTGAAGGCAACAAAGCGCCCATCAGATGAGACAGCCGGGTTGCTGTAATCTCCCGAACGTCCGTTGGCCTGCGCTTCGTCGGAGCTCACCGAGACGCGCTCCGTTTGCAGCGTGGACCTGTTAAAGGCGAAGATATCCCACTTGCTGTTGGTATCTCCGGTCACCAGGTTCGAGGCCTCTGAAGTGTACACAATGATGCTGCCGTCGTCTGATATCCTCGGTTGCCAGGAATTTCCGTTGGATTGCGTGCCCGTTGAGGAGACGGAAACGCGCGAGGTGGCGCTCGCCTGGCGATCTCGCAGGAAGATATCCCATTTGAGATTGGTGTCATTCGCAACCAGGTTGCTGGCTTTAGACGCAAAAACCACATAACGTCCGTCGGCTGAGACGTCCGCGCCGTAGTAGGAAGCCTCGTTGCCGGCAACGCCTGCGCTGCTCACGGAGATGCGTTCCGTTGTTTTGGTTTGATTATCGTGGAGGAAGACATCCTCAAAGCCGTACTGCGCGTCACCGGGCACCAGGTTGTAGGATGTGGCACTGAACACCACGTAGCGTCCATCCGAAGAGATGGCATTATCGGCATACGAGTAACCATTGCCCTCTGTGCTATTGCTGGCGACCGAAACGCGCCACGTTATTCCAAGATTCTTCCAATCCGGGCTGATAGAAAGCGCATGACCGGGGTTTTCCATCGGGTTGTTACTGGCAAGGGCGGGGTAAATTCCGAAGCTCACCCAGGCCACCAGAAGCACCATGCAAAGCACTTTAAAACGGTTGAGTCCAAAATCGGTTTTCATTGATTGCCTCATTTCAGATAACAACTGCCTCTGAACACCCTCAGGCTCAATGCTTCAGCCGCAAAAAGTGTCTGCACTGAAATCGAGCCAATGAGAGAAGCGACACTCAACAATTACCGATTGTATGGGTGGCTGACCAGGAACGGTGGAACTAAAATCACTTTAGCACGATTTTGCCCGTCTTTCAACAAGGTTCTGCAATCCATCTCGATAGAATGGACTTGCAGGCCGGTATTGTAGCGGAAGAACAGGTGGAGAAGCCCGCCGCCTTAGAGCCTCAACTGCCCAGCACCTCTTTAGCCCGCTCGGCGCCGTGGCGCAGCGCATGCTGGAGCGCCTCGCGGCTAAAATCGAGCGTGTCGCCCAGCGCCTCGGATGGCTCGATCACCTTGCAGGCGTAATATTTGAGCGGCTTGCCGGTAGTGGGGTGGTGCAGCGTTACACCGTGGGCGGCAGCCTCCTGCACCAGCGCATTGATGCGCAAAAACTCCTGCATATCGCCCCTGAACAGTTCGTTGAGCAGGATATCCAGCGTGCGCTGGCCGATTTTGACGATATTCTCAGGCGCTGCGGGCAGCGCAGCTGATTCCTGCCCGCCGCAGTTGATGATAACGATTTCATCCGGCTCGGAATCGAGCACATCCCCCACCGGGCTGATGTTGCGCACCCCGCCGTCCACCATGGAGGGGTACTGCTCTGAGACATCCACCGGCGTCCAGATGATGGGCATCACCGTCGAAGCCAGGATGGCCTCCGCCAGGTGCGGGTCGGAGCGCAAAAACTGCACGTACTCCCCGCTCACCAGCGAAACCGCCCCGATGCGCACATCCACGCTGATGGTACCGCTGGAAAGTTCCTCGCGCAGCATGTTCTGCAGCGGTTTGTTGCCGTAAAAGGATTTGGCCCCAAAGAGCAGCTTAACCACCGACCAGGCGTTAAAGCCCCCCGTGTAAACCTGCTCGCTGGTCACCGTGTTCCAGATTTCCCACAACCGGGCGTACTTGCGCATGCCCAGCATGGCGGCATTGAGCGCCCCCACCGAGACGCCCGCGATAATATCCCACTGGTACCCTTTGACTTCGCGGGCATACTTTTCGGCGGCGCACTGGAACGCCCCTCGCGCCCCACCACCACTCAGAATCAAGGCTGTTTTCTTTTGCATGGATGACTCCTTCCCGCAGGATTACGATGCAAGCCTGGTGCCAGCTTGTACGCGCTTCGCCCCGCCCGGCCTCACGGTTCGATGAACTTATCCTCCAACCCCAGCACCTGCTTCAGGCGGGCTTCGTCAAAATCCACCACAATTTGGCCGTCAATATCAAAGGTGGGGGTGGTGGCGTTGCCGCTGGCCCAGCGCCGCACCTGCAGCTCGGCGCCCGGCGTGCGGGCGATATCCACCTCGGTGTAGGGCAGGTTGCGCTCAGCCAGCCACCGGCGCGCGCGCTTGCAATCCGGGCACCAGGTGGTGCAATACATCACGATTCCACCATGGGGCAAGTTGGCCTGCTCCGGTTGCACCTCTTTGGGCGCGCGTTGCGCCGCGATGGGGTCCACCTGGCGCAGCACGTCGCGCAATTCAACGTTGCTGGGCTGCGCGTCGATATCGTGAATATCAATATAGCGGATGACGCCCTGCTTATCCAGCACAAAAATGGCCCGCTCGGAATGTCCCTCCGGGCGCAGCACACCGTAAGCCTGCGCAACTGCGCCGTGCGGCCAGAAGTCGCTCAGCAGAGGGTAGTGGATTCCGCCCAGGCTCTCAGCCCACGCCTTCAGGCAGGGGATATGGTCAACACTCAGGCCCAGAACCTGGGCATCCAATCCCGCGAACAAAGCATACTCGGCTTCGTACGACGGGATCTGCCCGGTTCATATGGGCGTCCAGGCCAGCGGAAAGAACACCAGCACCACGTTTTTTCCGCGCAGGCTGCTTAATGTGACAGGCGCTCCCAGATGGGAGGGTAGTGTAAAATCGGGGGCGATATCTCCAATTTTTAACATGATAACCTCGTTATTTGATCCCTGAAACCTTATCTAGCTACCTGACAGTTTCACCAATCTAAACAAAAGAAATGTTGTCATTCTGAGCCTCGAAGGCGAAGAATCTCATTAGGATGAACTTGAAGACCGAATATCGAGATCCTTCGGCTTTTCAAGCCTCAGGATGACAAACTGTCAGGTCGCTAGTACCTTATTGTAAATCAGGAATCGGCAAAATGCGCCATAATCGTTGATAATTATGATATTAATAGTCCTTTCTGCGAATTGCCACCCGCACCCCGTTCTCGATGGGGTGATCCGCCACCAGGATCAAGTATCCCCCGCCGCCCGCCCCCGAAACCTTCCACCCCAGGGCCTGGTTGCGGTACTGCTCAATCATTTGCGCCAGGGCGGCGTTCATCATGTTGGGGAACATGGCCACCTGGGCTTCAAACCCGCGCCGGAACTGCTCGCCAAAGCCGCGCAGGTCGCCCGCCAGGATAGCCTGCCAGCAGGCCTCGGCCGCCGCGGAGAGCGACTGCGCCCCCTCAGCGCTGATGCGCGTGTTTTGCAGCACGTGAAAATCTTGCCCTCGCGGCCCCAGCGGGATGAGGTAGAGGGCCTGCTCCACAAAGCGCAGCACGCCCTCGTCCTGCACCGAGTCAATCTGCTCCGGCCAGTACGCCCCGCGGTAGAAAGCGCGGTTGAGGCCGGGGAAGACAATCCCGATGGTATCCTGCGAGCCTGAGATTTCCTGGGTGCCGGGCGGGTTATCATAGGCGAACAGCACCCTGGCCAGCTTCATCGGGTCGCCAGCGGGCAGGCGCGGCCCCCACAACTCGATGGCCTTGCGGCGCGTGCTGGTGGCCATCCCGCTGCGGCTGTTGAATTCAATGGTCGGCTCCAGCGAAATGGTCAGCACCGGCCCGGGGTGCAGGCTTGAAACCCACGGCTGATCCAGCCACCCGCCGCACAGGTCAATGCGGTAGGGCATGCTGAACACGCTGCGCAGCGCGGTGGTGGAGCGCGGGGAGAGCCCGCTATGCGGTTCACGCTTGAGGATGAGGTACTGGATGCCCAGTTCGGCGCACAGGGCGCGCTTTTCGGGGATGTTGCCGTCCTCGTTGACGATGAAGATATCCGGGCGGACGGCCTTGATTTCATCCACAAAATCAATCATGCCCGACCCGCGCGAGATAAAAGCCTGCTTAACGCATGCCAGGTTCTGGATCATGTACAGGCGCTCTTCCTCGCTATTGACCGGCACGCGGCCTTTCAGGTCAAAGATGGTCTGGTCTGAGCCCACCGCCACGTACAGGTCACCGTAGCGGGCGGCCTCGGTGAAAAAGGCCACGTGCCCGCTGTGAAGCAAGTCAAAACACCCGCTGACGAAGACTTTTGGCATAAATCGGTACCGCCTCCATGGTTAATCCAGGTGCCCCTGCAAAACCCTCGCTCCAGCCTGCATCCTCACAGGCGGTGGGGAGATCTGTCAGGTTTCGAACCCCCAAAAGTTTCCAAAAACCTTTGGGGGTTCTTGCTCTTGCCGTAGGTCGGGTTTGCAGCTCGACGCGAACCGGTCGAAGCTACCCACCTTCCGCTCCTGCGCAACCCCTGCAGTCGGCGGGGAGACCTGTTAGGTTTTAAAAACCTAACAGGTCTTTTAGCGCAGATGGCTCCCGTGGGTCGGGCTTGCAGCCCGACGCGAACCGGTCGAAGCTACCCACCTTCCGCTCCTGCGCAACCCCTGCAGTCGGCGGGGAGACCTGTTAGGTTTTAAAAACCTAACAGGTCTTTTGGCGCAGATGGCTCCCGTAGGTCGGGCTTGCAGCCCGACGCTATGCTTTAGAGGTGAGCCAACCCCGCCTCACTTGGTCGTGCAGTTGGGCGGGAAGGCAATCTCTACGGTCTTGTTAATCAACGTTAACTCCAGGTTCAACTCCGTGCGCACCGTTTTTGTACCGGACTTGTCGCTGTCCATCTCAAGCAGCACCGTGTATTTGACCAGGTACTGCCCATCTTTAGCCACCCAGTACTCGCCGCTGTTCTGCTTCACCACCGCCCCCGAATCCTTGCCCAGCTGCGTGACCTTGAACTTGAAGTGGTTGGTCACCACCCCGTTAAGGGTCTCTTCTGCCACAAACACCGGGTTCTCAGCGTACAGGTTGTAATCCACCAGGTACGACAGGCTGTTGGCCAGGTCCTGCGCCACCAGGTCGCTGTCCTCGATTTTGGCGGTGGGCGTCTTGGTGGAAGAACTTGAGCTGGAAAGCGAGCACGACTTGCTCCCCACCTTGTAGTATTCCGAGGTGCTGACCTGAGGCTTGGGTTCGTCCTCCGAGACGTTGGTGGAGGTCATCTTCCAGTGAGTGCTCTTCGTCTTGGCGTTGTACTCCATCAGGATGACCATATCGCTCTTTTCCAGCGTGTCGCTGCCGCTCGCCCCGGCGCGGATGGTCAGGCGGTAGGAATCCAGCGAGGCCAGCCCCTGCCGCAGCGGAAGCGGCAGCGGGTTGGCGGCTTTGGCGGTTGGTTTGGGCGTTTCGGTCGGTTTGGGCTGGGTTGCCCCGGGCAGCGGCGAGGCTTTCGTCACCGCGCTGGTGCTGACCGGCGCCTGGGTGGGTTGCTCTTCCTCGCCCAGGAAGGGCACGTTGCACGCCAGGTTGGCTGCCACCATGGTGAGAATAACCACCCAGAAGAATAGCGCATTGCGTTTCATTTTTTCCTCCTTGTTGAATCACAAAGTCATTCGACGCGCATCATAGCCGCCAGGTTCAGCCGCGCCAGCCAGCCCACCGGCAGGATGGTGCTGGTGAGCAGCACGCCCAGCGCGTAAAGCAGGGCCAGCGCCAGGATGCGCGCATCCAGCGCTGGACGAATGGTAATCCAGGCGTTGTTAAGGTGCGAGACGCTGGTCACCGCCCAGGCCTCCAGCACCCCGAAGGCAAAACCGCACAGGGTTATGGCAGCTCCCTGCAACCCAAGGTAGAGGGCCAGCGACCGGCGCGTAAAGCCCACCGCCTGCAGGATGGCAAACTCACGGCGCTGCTGCCACGCCAGGCGCCACAGGGCAATCCCCAGGTTCACCGCCGCTGAAATTCCCAGGATGACCGAGAGCACCCTGAGGATATCAAAAAAGGGACGGAATTCGCTCACCAGGTTGCGCCCGCTCTCGCCCATCTGCGTCACCACCACGCCGTCCGGCAGGGTATCCCCGATCCGCAGCGCTTCACCGGCTGGAATCACATAAATGGAGACGTCCTCCCAGCCTAATAGCTGTTGCGCATCAGTGAGCGAGATCCAGGCCTGGTAATCACTGTAGGTGCCGGTGGAAAAGACCGCCTGCACCTCAAATTCGCGCCCGCGCAGCAGGATGGTATCGCCCGGTCCCACGGCGCGCTTCTGCGCCAGGCTGGTGCCCAGCATCACGCGCCGCGGCGGGTCGCCCGGCTGCAGGGCGCGGCCTTCCAGCAGGTCGAAGGGATCAATCTGCGCGTAGTTTTCCGGGGTCAGGCCGCGCAGCAGCACCATATCCTCCATGCGCGTGCCGGTCACCGTGCGAATCTCAGGCACCACCAGGCTGGCGCCGCGCTGGCGCAGGGTGTTTTGCAGTTCAAGCGGCAGGCGGCTGCCGTGAAATTCGCCCGTCACCCCGCCCTGCTGCACCACCAGAAAGCTCTGCGAGAGGTGGTCAAAGCGCCGATCGAGGTCATCCTGCATGGCATTCAGCACCAGGTAAGCCATCAACGGGATGGAGATGCTCAAGGCCAGCACCACCCCCAGCCACTTCTGGCGCAGCAGATTGCGCGCAGCTACCCACAGCAAAGACATCCCCGTCACTCCTTGAGCAGTTCGCTCACCGCCACGCTCAACTGCCGCCGGCCCGAAAAATACGCCCCGGCGGCTGAAAAGACGATGGTCATCAAAAAAAACAGCAGGCCCTGCGCAAGCGTCCATTTGACTTGAAACAAAACGTCAAAAATGACCACCGGCCCGCGTGACTCAATCAACAGGTTAAACAAATAAGCGCCAGCCCACCCCAGGATGAAAGCCCCTGCCGCCAGCAGCAGCGCGCGCAGCATCAGAAAATCCCGCGCCGCGCCAGGCGAAAAACCCACCGCGCGCATCACCGCCAGCGCGCGGGCCCGCTCCGCCAGGGTGAGCAACGTCATGCTGTAGGTGCTGAGCGGGATAGCCAGCAGCGCCACCAGGCTGATGAGGTTGAGGATGCTGAAAACATCCTGCACCAGGCGGGCATTGCGCCGCGTGTAGCTATCCTCCAGAAAGACGGCGTACCGACCGGCAATCACCGGGGATTGCAGCAGGCGCTGGCGCACGGCTTCCAGGTCAGCCCCGGCGACGATGTTGAGGTTCAAAAATTGCACCCGGTTTTGAGCCGTGAACAGCTCATCCATCGCTGCCATCGTCATCCACAGCGCGGAAAAATGCGTGCCCGGCGCCTGGAAAATGCCCGTGATGGTGAACGGCTCGCCGTAGATGGTCACCGTCTGCCCCACCTTCCAGTGGTAAATCACCACCCCGCCCTGTCCCACCATCACCTCGCGCAGCCCGGAAGGCATGCGCCCCTCGGTCATGCGGATTTGATGCACGCTCTCCCAGTAGCGCGGCTCGCTTGCCAGCAGCGTCAGCATGCGCTCCTCAATGCGAATGCGCTGGTAATGCACCGGCGCCACCTGGACGATGGGATCGGGCATGTAAACGGCCAGCCCCGCAATAACCTCATCAGGGATGACCGAATCGCTCAGGTCGCTGTAGGTGGGGTCAACCACCACCAGGTTGGAAGAGAGCGGCGCTTCATTCAACACCTCCTGCATGCCCAGCGCGGTGGCGTTGAGCACCAGCGCCACCATCACCACCGAAGCGATGCCCAGCGCGCTGAACAGCGAGCGCAACCCGTCGTGGGCCAGGTCTGCCAGCGCCAGGCGCAGCGCAGTGCTCATACGCCCTGCTCCAGCCTGCCGTGCGCCAGGCGCAGCACGGCATCGCCGGGCTCGATGAGCTGCAAATTGTGCGTGGCGACGATCAGCGTGGTGCCCAGCCTGCGGTTCAGGTCGCGCAGCAGTTCCAGCACGCCGCGGGCGTTGACCTCATCCAGGTCGCCGGTGGGCTCATCCGCCAGCACCAGGCTGGGATGACCCGCCACCGCCCGCGCAATCGCCACGCGCTGCTGCTCCCCGCCAGAAAGCTCACCCGGGTTGTGGCGCCTGCGCCCATCCAGGCCCACCTGCTCCAGCAGATGCTGCGCCTGGCGCAGCGCCTCGCCCCGCGCCATGCCGCGCGCCAGCAGGGGTAGCGCCACGTTCTCCTGCGCGCTGATGAACGGCAGCAAGTTGTAAAACTGGAAGACAAAACCGATGTTCTCGCGCCGGAAGCGCGTCAACTCGGATTCTGATGCCCGTTCCAGCGCCCAACCGTTGACGGTGACACTGCCGGCGGTGGGACGGTCAATCCCGCCCAGCAGGTGCAGCAGGGTCGATTTTCCGCACCCGCTGGGCCCCACCAGCATGCTGAACGCCCCGCGCGGAATATCCAGCGAGACGGCATCCAGCGCGGTGATTTGCTCGGCTCCGCGCTGGTAAACGCGGCTGGCGGCGCGGGTTTGCGCCAGCGGTTCGGCGCTGGCTGGCACAGGGCAGGAGGTTTCGGCGGCGTTCATGGGGCGCTCCATCAAACAGGCATCCGGAAAGGTGTTAGCTACTATTATAGGACTGCTTTCAAAACTCAACGCCATTCTGCCAACACGGTTTTGAATTTCACATGTACAATCCAATTAACGTTTCGCACACTTTCGCAGGAGGACAGTATGTGGCACACGCTTATCTTCATCGGCAATCTCGGCAGAGACCCGGAAATGCGCTATACGCCCAACGGGCAACCTGTAACCAGCTTTAATGTAGCCACCAGCCGCCAGTACACCGGCTCCAACGGCCAGACCGTCAAGGAAACTATCTGGTTCCGCGTTTCGGTGTGGGGCAAACAGGCCGAAAGCTGCAACACCTACCTCAAGAAAGGCTCAAAGGTGCTGGTCGAAGGCCGCCTTGTCCCCGACCAGGCCAGCGGCGGACCCAAAACCTTCTCCCGGCAGGACGGCACCACTGGCGCCTCGTATGACGTCAACGCCTCCATGGTGCGCTTCCTCACCCCCCGCAGCGACAGCGGCGGCTCACCGGAAGAAGGCGCTCCCCCCGCTGAAGGCGGCGAAGAAATTCCCTTCTAGCCATGAGCCAGCCCCCCTCTCATCCTCCGGTGATGGATATCCCCGAGGATATGCAGCCCGCCTACGTCAACCTGGTGCGCATCAGCCACTCGCCCATGGAAATCGTCTTCGATTTTGCCAGCCTGTTGGCCGGGCAACCCAAAAGCCGCGTCGTCTCACGCCTGGTCATGTCGCCCATCGGCGCCAAGCTCTTCCTGCGCGCCCTGGCGGAAAACCTGGCGCGTTACGAAGCCGCCTTTGGTGAAATTCAAATTCCCGGCGAATCGCAGCTGGCGGAACATCTCTTCCGCCCGCTGCAACCGCCGGAACCCCCAAAAGGCTGATATGGATGCTCTACCCCAGATAAGCGAACGAGTTCACCAGAATTTTGAAGCCCGCACGCGCGCCCGCGATAACGCCCTGGCCCAGGCCCGGCTGATTACTCGCCACGCCTCGCACGCCATCCGCGCCATCCACCGCAGCGAAGTTCCCGCCGCCCAGGAGCATCTCGACCAGGCGCGCAGCCTGGTGGAGGCGGTTAAAATCGCCCTGGCTGATTACCCCGACCTGTTCTTTGCCGGTTACACCCAGGATGCCATCAAGGAATTCTGCGAGGCTTCCATCACCTGCGCGCTCATCCTCAACCAGGCGCTGCCCCAGCCCGAGGCGCTGGGTGTGGAATACGCCACCTACCTCAACGGCCTGGCCGAAACTGCCGGCGAGCTGCGCCGCCGCTGCCTCGATATTCTGCGCCACGGCTACTCCGACGAAGCCGAACGGCTGCTCGGCTGCATGGATGAGATTTACGCCCTGCTGGTCACCCTCGATTACCCCGACGCCATCACCTACAACCTGCGCCGCCACACCGATGTGGTGCGCGGCATTGTGGAGCGCACCCGCGGCGACCTGACCACCAGCCTGCGCGAGCAAAAGCTGCAGCAGGCCCTGGCCAGCGCCATGCAACGCCTGCCCAACAACGGGGATTAATATGCGCATCATCCGCGCCTCGGAGATTGGCACGTTTTTGTATTGCCGGCGCGCCTGGGGCTACCACAACCAGGGCTTTGAGTCGCAAAATAAAACTGAACTCTCCGAAGGCACCGCTTTTCACCAGGAACACGGCCGGCAGGTTCTGCTGGCCGGTTTCTTTCGGCTGGCCGGCTGGGTGCTGCTGATTGCAGCGCTCATCCTGGCTGCCGTGTGGCTCACCCTGCAAATCCTATGATTTACGCCGCGCTCATCCTGCTTGTGGCAGCGGTTGTGCTGCTCTGGCAGGCCGCCCGCCGCCAGAAGCAGGCCGGACTGCCCGCCGGGCGCGTGATTTACGTGGATGCCGCCCGCTGGGGCAACCGCGTCGAAAAACCGCTCTACGACGCCGCCAACAACCTCACCGGCAAGCCCGATTACCTGGTGGAAGAGAACGGGCGCCAGATTCCGGTGGAGGTGAAAAGCGGCTGGGCGCCAGATGCCCCCCGCGCCAGCCACGTTTATCAACTGGCTGCCTACTGCTTTCTCGTCGAGCGCACCACCGGCAAGCGCCCGCCCTACGGCATCATCCGCTACCGCAACCGCGCCTTCGCCGTGGATTACACTCCGCAACTGGAAGCCGAACTGGTGGATTTAATGGTGGAAATGCGCCGCCAGGACCGCCAGGGATTAGCTGCCCGCTCACATGAAGAACCGCAGCGCTGTCTGCGCTGCGGTTATCGGTCCATCTGCGATCAACAAATAGAATAGCCTTTTAGCTTTTTTTGGCAGCCCGCTTTTTGGTTTTGGGGTTCAGTTCCGTTCCGATGCGAATGCCGAAGCGCGGCAGGATCACGCGGTGCACCAGCAGCACCAGCAG
>CAYVOX010000034.1:0-1530 GCA_964453035.1 uncultured Anaerolineaceae bacterium
GGTGCGCCAGATGCAGCCCGGCCGCATGGAAGCGGGAACCTTCACCGATGACACCGAAATGGCGCTGGCGCTGGCTGAGAGCCTGCTGGCTCACCGCCCGCTGGATGGCGACGACCTGGCGCGGCGCTTCGTGCAATGGTACCGCTCCAACCCGCCGGATATCGGCATCCACACCGCCAACGTGCTCGGGCGGATTGCGCTGGGGCAGCCATGGATGGATGCCGCCGCCGATGTGCAGCGCCGCAACCCGGCCAGCGCCTCCAACGGCTCGGTGATGCGCTGCTGGCCGGTGGCGGTGGCGTGGTGGAACCAGCCCGGCTGGCTGGCCGCCGACAGCGCCCTGCAATCGCGCGTCACCCACCAGCACGCGGAATGCGTGGCGGGCTCGCTGTTTGTTAACACACTGATTGCCCTGCTGGTGGCCGGTTACCCCGCGCCTGAGGCGGTTGAGGCCGTCCTGAGCCAGGTGGAGATGCCCGACGGCCTGCGCAAGGTCATCCAGGCGGCGCCCTTGCGCTCACGCCCTGAACTGGCCAACAGCGGCTGGGTGCGCCACACGCTGGAAAGCGCCGTATGGGGGTTGCTCAATTTTGCTTCATTTGAGGAAGTTGTGGCGCAGGTGGCTAACCTGGGTAACGATGCCGATACTGCCGCCTGTGTGGCGGGGGCGCTGGCCGGGGCGGTTTTCGGGCTGGCGGGCATCCCTGCGGCGTGGCAGTCGGCACTGCAGGGGGAATTCCCGCGCGGCAGCGGGCAATTGTGGCGGGTGGAAAACCTGGTTGAACTGGCCGATCAACTGGTGGGGGTCAGTACAGGCCCGGGAATAGCCGGCGCGTCTTTTTAGCGTAGGCTGCCCACTGCAAGCCGAATTTCTGCGGCATCCATTTTTCGGTGGCGCGGATTTGCATCAGCGTGTAGTTGAGCATAAAAATCAGCATCACTAACCCAATCCACGACCTGAACAGCAGCGCCAGGCCCAGCCCCACCACCAGCATGCCCAGTTGGATGGGGTAGCGCACATGGCGGTAAGGTCCGCTGGTCAGCAACAGGGCGGGAGCGGGCGGCGGCAGCATGGCTTTCTCATGGCGGATGACTACCAGGGTGGCGTAGAGAACCAATCCCATGCCCAGCGCAAACAAAGCTGCGCCCAGCCAGCGCAGGGCTGCGATCTGCTCCCACACCAGCAGACCGCGCGCATCGCTAAACGGGGTTAGCACCAGGATGGATTCGAGCGAGATGTTGCGCCAGCGCTGCAGTTCAGAGAGCGACGTGACCGAATGAGCCGGCAGGGGCAGGCGCGCCGCGATGACTCCGCGCGCCACAGCGGCAGCCAACGCCAGCGCGGCAAACGCCAGCCGGGCGGGCTGCTGGAAGAAAGCGGAGAGATCTTGCCCGAGAGCGCTGAAGAGCGGAGTTTGCCCGCCCAGCACCCAGCCAACCAGGGGGATGACCAGGTAGAACGAGAAATGCAGCAAAAAGGCTTTAAGAAAACGTAGAATCATGGCAAATCCTTTGGGGCGAGGGGACGGG
>CAYVOX010000034.1:1630-23554 GCA_964453035.1 uncultured Anaerolineaceae bacterium
AGCCCGGCGGCATGCGGGTCAGTCAAGCGCAACGCCCCACGCGCCGTCAAAAACAAATTCAGCCTGGGGCTTGCGGGCGCGGGCTTCAAACTCCGCCTGGCGGAAGTGCTCCGGCAGTACATCAGGGCTGCCCAGGTAGCCCACTGCCAGCACTGTGACCGGCTCGAAACCAACGGGCAGAGAGAAATTCTCGGCGGCGCGAGGGGCATCGAACCCGCCCATCTGCCGCACGTAAAGGCCCAGAGCCCCGGCCTGCACGGTGAGGTGCGCCACGGCCTGGCCCAGGTCGTAGAGGGCTTTGGCGTTGATTTTGCCGGGCTCAGGCTCGCGCTGCGCCACCGTCAGCACCAGCAGCGGTGCGTTTTTGGCCCAGCTCTGGTTGCGTTCGGTGAGCGTCTCGAACAGGCGCTGGTAGGGTTCGGCCTTGAGCGGGGTGGTGACGATGAAATGCCACGGCTGGCGATTGTTGGCGGAAGGCGACCAGCGCGCGGCTTCGAACAGGCTGAGCAGCGCCTCGCGTTCCACCGGACGGCTGGAGAAGGCGCGCGGGCTCCAGCGGTTTTTGAGCAATTCGTGGATGGGATAATCGACCCGGGCAATTTTTACCATAGGGCATCCTCTATATGCTTTCAGAAGTGTGACTTAACTGATTCTACAGGAAAGTTCGCTTCGGTACACGGAAAATTGAGGCGCGTTTTGCGCCGGTTGGGTTGGCTTCTCGCGCATGGGGAGGAAAAATCGTATATAATCTTGACAGACGCGCGCTCCTGCGCGGAAAGGGAGTGAATGGACGAAGCGGCGCTGGTTTACGAGGCAAAACACGGCGACCTGGATGCCTTCAACCGCCTGGTGCTGGCCTACCAGGAGATGGCCTACAACCTGGCGTTTCGCCTGCTCTCTGATGAAGACGGCGCGGAGGATGTGACCCAGACGGCTTTCATCTCAGCCTACCGCCACCTCAACGATTATCGCGGCGGCTCGTTCCGCGCCTGGCTGTTGCGCATGGTGACCAACGCCTGTTACGATGAGCTGCGCCGCCGCAAACGCCACCCCAGCGTGCCCCTCGAACCGCTTTCAGATGATTCCGATGAGGAAATTGAATCGCCGGCCTGGCTGGCGGACGGCAGCCCCACCCCCGAGCAAGCCCTGGATGCCGCCGAGCTTGACCACGCCGTGCAGCACTGCCTCAATGCTCTGCCGGAGGACTTCAGAGCGGTGGTGGTGATGGTGGATGTGGAGGGATTGGATTACCAGGAGGTGGCAGAAGCCACCGGCAAACCGCTCGGCACCATCAAAAGCCGCCTGGCGCGGGCGCGCTTAAAGCTGCGCGAATGCCTGCAGGCATTTTGGGAACTTTTACCGGCGCGCTTTCGTCTGGATAGAGAGGCTAAATGATGAGCATCCCGCCGATCTCTACCCGCGAACTTGAGCAGCTTTCCGCTTACCTGGATGGTGAGCTGGACAAGCAGGCTGTTGCTCAACTGCAGCGCGACCTGGCGCAGCGCCCTGACCTGCAGCGCGCGCTTGAAGAATTGCGCCAGACGCGGGCCATGCTGCGCAACGCTCCCAGGCGGCGCGTGCCTCACAACTTCACCCTCAAACCGCAGATGGTGCCTGCCCGGCGGCGGGTGTTCAGCCGACCGGTCTTTTCGCTCGGATTGGCCTCCGCCCTGGCGACCTTCTTCCTCCTGCTTTCGGTGATGCTCGAGTTCGTGCCCACCCCCTCGATGCTGAGTGCGCCAGCCGCCCCTCAAAGCATGGAAACTGGCTCAGGTCGTAACCAGGCCCAGGCCACCCCCAAAACGTTTGAGGCAAGCAAGACCGCCGTTTCTGGCCCGGCAGAAGCCCTGCCCACCGCTGCGCCGACCACGGCGCTCAAATCGGTGGAGGCGACAAAGGTGGTCTCTCAGCCGGTGACGGCTGCCACCCCCACCCCGCCTGACCAGATGCGCATCACCGGCGACCTGCAACCGCAGGGCACCGCTTTACCCACCCGCCCTGCCTCCCCTACGCTGATGCCAACCGACCTGCCCGCACCGCAGCCGACCGAGCCGCAAATGATGCTCGGCGTGCCCCCTGCTGCCGCCACCGAAACGCCCGTTGTGCAGGATGCCGCTCTGCCGCGCGGGGAGCAGGGGCGCACGCTCACATGGCTGCAAACCCTGCTGGTGGTTCTGGCGCTGGGAACCGGGCTGGCGGCCTTGTACCTGCGCCGGCGCCGGTAACCCCTGCCAACCCGTAGAGCATGATGGAAAATTCTCACTGAAAGGCACCGCATGACGCCTCCCATCTCTTATTGCCCGTATTGCGGCGTTGCGGTGGAGCGCCGCCTGCTGTTTGGCGAGCTGAGGCCGCAGTGCCCTACCTGCGGCTGGATTTATTTTGAGGACCCTAAGGTGGCTGCCGGGGTGCTGATTGAGCAAGACGGGCACGTTTTGCTCATCCAGCGCAACAACGAGCCCCAACGCGGCCTGTGGAGCTTCCCGGCGGGTTTTATCAACGCGCATGAAGACCCGCAGGACGCCGCCCGGCGCGAATGCCTGGAGGAGACCGGCCTGGAGGTACAAATCACCGGGCTGGCGGCGCTGATCAGCGGGCGCGAGCACCCGCGCGGCGCGGATATCGTCCTGGTTTACCATGCCAGCATCACCGGCGGCAGGCTCAACGCCGGGGATGACGCAGACCAGGCGGTTTTCTTCAGCCGCGATAAGCTGCCCCCACTGGCCTTTAGAGCTACGCGGGTTGCCCTGGGATTGGAATAAAAGCCGGGCCGGCTGCTGCGGGTGGGTTGCCTCGTTGGGGGATTTATTGCGTATAATAAGCGTATATGCCAAGAACCTCTTCAAAATCTGCTAAAACAACTGCATCGCGTAAAACCTCGCGCGCGCCGCGCCGCCGTTCCGGTAACTGGTGGAGTCGCATCCCGGCTGACCGCAAGATTGATATCCTCGGCGTGCTGCTGGCTCTGGTGGGGCTGCTGGCGCTGCTCAGCCTGTTTTCGGCGCAGCGCGGCACGCTCACCGGCGCGGTGGTGCAGGCGCTGGATAAGGTGGCGGGCTGGGGCGCGTTTGTGTTGCCCGCAGCCCTGATCCTGATTGGCCTGTGGTTGCTCTTCCGCAAGATGGAAAGCCTGCCCCAGCCAAACGCCATCCGCCTGGTGGGGCTGGCGTTGCTCTACCTGTGCCTTTTGACCATGCTGCACCTGGCAGCGGGCGGCGGGCTGGCGCTGGCTGAGCAGGGGCAAGGCGGCGGCTACCTGGGCGGCTGGCTGGAGCAACTGCTGACCGGCAGCCTGGGCAACGCTGGAGCCTGGGTGGCGCTGGTGGCGTGGCTGCTCATCGCGCTGGCGCTGACGCTGGATCTCTCCATCCAGGAAATTGCGGCGTTTTTCAGGCCGCTCTGGCAAAAGCTCCAGACGGCGCTGCAAAGCAAGCCGCGGCAGGTGGCCGCGCCCTCCCGTCGCGTTTCTCAGCCGGAGGAAGTGGAAAACAGCGATCTGCCTGCGGATTTTCACCCGCTGGCGGTGGGCGGCAGGGCACCCGCGGCGGGTAAGACTGCTGGGCGAGAAGCTCAGAGCAAGCCAGAGAAACCCATCCAGCCGGTCAAAGGCGCGAGCAGCCCTGGCATTGCACCGGCAGCGCCGCCCTCGGGCACTACCTGGAGCTTGCCGCCGATAGATGCCATCCTCGACCCGGCCACGCCGGTTGCCGTGCAGGCCAATTTGGATCACGACCGGGGGCGCATCATCGAGGAGACGCTGGCTTCCTTTGGCGCGCCCGCCCATATTGTTGAAATTCACCGCGGCCCAACCGTCACGCAATACGGGGTTGAGCCGGAGTTTATTGAAAATCGCGCCGGGCGAACCCGCGTGCGGGTGGCGAAGATTGTGGCGCTGGCTGATGACCTGGCGCTGGCGCTGGCAGCCCCGCGTATCCGCATCCAGGCACCCGTCCCGGGGCGCAATTACGTTGGTATTGAAGTTCCCAACAGCGAAATCAGCCGCGTGACGCTGCGCGAGGTGCTGGAGAGCGAATCCTTCCAGAAAATGCGCTCCGCGCTGCGCTTTGCGCTCGGCAAGGATGTGGCAGGCAAAGCCATGAGCTACGACCTGGCAGCCATGCCGCACCTGCTGATTGCCGGCACCACGGGCTCGGGCAAATCGGTGTGCGTCAATGCCATTCTGTGCACCCTGCTGATGAACAACACCCCCACCGATCTGCGCCTGGTGCTGGTGGACCCCAAGCGGGTGGAGTTGACCGGTTATAACGGCATTCCGCATCTGCTGGCGCCGGTGGTGGTGGAGGCTGAGCGGGTGGTAGGCGCGCTGCAGTGGATGCTGCGCGAGATGGATAACCGCTACCGCAAATTCTCCGAGGCGGGCGTGCGCAACATAGTGGAATTTAACCAGAAAAGCACCAGCGAACACCTGGCTTACCTGGTGGTGGTGATTGACGAACTGGCTGACCTGATGCTGCTGGCCCCGGAAGAAACCGAGCGCTCCATCACCCGCCTGGCACAACTGGCGCGTGCCACGGGCATTCACCTCATCCTGGCAACGCAGCGTCCCTCGGTGGACGTGCTTACCGGCCTCATCAAGGCCAACTTCCCGGCGCGCATCGCCTTTGCGGTGGCATCAGGGGTGGATAGCCGCGTGATCCTTGACCAGCCCGGTGCCGAAAGGCTGCTGGGGCGCGGCGACATGCTCTTCCAGGCGCCGGATGCCTCGGCTCCGGTACGCTTGCAGGGCGTTTACGTGGCTGAGAGTGAAACGCAGCGCCTGGTGGATTACTGGCGCCTGGCGGCAGCCCAGCAGCCGGTTGCAGAACCTGCCCCCGGCAGCCCGGTGGATGCGCTACCCGGCAGTGTTCCCCTCAAGCAGACCCCGCTGTGGGATGAGATGAGCGCTGAAGATTCCGGCGACCCGCTCTACGGCGAAGCGCTGGACCTGGTGCGCAAGGAAGGCCGCGCTTCCATCACCATGCTGCAGCGCAGGTTGCGCATTGGCTATACCCGCGCTGCCCGCCTGATTGACGAGATGGAAGAGAAGGGCGTAATTGGCACGCCGGTGGCTAATACGCAGGTGCGCGAAGTGCTGGATTACGGTCCCACCGCTCCCCCAAAGGAAGATTAGCCACCCGGGAGGCAGGATGTTCGCCTTAACCCGTTTTTCGCAAATGGACCCGCGCTGGATGGGTAAGCAGCTGGGGGCTGACCCGACCCTTACCATCGGCAGTCACGGCTGCCTGGTGACGAACCTGGCGATGGTGGCGACCGGTTTTGGTTTTGACGTGACTCCTGCGGTACTCAACGACTTGCTGGTGAGGCTGGGGCCGGGTGCGGGCTTCCAGGGTGGATTGGTGATCCCTGCCAGCCTGCCGCGCGCGCTGCCCGGAATGATTTACCGCCGCTACGTTTCGGCGCGGGCCAGCCCCGCCCCAGTCGCGGAGATCCGCGCCACTCTGGCAGCCAGCCTGCCGGTGATTGTGGAGGTGGATTATGCCCCCACCCCCGGGTTGCAAACGCACTGGCTGGTGTTGACCGGCCTGAGCAACGGCGATTTTCTGGCGCAGGACCCCTTCCCCTACCCGCCGGAGCCGCAGGAGGTTCCTCTGACGCGGAGCCGGTACGGCTTTGCCGGCTCGCTGGAGGCCATCATCACCGCGGCGCTGTGGCTGGAAGGTCCGCGCCCCGTTGTGGGCAAACCCGCCGGCGCCATTTCCGTTTTCACCAGCGCCGACCAGCTGGCGCTACGCAGCCAGCCCGCCATTGACTCCGGTAATCTCATCAAACGCTACCCTCTGCAGACCGAGTTGTTTTCGCTGGAGCTGACCGAGGCCACTCTGCTCAAGGTAGGCGCGGTCAACCAGTGGCTGCGTGTGCAGGATGCCACAGGCGCGCAGGGCTACGCGGCTGCCTGGTACCTTGAAACGCATCTGGCTGAGCCCGCTCCCCTGCCGCAGGGCAGCGGGCAGCTGCGCCTCTACACCGCCGCCGATGCGCTGGCTCTGCGCAGTTTCCCGGTGGTTGGCCCGGATAACCTCATCAAGCGCCTGGCGCTGGGCAGTGAATTACTGGTGGTGGAAGAGAAAGCGGGCGCATTGGCTAAAGTAGGCATGCAGAACCAGTGGATTATGGTGCGCGATGCTACCGGTCAGCAGGGCTACGCAGCCGGGTGGTATCTCAACACCCAGGCGCCGCTGCCGCTGGGGCCGGGCACACCGCCTGGCAGCCCACCCCAGGGCATTTTACTGGTCTTTGCCAGCCTGCCGGGATTGGCGCTGCGCAGCCAGCCGCGAATCGCCCCCGAAACGCTCATCCTGCGCCTGGAAAAGGGCGATATGCTGCAGGTGCTGGAGCCTCGCGATGCTGCCCTGAAAAAAATCGGTACGGCGGGTGAATGGCTGAACGTGCGCTCCGCGGGCGGGCAGGCCGGTTACGTGGCGGCCTGGTATGTGAGTCGCCTGGGTTGAATCTGCACCATTTTTCGGTTTTTAGCGTATATTAAACACACCGGAGATAGAGTCAAGTTCCAAAAAGGAGTTGCGTATGCACAATCCTTCCAATCATTTCCAGTATCAAGAAGGCAAACCCATCAAAGTTGGCTCGCAGACGCTGACGGTCATCTCGAAGGCGCTGGTCATCCCCTTCCCCGGCGTGGAAAGCGGCCTGGTGTGGAACCGGGGGGCTGCGGTGCGCGTTGCCACGGCGGGAGCGGGCGAGGTTGAACTGCCCATCATTGATCACACCCGGCGCTGGGAGGTGTTTTTTGTGGTGATGGCGCTGGTTGGCATCCTTTCGGCAATCTTGTTCTCAAAACGACCCTGAAGCAGGAGGATAGTATGTCTGAAGAAACACTTGCGCAAAAAACGGAATCTGGCATGGTGGAAGCAGTGCAGGCTGGCATTGACCGGGTGCTCACCGCGGCCAGCGTCAACGCGGTTTTTGGCAAAGCGGTGCGCCAGGGTGATACTTTGCTCATCCCCACCGCTGAAGTGTTGACTTTCACCGGTTTTGGCATGGGCGAAGGTAGCGGAAGCTCGCCGGTGAAGCCGCACGATGAAGCACAACCTGCCGAGGGCGAGGAAGCTGCCCCTGAAGTGGAGCAGAGCGGCGAAGTGAAGATGGCTTCCGGCTCGGGCTCGGGGGGCGGGGGCGGCGGGCAGACGTATGCCCGTCCGGTGGCGGTCATTATTGCCGGGCCAGATGGCGTTGAGATTAAACCGGTGTTGGATATGACCAAGATTGGCCTGGCGGCGCTTACCACCTTTGGCTTTATGCTGGCCACGCTGGCCCGCATCCGCCGCGGGCGATAGCATTTTGCGACGTTTTTCAAATTTAATCACCCGCTTGACGGGCGTTCTTTTCAGGCCAGATGGTTCGGCGCTCTCAACGTGGGCGGCGCGAGCCAGTTTGCTGGGCCTGTTTGCGCTGGGCATTGTGGTGTGGGGCAGCTTTCTTAACTGGGGCGCCTTCCAGTTTGACCGGCACGACTGGACGCAGGAAGGTCCGCGCTATGCCTTTTTGCGCCAGGCGCTGCTGGAAGGGCAACTGCCACTGCACATCCAGTCGCAGCTCGCCGCCACCGACCGCTTCCTGGCGCTGCCGGATGCGGTTTCGGCGCCGCAGGTGGTGCTGCTGCGCTGGCTGCAACCGGCGCAGTTCGTGTTGATTAACACGTTGCTGCTCTACACGCTGGGCTTTATCGGGCTGCTGCTGCTGCGGCGGCGTTACGGATGGTCTCCAATCACGTTCGCGGCGGCTTTTTTGCTATTCAGCTTCAACGGCAACCTCAGCGCTCACATCGGGGTGGGACATTCCATGTGGGTGAGTGCCTTTTTGCTGCCCTATTTTGTGCTGCTGGTGCTGCGCCTGCTGGAGGGGGAATCCGGCTGGCGCTGGGTGCTGTGGATGGCGCTGCTGCAGGCGGCAATTTTTGCGCAGGGGGGCTTTCACTTCGTCACCTGGTGCCTGATGCTGCTGCTCATGCTGGCTGTTTTTGAACGCCGCCGCGCCAAAATGCTGCTGGCAGCGGTTGTCTTTAGTTTGCTGCTCAACCTGGGGAGAATCCTGCCGTCAGCGCTGGAGTATGCCAGCCAGGACCGGCGCTTTATCTCGGGGTTTTTCTCGGTTACGGATATGCTCTCAGGCTTTGTGACGCTGGTCTACCCGCCCCAGGCGCTGCAGGGAATGCACGCCTCGCTGCCGTGGTGGGAGGTGGATTTCTATACCGGGCTGGCGGGCTTCGCCTTTTTGCTCGTCTTTGGCATAGGGTTGGCGTGGAAGAACCGCCAGCGCCTGCCTGCCGCCGCCTACCGTGGGCTGTTCGCGGCGCTGCTGGTGATGGTGGTGCTCTCGTTGGGCAAGGTGTACGAGCCCATCAACCGATTGCCGATCCCGCTGGCAGATGCAGAGCGGGTTTCTTCGCGGTTTATGCTGCTTCCGGTGGTGTTTTTGATTGTATTGGCTGCCAACCAGCTTGAAGCGTGGCTGCGCAGCCGGGAATGGAGCGCCTGGTGGGCTGGAACCGGTCTGGCGGCGCTGCTGGTGATGGGGCACGACCTGCTGCAGCACGCCCGCCTGTGGCGCGTGGAAGCCATGGCGCAGGTGTTCCCTTCCACTGCCGTGGATATCCGCGCGGGGGTGATTAACCATGCGGACCCACCCTATCTCACTGCGCTGGCGGTGGGAACGGTGGTTGCGCTGATCTCTGGCGTGATCCTGGTGGCGCTGGCGAGGAAGTCCCGTGGTTAATGAGCCCCCGCAGGCGCTTGAACCCGTTGCCGCGCCGGTGTTGTATGAAATGATGGCTAACCTGCCGGTCGTGGCGCGCCAGGGCAGCCACCTGCCCGCCCAGGCGGATGAGCCTGAGATTTTTGAAGGCAGCGCGCGCCAGCTTTACCGCGCTTTGCGCCAGCGATTTGCCGGGGCTGCTCAAACCTGGGTTACCAGCCTGGCGTGGCGCCTCATCGCCCTGAGCGACCTGACAGCGAGTGGAGCCCTGGCGGAGTGGGTGATGGATGAAGGCGAGGGGGTTGCCATCGTGCCGGATGAGGTGATCGAGGTGGCTGCCACGCTCCCGCTGCGGCTGGGGCAGCCTTTTAACGCGGTGGAATTTCTGGCTGCCCTGGCTGGGAACTCAACAACAACCGATGGAGCGTAATCATCGGGTATAATGCGTCTATCGCCAGCAGGGGCTTTTTTGACGATAATGTTTGCCAACCATACGACAGGTGTCAGGATTTATGACCATTCAGGAAAACACAGAGCTGGCGCAAAGCCTTGCCGCAAAAATCAATCCGCGTTCTTTTAGCTTCCGGTTGCCGGGCCTGTTTGCCTGGGCTGTGCTGGCCTTTGCCGTGGTGGGGTGGTTCTTCTTTCCGCGCGTGGTGCTGGAAACAGCGCGCGTGGTGGCGTTCTACTCGCTGATTCGCTTTATTATCATTGCCCTGTTCTATGTGGTGGGGCTCTTCAAGCTGACTCGCACCATCCGGCGCGTGAAGCAGGGGGTGTTTAACGGCAAAACCGCAGACCAGGTGGCGGCTTACCGCTCGGTGCGGCATGTGGTGCTGGTGGC
Organism: uncultured Anaerolineaceae bacterium; assembly: GCA_964453035.1. Lineage (GTDB taxonomy): Bacteria > Chloroflexota > Anaerolineae > Anaerolineales > Anaerolineaceae > CAYVOX01. The sequence continues at coordinate 11,205 of CAYVOX010000034.1, forward strand.
GAACTACAACGAGCCTATTGAGATTATCGAGCGCACCCTGCGCTCGCTGGCAGCCCAGCCTAACGCCAGCCAGCAGTTGATTGTGGCGCTTGCCATGGAAGAGCGCGAAGCGGGTTGCCGGGCCAAAGCTGCGCAGCTCATTGAACAGTTCGAGGGCAGTTTTGCGCATCTGATCGCCACCTACCACCCCGATGACCTCCCGAATGAGATTGTGGGCAAAGGTCCCAACCTCACCTGGGCGGCGCGGCAGGTGAAGGCGCAGTTGATTGACCCGCTGGGCCTGCCGGTAGAGAATATGACGGTCTCTTCCAGCGATGTTGATTCCATCCTTTACCCGGGCTATTTTGACGAGCTTTCGATGCGCTTTGTGGGGGATACCCGGCGGCACCAGACCATCTGGCAGCCCCCGCAACTGCTGGATAATGGCATCTGGAATACTGCTGCCTCCATCCGCCTGATGACCTATTTCATCAGCGCTACCCACGTGGCTGAACTGGCTAACCCGTGGGGCATGCCCCTGCCGCTGAGCACCTACTCGATGAGCTTTAAGCTGGCCTGTGAAGTGGGGTACTGGGACGGGCAGGTGATTGCCGATGACGTGCACATGTTTCTGCGCTGCTTCTTTGGGCTGGGCGGCAAGATGACGCTTGAGCCGATTTTCCTGCCGTGTACGGGCAATCCCATCCACGGGGATACGTTGTGGCAGGCCTGGGTGAATTTTTATCGGCAGCACATGCGCCACGGCTGGGGGGCTGAGGATATTGGCTATGTGCTGCAGCAGTGGCGCAAGCCGACCGGCGCGCCGTTTATAACCACCCTGGCGCGCTTTGCCAAGATCATTCACGACCCGATGATTTTCAGCGCGGGTGGCCTGCTGGTGATGATTGGCACGCTGCTCTCGCTGGTGGTGGACGGCAACCCGGTCATCACCTTCCCTATCATCAGCCCGGAGTGGACCACGGTTTTCCAGATCCTCAACGCGCTGAGCGTGTACAGCCTGATTGCCATCTGGTTGCTGGAGCGCACGCGCAGCTCGGCGGGGCGCTCGAGCTGGCGAGCCTGGATGCTGGTGAAGGAAGCGGTGTTGATGCTGGTTTTTCCGGTGATGCTCATCCTGCTGGTGGGCATGCCGGTGCTGCACGCTCACACCAAGATGGCGTTGGCGCAGCAGATCACCTTCCACCGCACGCCTAAAAAAGCCTGAAGAGCCGATAAGTAAAAATTGAGTGGTTGCCCTAAAAGCCCAATTTTGTCATACTGAGCGGAGCGAAGCGAAGCATCTCAAGTGTTAATGTGTAGATTCTTCGCTTCGCTCAGAGTGACACGCTTTTTTTGAACAACCCCCGATGTTTTATCCGGGTTGCGGTGAACGCTGTCAGGGGTTTTTGTGGCGGCGCCCGACGAGCAAGACCCCCAGGGCGCTGAAGAGGATGATGAGCACCAGAACCACCGCGCCTGCCGTTATCAGGCTGGATTGATCCTGCGTGCGGAAGTACTCGGCGGGCAGCGCAGTGGGGCCTGGGGCAATCAGCACCGGCTGCGGCGTGGGCGTGGACGGGGGGGTGGGCTGCAGCGGCGCATTTCCGAGGCTGCTGAAGAGGAACGCCGCCAATATCAGGGCCAGGGCCGTCCAGTGGGTGAGACGCTTGAGGGAGGGGGGAATTTTGTTCATTTTGTCATCGGGACGGTCAGTTTTTCAACGGCTGCCTGGGCTGCCTGGACGGGGTCGGCGCCCTGCTTGATGACCTGCAGGGTGGCTTCGGAGAGCACTGAACCAAGGCTAATCAACACGTCATTGGAAGGGCGCAACTGCGCACTGAGCGCCACGCTGCTCAGCACCGTGCGCAGGCTCTGGTTAGACCAGGCTGCCAGCGCAGAGGGACGCGGCGGCAGGTAACCGGCTGCCAGGTTCCACTGGGAGAGAAAATCACTGGTTACAAGGTATTCCGCCAGGCGGACGGCTGCAGCGCGCCGCTCGGCGTTGGGCTCTGAGACGGCCCACACCCAGCCGGTTGCCAGGGTCGCCGGTTGCGCGCCCAAACCAGGCAGCGAAGCCACGGCAGTATCCACGGGTAAATCCAGCAGGTAGCGGTTGCTCCACGTCACCACCAGGTTGGCGCGCCCGTCGCGGTAGGCCTGCCAGGATTGTCCATCCGTCTGGTACTGAGCCAGCCAGTTGGGGAAGGTGTTTTGTTTGAGGCCATCTGCCAGCAGCTTGAGGGCTTTGGAGAGCGCTTCAGCCTGCAGGGTGGGCCGCCCCTGGGCATCGCGGGTGGCACCGCCTGCGGAAAGGTATAACTGCAGGGTCACCAGGGCTTGCTGGTCAGCGGCGGGGAAGGCGGCCGTCTGGCCAAGCTGGAGGATGGCATCCCAATTGGCGGGGGCGGCGTTGATTTTGCCGCTGCGGTAGAGCAGCAAGAGCGCATCACCGGCGAAGGGCAGCCCAAAGGCGCTGCCCTGGATCAAGGCCAACTGGCGAGCGAAGGCGTACCAGTCGGCATCGTCCACCTGGCGGGTCAGTCCGTCGAGGGGTTGCACCAGACCCTTGAGGGCGGCGGCCTCCAGGTCGGAGCGGGAGAGGGCCACCAGGGCGGGCAGGGCGGAAGGCGCCGCGGCGCTGGTCACGGAGAGGGCATCGAGCAGGCCGCTGGCGCCGGAGGCCGCTTTGATGCGCACCTGGATTTTAAAGCCGGGGTTCTCAACCTGAAAAGCCTCCAACCGGGCGCGCAGCTTATCGCCGGCGGGGGTGTTGCCGTTGGGGTCAAACTGGGGGGGGAGCCAGACCAACAGGGTTTGCGGACCGCTGGGCGTGGCAGTTGCGGCGCGGGTAACCTCCGGGGTGGAGGTGGGCGTGGTCAACTGCACAGGGGCGGTGGGGGTGAGGGTGCCTTCGGGCTTGAGAAATGCAAACGGCGCGCCAGTGCAAGCCGTCACCAGCGCCAAAAGCAACAGCGCAGCGGTCAAACCTGTTCGCTGGCGCGCCGTCAGGGTCATTAGAGGATCACAGGCTGGCTGAGCAGGGCAACCAGCAGGCGCACTGCATTTTGCACGTCGTTGTAGTCCACCATCTCAGACGGGCTGTGGATGTAGCGGCACGGGATCGAAACACAGCCGGCGGGCATGCCTGCGCGGGCAATCTGCATGGCGCGGGCGTCCGTGGTGCCGCCCTCCAACACTTCCAACTGGTAGGGCAGGCTGGCTTTTTCAGCGGTTTGCACCATCAGGCGCACCAGGCGCGGGTCGGAGATCATGCCGCCGTCGCGCACTTTGATGGCGGGACCTTTGCCCAGGCTCACTTCCATTTTGAGGCCTTTGGGCGTGTCGCCCACGCCGGTAACGTCCACTGAGATGCCCAGGTCGGGGTCGGCGGCGTAAGCGGCGGTGGTAGCGCCGCGGGTGCCAACTTCTTCCTGCGTGCTGAAGACAAACACCAGCTCGTGCGGGGTTTGCTTAATCTGGCGCAGGGTTTCCACCAGCACTGCCGCCGAAACTCGGTCATCCATCGATTTGGCTACCAGGCGGTTGCCCAGGTCGAGGAAGGGGCGTTCAAAGGCAGCCACGTCGCCCACCTTGAGCGGGCATTCCGCGCGGCTGGTGGCGCCGACATCAATAAAGAGCTGTTCAAAGGAATAAATTCGGCTGGCATCTTCCAGGCGCTCGCCGCCGATGACGCCCTGCACGCCGTTGGTGAAGCGCACCCGCCCGCCCATGCAGGTGTGCGGGCGCACGCCGCCGATGGTGGTGAAGCGGGAGAAACCGTTTTCATCTACGTGCGTGACCATCACGCCAATTTCATCAATGTGGGCTGCCAGCATGATGCGCAGACCGTTGGCTGCCCGTGTGCCTTTGCGCGCAATCAGGTTGCCCAGCGCATCCACGCGGACTTCATCTGCCAGACCTTCCACCTCAGCGCGCACCAGGTTGCGCACAGCGGTCTCAAAACCGGAAGGGCCGACCGATTCGACTAATTTTTGGATCAAAGCTTTCATATGTGCTCCTTATTTATATAGAAAATACCTTATCGCTGGCTCAACCCGCTCGTGAAATGGTGACGCGCGGGTTAGCCTTGCCGGGGGTCTATTCATCCGCTCGCGATAGAATGGCGGGGGTGAGGCGCAACAGGGCGGCGTGCAGCAGGCTGAGCGTGGCCTGCCAATCCGAAAGGCGGGCCACCAGCACAGGGCTGTGGGCGTAACGTCCGGGGACGGAAATGGACACGCTGGGGATGCCGCCGCGCCGCAAATGGATGGCGCCGGCATCCGTGCCGCCGCCGCCGGGCTGGCGGAACTGGTAGGGCAGGGAGAGACTTTCGGCGGTTTGAGCCAGGTGGCGCACCAGGCGCGGGTCGGAAAGGGTGGCGCCATCCGCAATGTAGATGGCGGGACCAAGTCCCAGGCGGGTGTTGTACTGGGCGTTTTCACTGCCATCCCACACCGGCAGGTCAAAGGCGGGCGTGGAATCAACGGCGATGCCGAGATCGGGGTTGAGGGCATAAGCTGCCACACGTGCGCCGCGCAAGCCCACTTCTTCCTGCACGGTGAAGGCAGCCTGTAGGGTGATGTTGGCGGGGGCGTGCTTGACCAGTTCAATTAATGTGGCCACACCCAGGCGGTCATCCAGGGCTTTGCCCACCAGGCTAGGACCAATCTGCCGGAAGGTGGTGGCAAAGGCTGCCCGGTCTCCGGGTTTGGCTTTGCCAGCGCCGCCGGGACCCAGGTCAATGCGCAGGGCATCCAGCGGGATGGCTACGCGGCGCTCATCAGGGGTGGTGAGGTGGATGGGGCGCGCTCCGATGATGCCGGGGATGTGCTCCTTGCCCACCCACACCGGCTTGCCCACCAGCACGCGCGGGTCAATGCCGCCCACCATTTCAAAGCGGTACAGGCCGTTTTCTTCGGCATCCACCAGCATGAAGCCCACTTCGTCCATGTGGGCGGCAACCATCACTTTGAGGGCGGTTTCGGACTGGGCGCGGCGCGTGACCAGCACGTTGCCCAGCGCGTCTACGTGAACATCGTCGGCGAAGGGCTTGAGCTGCTCCAGCACGATTGCCCGCACCTCCGCTTCATCCCCGGAGACAGCGCAGGCGTTGGAGAGCTGCTCCAGCAGGGCGATTTGTTCGGGGCCGATGACCGGCGCTTCGGTTAGCAATTCTTTTTCAGGTTTCATGGATTATTCTCTTCCCACTTGAGCTTTGAGGCCGCGTCAGGTTCCAGGCGGGAGATAAACTCTGCCAGGAGGTGACCGACGCGCTGGATATCTTTGAGAGAGACAAGTTCAACCGGGGTATGCATGTAGCGCAGGGGAATGCCCAGCACGATGCTGGGGATGCCTTCCGCCACCACCTGCATGGCAAAGGCGTCGGTGCCGGAATGGCGCGGCATCACTTCGGTGAAGTTGGGGATATCGAGCTTCTCAGCCAGTTCTTTAAAGCGCTTATGCAGTGCCGGGTGAATATTGGGGCCGTAGCCGATGGTGGGGCCTTTTCCCAGCGGGAAGCCGCGGTAGTCGCTTACGCCGGGGCCTTTGGCGAAGGTCACATCAATGGCTACGCCAATCTGTGGGCGGATTTCAAAAGGCGAAGTGAAGGCGCCGCCGAGGATGTTCTCTTCCTGGACGGTCGCCACCGCGTACACATCCCAACTGTGCGAGACGTTCTGCAGTTCCTGCAGGCAGAGCGTCACAGCGGCCACTGAGGCGCGGTTATCCAGGGTGTGCCCGGTGATGGTGTCGCCGGTGAGTTCGCGGGGGGCCTGAGCAAAGGAAATCAGGTCTCCCACTTTCACCAGGCGGGAAACTTCATCCGGCAGCAGGCCAGTATCCACCAGCAGATGTTCCATCGCTACGGGTTTCTCGCGGGCAGAGGGGGGCAGAAGTCGGTCGGCAGGCTGGACGACGATTCCGGGCAAATCTTGCTTGCCGTGAACGGTGACCAGCTGCCCGGGCAGGATGCGCGGGTCCACCCCGCCTACCTGCGTAAAGCGCAGCAGCCCGTCAACCACGGCGGTAACCATCAGCCCGATGGAATCCATGTGCGCTGAGAGCAAAATTCGCGGGCGGGGTTCCGTCCCACGCCCACGGCGCAAGCCGTGCAGGCTTCCCAGGCGGCTGGTGGTCAGTTCATCCACCAGCGGACGCCAGGCTTCCTCGATCACCTTGCGCACGGGCTCTTCGTGGCCCGAGAGGCCGGGCAGCGAGAGCAACTGCTTGAGAAAGGGGGTAAGTTCGGTCATGTTTGGGTTAAGTCCATGTGACAGAGAGTGATTCCGGCTCAGGGCCGGGGATCCAGGCCGGAGTTGCCGCCTGGGATAAGCGAAGGGGTGGTGATTTCCGTGGGCACCGGCACTTCAGTTAATGTGGCGGTGGGCGGCGGTAAGGTGGCCGTGGCGGTGATGGTGGGCGTGAAGGTGGCCGTGGGGGTGAAGGTGCGGGAGGGCGGCATGAAGGGCGTGAAGGTGACGGAGGCCGTCCAGGTGGCGGTGGGGGTGCGCGTGATGGTGGCGCTGGGGAAGATGAGCCGGGTGGCGCTGACGGCGGGGGTGAGGGTGGCGCTGGCTGCCGGCTGGCCGGTGAAAGTTGCCAGGGGGGTGGGGGTGACTTTGGCCTGCGCATTGAGATTAACCAGCACCACAATGCCCACGCAATAACAGGCTGCTGCGATACTCAATACAATCAGTAATGTAACCCGGATGCGCCTGCGGCGCTGCCATTCAGCAATCATCAGGGTGAATCATATCACCGGCGGGCATCTGGCGCAAGTTGAATTATTGAAATGAGCAATGAAGTCGCAACGCTTTGATCGTCATCGTATCCACCAATTGGGGATACCTTTGCCGGGGAGGGTGGGCGGATGCCATCCGCCCCTACTATACATTCCGCTGCGGGGACACAGCGGTGAGCGATTGGAGGGGGTTGGGCGCGGGGAGCGCTCGGGTGGGTGGATGGCATCTGCCACTACTGTTATTCCTTGAGACCTGTTGGGTTTTTTGAAACCCAACAGGTCTAGCTGCGATAAGAATATATTTCGGTGATTTTCTGATTAGCCGTACAGGCGAGGTCCTCTCACCGTTGCAGGCCTGTGCGCTCGAACAATCAATTGACATATTCACTCATGAGGTTATAATAATCTTGCTGCAATACTATCTTTCACAACCATATTCAGGAGGATTCAGATGGCAAAGATTTTGGATATTGAAGGCATTGGCCCGGTTTTCGCTGAAAAATTAGGCGCCGCAGGCGTCAAAACAACCGAGGCGCTGCTCGAAAAGGGCGGTTCCGCCAAGGGCCGCAAAGAACTGGCTGCCAAGACGGGCATTTCCGAAGATAAACTGCTGGAATGGGTTAACCGCGCCGATTTGTTCCGCATCAAGGGCATTGGCTCTGAATATTCCGACCTGCTCGAAGCCGCGGGCGTAGACTCCGTTCCCGAACTGGCCAACCGCAAGCCGGAAAACCTGGTTGAGAAACTGACCGCCGTCAATGCCGAGAAGAAACTGGTGCGCAAGCTGCCCGCCCTCTCGCTGGTGACCAGCTGGGTTGACCAGGCCAAGAAGCTGCCCAAGGTCGTCACGCACTAACCGGCCGCCCCTATGGCCGCGCTGCTTTTACTGGCAAACCTCAGCGAGGAGGCTCAACCCTCCCCGCTGCCCTGGTGGTTCTGGGTTGTGCTGTTTGTCGTCCTGGTCATCATCCTGTGGTGGATGTGGCTGCAGGGACGCCAGGCAGCCCCAACAACCGCTGATGAAACGCACCCCGTCACGAAAGCTGTTGAGGTTGGCCTTGAAGCCCCCGCGCCTGATGACCTGGTCATCATCGAGGGCATTGGGCCCAAGATCAACAGCGTTTTACAGGCGGCAGGCATTCACACCTTTGCGGATCTGGCTGCTGCGCAAAGCGCGGCGCTCAAGCAAATTCTGCTGGATGCCCACCTGCGCCTGGCAGACCCCACCACCTGGCCGCAGCAGGCTGCCCTGGCACGCGACGGCAAGCTGGAAGAACTGAAAAAATTACAGGAGTCGCTGACCGCTGGGCGCAAATCATAAATATGGCACGCAAGGAGCTTTGCGATGGACGAACTGATTAAACTCGTCGCCAAAAAGGTGAACATTCCTGAGGCGCAGGCCAAACAGGCTGTTGAGACGGTGATCAAATTCCTCAAGGATAAGCTGCCCGGCCCGGTTGGCAGCCAGATTGACGGCATCCTGAGCGGCAAAGGCGCCGGAGACCTGGCAGGCAAAGCCGGGGATGTACTCGGCGGGCTGCTGGGTAAAAAGAAGGGCTAGAACGCCTTATAACCTATCAGTTCAGGGCTTCCACCTCATCGGGCGGAAGCCCTGTGTTTTTTCAGTCATGATATACTCATTTTATGCTTTATCTCGTCTCTACCCCCATCGGCAACCTCGGCGATATCACCCTGCGCGCGCTTGAAACGCTCAAAGTGGTGGATATGGTGGCCAGCGAAGACACACGCAAGACTGGGTTTCTGCTTAAGCACTTTGAGATTAAAAAGCCGCAGCTCTCCTTCCATGAGTATAATGAGGAGCGCGTGCTGCCGCGCATCCTGGCGCTGCTGCGGGAGGGTAAATCGGTGGCGCTGGTGACGGATGCGGGCAGCCCGGGAATTTCTGACCCGGGCTTCTTGCTGGTGCGCGGCGTGCTGGAGGCTGGCCTGCCCGTCACCGCCATTCCCGGGCCCACCGCTGCCGTCATGGCGCTGGTGCTTTCGGGGCTGCCGGTGCACAGCTTCACCTTCCGCGGTTTTGCCCCGCGCAAACCCGGCCCGCGCCGGCGCTGGCTGGCGGTGGATGCCGAATCGCCGCACACGCTCATCTTCTACGAGAGCCCTTACCGCCTCAAGCCCTTTTTGCAAGACGCGCTGCAGGTGTATGGCGACCGTCCCATGGCGCTGGCTAACGACCTCACCAAGCTGTTTGAGACCGTCTGGCGCGGGCCAATCAGCCAGGTGCTGACCCGCCTGGAAGCCGAGGAAGCACGCGGGGAATACACCATCGTGATCGGGGGCAAACTCACCTCGCAACATGTTGAGACGGAATAAAATCCCCACCGGAAAGCGCCATGCACCACTTCTTTTTATCCCCCGAATGTTTTAAGGCTGAGCAGGTTACCTTCCCGGCTGCGCTGGCGCGGCAGATTGCCAGCGTGTTGCGCCTGGAAGTGGGCCAGAGCGTGGTTGCGCTGGATGATACCGGGCAGGCCTTCCGGGTGGAACTGGTGGAGGTGAGCAGCAAGCGGGTGACAGGCCAGGTGCGTGAAGATTACAACAGCCTGCCGGATGAGCCCGCTCTCAAGCTGGCACTTTATGTTTCGCTCACGCAGCGCGAGAAGTTTGAGTGGATCCTGCAGAAGGGCACGGAGCTGGGCGTTTCCAGCTTCATTCCCGTCATTTACAGCCGCAGCCTGGCGCAGGCCGCCCGCGAGGGTGAAGGGCGCCGCGAGCGCTGGGAATCCATCCTGCGCGAGGCTGCCGAGCAGTGCGAGCGCAGGCGCATCCCGCATCTGGGCGCGGCGCTGAAGTTCAGGGACGCTCTGGGGCACGCCCGCCAGACCAACCAGGCACTGGTTGTGTTGTGGGAGGACGAACCCACCCGCTCGCTGAAGGAGGCTTTGAGCCTGACTTGCAGGCTGGAACGGGCGGCGCTCTTTATTGGTCCGGAGGGAGGCATTGCGCCGGAAGAAATTGATCTTGCGCGCGGGCAGGGCTGCCTCACCGCCACCCTGGGCAGGCGCGTGCTAAGGGTGGAAACGGCTGCCCTGGCAGCGGTGACCCTGGCGATGTACCTTTCAGGGGAGATGGGCTGACCTTTTATCGGATTCGTGGTTGTAAAAGCCCTCAGGGAATGTTCATAGCCCTGAGGGTTTATTGATTTATGCCTGGTGGGAGTTTTCCGTCTGTTTACTTAGCCACAAAGGCCAGTTGTGCGGCACCGGGCGTGTTCATCAGCGATTTGGCTGCAAAATTGGGCAGCGCTGAGACGTACAGCTTCTGATTGCTGAGGAAGAATAACGCGCTGAATTCTGCGTTGAAGGCTAAATCCTGGACGTGATCGTTGAATACCTTGATGCCCTCCGAACCTCCACCCATGGTGAGCGTCAACCCCGGGCTGCCCACCTCTGCGTTACCTGCCCAGGCGGCATACAAAATGTTGCCTTTGGGCGTGCTTGAAGGCAGGTTGGCAGGCAGGGCGCGCGGATTGCCCTTATCGGTAAAGCCGGTCAATTTTTTATCGGCCCGCACACCGGTGAAGAAGCCCGGCCCGCTGGCCCAGAAAACGTCGTAATAATCGCCCTTATCCACCAGTTTGGCAGGCACGCTGACGCTGGCGTAGTAGAGGCCCACATCCAGCTTCTGCCCGCAGGTGCAGAAGGACATCTGGTCTTTGTTGGTGGCAGCCATCACCGCGCCGGTTTTGCTATCCAGCGCGGAACTGGAGATGCAAGAGTTAATGAAAGAGGTGCTGGTTTTGTTGCTGAAGTTGATTTGCCGCAGGTTGTGATCGCCGCACATGGCGTTGAACGACTGCACCACAAAGGTGGTGGGGCCACTCCAGCCGACAAAAACTTCCGTGGTGGTGGGTTTGTAAATCTCGGTGGGGGAGCCGCCGCTGGCAGGCACCACCCACACCCCCGCCATGGAAAAGCCCGCGCCGGTGCCAAAGCTGCTGGCGGCAAAGAAGACGATATTCTTGCCATCCGGAGCAATTTTTACCGAAAAAGCGTGGGCAGCCTCGCTGCTCAAGCGTTTGACCTTCAATGCAGTCAGGTCCAGCAGGTAGGCATCTGCGGAGGTGCCGTCAATGGCAGCTGAGAATGCCAGCCATTTGCCGTCATCCGACCAGGACAGGTTCTGGTAAACCATGGCAAATGCCGCCTGGTCAGCCGGGTCGCCGGGGTTGGTGGTGGCGTTGGTTTCGGTCTGCGGGTTGGTGAGCGGCAGCGTGAAGATTTCCTTTACGTCTGAGAGGCGCACCACGTGCAGCGTCAGCCCGTTCATCAACGCCGAGTCGCTGGTGGTCACAAACGCCACCAGTCCGCCTTTGGGAGAAACGGCAACCTGCAGCCCATCCGGCGCCATGATGTCCTGCTGGTTGAGCTGGACGGTGGTCAGGTCGGGTTTCACCAGCACAATGGCAGAATCCGTGCTGTAGAGCAGGTAGTTGGTTGCGGGATCCAGGTAGGGATTGAGCCCGGTGGTAGGTTTGTTGGTGGGCTTGACCAGGGTTGGGGTGGCGGCAGGCGGCACCAGGGTCGGGGTGGCTGGCGGCAGGGTGGGCGCTTTTGAGGCGGTTGGTTCCAGTGCTTTGAGCGGCGTGGCGGAGCTAATCACCGGCGCGGTGACGGAAACCTGCGGCTGGATGGTGGCGGTCGCTGCTGTTTTGGGGCTAAACACCCCCGTGGCGAACATCACTACCAGGGCAATCACCACCAATCCCAGTACCGCGCTCAGACCAATCCACAGGCCCTTGTTGGAAGGGGGCGCGCTGACCGGCGCGTAACCGCGCGCGGCGGGCGGAGGGTAGGCTAGGGGTGCAGTGGACGGGGGGTAAACGGGCTGCTGAGGATGGGCCGGGGGTTGCGGCGGGTAGGCAGGCGGCTGGATGGGCGGCGTGTCGCGTAGCCACTGGCCGTTTTCAAAGCGGAACCACTGGTTGGAGAGCGGCTCCCAGTGCCAGAAGCGCCCGTAGGCATCCGTGGCGGTGAGTTGGTCAATAGCGGCTTTAAAGGCCTGTTCGCTGAGCTGGCGGCTCTGGTACAGGCTGTGCAGACGGTTGTATTCCTGTATCACCTGGTTGAAATCCATGTCGTCCCTCCAAGAGCAGACTCTCTCAAAAGAATTCGAATCAATGGCAGGAGATTACCGGTCGTAGCGGCATTCATCCTGGACGAGCTGCATGTAATAGCGCAGGCGCCCCATACCAGTGCCGCCCGCCAGCGAACCGGCAGTAGCCACGGTGAGGCCGCCGCCTGCCCCGGCTTTGTGGAAGTCATCCACCACGCGCTGGCGAATTTCCTCCGGCGTGCCGTTGCGCACCAGCATTGGCGGGGTCTGGCCGAGGATCATCGCATCCGGCATCTTCTGGCGGATCAGACCAGCATCCACCTCGGGGCCGTAATTGGTGACGTTGATGCCCAGCTCGCGCTGCATCTCCATCAGGTGGCCCATGGAGGAATCGGAATGCTGGTAGCGGCGGCATTCGCCGGGGGCCATGGCCTGCAGCACCGCCTGCAGCACCGGGAAGCAGTACTCGCGGTACATTTTGCGGTTAAAGAAGGCGCAGTTGTCATCGGTGATCCACCAGCCTGGTTCGTTGTTACCGCTAAAGGCGCGCAGC
>CAYVOX010000034.1:23654-25402 GCA_964453035.1 uncultured Anaerolineaceae bacterium
TCCAGAATTTTGGCAAACGCATCGGGGTCGTTGGTTGGCGGGGTGAGCCAGGGTGTGCCGCCCTCAGTGTAGGAAAACTCGCAGTCAAACAGGTTCTCGATGCGGCGCGGGGAATGCACCCAGGTATCTTCATCAAAGTAGGGCCTACCGACGTACTGGATGAGCACCTGGTTGACCTCGTGGTGCAACTGGTTGCGGTAGGGCTGGTCAAAATAATAGCGCAGGGTGGAGGGGACTTCCATAAATTCAAAAATCCAGTGGTCATCGGGCGCGTAGGAAAAACCACAGCGCGGTTTATTGGAGGTAAAGTCCAGGCAGCGGTCGTTTTCTTCCCAGAAGGCCTGCGGGTCAAATTTCCTGGTCAATTCCATGAATTCAGCTTCGATTAATGTCATGTCGGTCTCCGGTCATTTTTGCCCGATATAAAGGATATGGTCGCTGGCGCCGAGCAGAGCAGGGTGCTGCCCCAGCCGGTAATTGAGTTCAGCCCAGTAGGCCCAGGCCGCGCCGCTGAGGGCATTGACGCCTTCTTCCATGCCGGCGACGATGCCTTCCTGTCCGAGCAGCAGGTGGGTTTTGAAGCCGGCGCTTTCAACCAGGGGGATAATCTCCTCGGGTTTGGCAAAATACGCCTCGGTGAAGCCGAAGGCGGGCTCATTTACTCCGCTGGAGAGGATTTGCTCGGTCATGCGCGGATTTTCCACCAGTTCCATGGGCAGGTTGCGGGCGTCGTAGCGCAGCGGGGCGTAGAGGGTGATGAAGGCGGCAAAAATCATCCCGCCGGGTTTGAGCGCCTGGTATGCCTGCCGGAGGGCTTGCTGGCGGTCTTCCAGGCGGACGAGGTGGTAGAGCGGGCCCATGAGCAGCAGGGCGTCGAAGGGCTTCGCGGCAAAGTGGGTCAGGTCCAGCGCGTTGCCGTGATGCAGCCCGTGCAATCCAACGCCTGCCTCGGCGGCTTTTTGCGCCGCCAGATCAAGGTTGGCCTGGGCCAGGTCCAGCAGGCTGACGGCATAGCCGCAGCCAGCCAGGTGAATGGCATACCGCCCGGGGCCGCCGCCGCAATCCAGGATGCGGGCAGGCGGAGGGGGCAGGTAGCGCGCCAGGGCTTTTTGCGTGACGGCGAACTCGGTGGGGTGGCGGTCAAAGCGCTCCCACTCGCGCTGCGCCTGGCTGTTGTAGAAATCCTCGACAATCTGGCTCATCTTTCCGCCTTTACATAACTATACCATTATTGAGAATTTCAATCCATTCATCCTGCGGGTGGACAATTGGCGGAAGATGGTTCAGCTTGGCCCAGAAGAGGGTGAAGAGGTGGTTATCGGTTCTCACGCGCCAGCGCGGCGGCGTGGGGCGGGAGTAATCAAAGCGGTAGAAGCGGCGCACGAGGGTGTCGGCTAAAACTGCCTCGGGCACCCAGCCGGTGATGTTGTAGGTGATGTAGGCGGCGTTGGGGAGTTGGTCTGGTTCCTCAAAAGCGACCTGGGCAAAGTCCTGATCGCGGCGCAGCAGCCGCACCATCAACCCGCTGCGAAAGCGCGCCCAGTCGAAACTGTGAACTTCCGGGCGGGCGTACACCGGTGTAGCAGTTGTGATGTAGAGATGCCCCTCCGGAGCGGGATAGGTCCGGGATGCCAGGAACACCGGCGCAGGCAGGTCACGCAGGCCGGTTTCTTCGCGCGCTTCGCGTATTACTGCTGCCTCAGGGGCTTCACCCGGCTCCACTGTCCCGGCGGGGAACTGGAATCCGG
>CAYVOX010000035.1:0-16146 GCA_964453035.1 uncultured Anaerolineaceae bacterium
TCCTCAACCCGGGTCCGGGCGTGGGCGGGCACTGCATCAGCGTTGACCCCTGGTTCCTCGTGGAAGCCGCGCCGGATCTCACCCCCCTCATCAAAACCGCCCGCCAGGTGAACGACGCCCAGCCCGGCTACGTGGTCAGGCTGGTCAAACGCGCCCTCCCCGCCGGGGTTAACCTGCAAGGCCTGCGCATCGCCGCGCTGGGATTGGCCTTCAAAGCCGATGTGGACGACCTGCGCGAATCCCCTGCCATCGAAGTGGCCCACCTTCTGCAAAAAGAAGGCGCGCACGTGCTGGGTTTTGAACCCTTCAAACCTGACGCGCAACTGCCCGGTCTGCTCACCGTTCCCACGCTGGAGGAGGCCCTCCAGAATGCCGATTTGCTCCTCCTGCTGGTCAGGCACGCCCCACTCATCCAGCTCTCCCCGCTGAAAGTGGCTCAGATGACCCCGGCGCGCCTCGCCGTGGATACCGTCAACGGCTGGGACCCGGCGGCCTGGCGCGGGGCTGGCTTTTCGCTGCACCGTCTCGGGGTGGGCGGATGATTCGGGTCCTCTCCATCTTCGGGACGCGCCCCGAAGCCGTGAAAATGGCGCCGGTGGTGAAGGCCCTGGCTGCCCAGCCGGGTATCACCTCGCGGGTATGCGTCACCGCGCAGCACCGCCAGATGCTCGACCAGGTGCTGGAGGTCTTCAACATCCAGCCGGATGTTGACCTGAACCTGATGCGCCCCGACCAGAGCCTGGCTCAGCTCACCGCCGATATCTTCACCCATCTTGATCCCATCTTAGAACAGGAAAAACCGGACTGGGTGCTGGTGCAGGGCGATACCACCACCGTCATGGCGGCTGCGATGCTGGCCTTCTACCACCGCATCCGCGTGGGGCACGTGGAGGCCGGCCTGCGCACCGGAGACCGCTACCAGCCCTTCCCGGAGGAAATCAACCGCCGCGTGGCGGGCGTGGTCGCCGACCTACACTTTGCCCCCACCGAACATTCGGTCCAGAATTTACTCAAAGAGGGCATCCCCGGCTGGCGTATCGTCGTCACCGGCAACCCGGCCATAGACGCCCTGCAGGAAATCACCCGCCACCCCTCGCCGCCCCAGGTCAACGAACTGTTGCAGCGCCTTTCCATTGGCGAGGGCGGCAAGCAACTGGTGATGATTACCGCCCACCGCCGTGAGAACCTGGGCCAGCCCCTGGAAGATATTTGCGCTGGGCTGCGCCGCCTGGCAGAGGCTTACCCCGAGCGGCTTGAACTGGTCTATGCGGTGCACCTCAACCCGCGCGTGCAGGAGCCGGTTCACCGCCTGCTGGGAGGCATCCCCAACATCACCCTGCTGCCCCCGCTTGATTACCTTCCTATGGTGCACCTGCTGCGCCGCTCTGTGCTGGTTCTAACCGATTCAGGCGGCATCCAGGAAGAAGCCACCAGCCTGGGCGTGCCTGCCCTGGTGCTGCGCCAGGTGACCGAGCGCCCGGAGGGCGTGGCAGCCGGCGTGCTAAAACTGGTGGGCACGCACCCCGACCAAATTTTTTCCACCGCTCAACAACTTCTGGAAGACCCTGCTGCCTATGCTCGCATGGCCAACGCCCACAACCCCTTCGGGGATGGGCACGCCGCCGGTAGAATCGTCCGGGCAATTCTGGATTATCAAGATGAGCCCCGCTAAGGTCTGCATTTTTCCGCAACCCAAAGGCCTGGGGGGACCGGCAGCCTTTTCTGCTCGCCTTTCCACTGCGCTCGAGCAGCGCGGCATCAGCGTTACCACCGAGATTAACGACTCCTCCGTCAGCGCGGTGCTGGTGATGGGCGGCTCGCGCCACCTCAACAGCCTGCGCCAGGCCAAAAAGCGCGGCGCGCGCCTGGTGCAGCGCCTGAACGGCATGAACTGGGTCCACCGCCAGGCGGCCACCGGGCTGCGCCACTACCTGCGCGCGGAAATCAACAACTGGATCCTCGCCACCATTCGCGCCCGCCTGGCAGACCGGATTATCTACCAATCCAACTTCACGCAGGATTGGTGGCAGCGCGTTTACCGCACACCATCAGCCCTGGCCCGGGTCATCTACAACGGCGTGGATTTAAAGGCTTACTCGCCGGAGGGCACGCACCAGCGCCCGCAGGAGCACATCCGCATCCTCGCCGTGGAAGGCCGCTACGGCGGCGGCTATGATATCGGCCTGGAAAACGCCCTCTCGCTGGTTAATGCACTCAACCAAGCACAGCCCTCTCCACGCTTTGAACTGCTGGTGGCTGGCCAGGTGCCGGAGCAAACCCGCGCGCGCATCCAGGCAACTGGCGCGTGGGTCACCTGGGCTGGCGTGGTGCCCCGGGAGCATATCCCCGCCCTCGATCGCTCCGCGCACCTTCTTTTTTCAGCCGACCTGAACGCCGCCTGCCCCAATGCCGTCATCGAAGCCCTGGCCTGCGGTTTGCCTGTGGCAGCTTATGCCACCGGCGCCCTGCCCGAGATGCTGCAAGACGGCGCAGGCCTGTGCGTTCCGTATGGCAGAGATTACTGGAAGCTGCAAAAGCCGCAGGTGGAGCCGCTCGCGCAGGCTGTGCAGCAGATCGCTGCGCAGCAGCCCACCTTCCGCCAGGCTGCGCGCCAGCGAGCCGAAGCCGCTTTTGATATCAACGTCGTCATGGAACAATACCTGGAAGCTTTGCTGGGCTGAGTTCAGGGCAGCCCGCCACCCCCCCTCCCCGCCCTAAAAATCACGCAGCAGCACCGCATCCGGTCCGCGCCCGATCTCCCACGGATAGACGATATGCGCGTCGGTGATGGCCGCGTAAAAATCCGGGCGGGATTGGCCAAACAGGGGACGATAAGGGTTAAAATGCAGCACACAGGTGAACGGCACGCCGGCAGCCCCCGTTATGCGGTGGCGCACCGCCGTCATCGTCCGGCCTGAGCCCCACACGTCATCCACCACCAACACCTTTCGCCCGCGCAGCAGAGCATCCTCGGGGAATTGCAGAAAATTTGGCCAGGCCAGGGCGCGGTTTTGTTTGGCTTGCTCCATCTCCGCCGGAAAATCCACCGCCGCGGTTAAAATCACATCCACATGCAGCGCCTGGGCCAAAAGCCCGCCCGGGATGATGCCCCCCCTCGTAATCATCACCATCGCGTCAAATTCAGTATTGAACTGGGGAACCAGGTGATCAATCAGTTTATCCACTTCCGTCCAGGTGAGCACTTCTTTGCGCATGCAGAACCATCCTTAAATTAATCTGGCGCAAGCCAATCTGCGGCATGCCAGGATGATTATCCACTGACTCAAGGGAGGCTGTCAAGTCTGCAAGGGGCGAATCCGCGCCCCAATTCGCCCGGATGGTGTAAGATAAAGCTATATTTCCGCTGCTGAGGTTTTAATGCCCAATCTTGTTGCTCAACTGCTGCCCCAACTTGAATCCCACCGCATCGCCAGGCTGAATGCCGGGCCAAACGCCTTTTACCCGTGTTACAACCGCCAGTCGCTGGTCAATCTGCCCGCCAGCGTCTGTCACTGGCTTGGCGCGCCGCTTTTTGGCAACCCCCCCCTCAACCAGTCTATCCTTGCCGCGGCTGGCGGCCCCTTCCGGCGCGTGATTTTGCTGGTGGTGGATGGCCTGGGCCTGGAGCAATTCCAGCGCCATATCAGCCAGGACAGCCATTCATCCAACCTGTGGCCCGGGCTGCTCGAGGAAGGCTTTCTGGCGCCGCTCACCAGCATCGTTCCCTCCACCACCACCTCGGCGCTGACAACATTGTGGACCGGGCGGACTCCGGCTGAGCACGGCGTGATGGGCTACGAAATGTACCTCAAGGAATACGGCTTGATTGCCAACATGATTACCCACTCACCCGCCAGTTTCGTGGGCGACGTGGGCGGGCTGCGCCGGGCCGGCTTCCAGCCGGAGTCTTTCCTGCCGGTACCTACCCTCGGGCCGCACCTGCTGGCCTCCGGCGTTGAATCCTTTGCCTTCCAGCACATCAGTATCGCGCGTTCTGGCCTTTCCACCATGCTCTTCCCGCAGGTGAACGTCATCCCATTTCGCACCCTGAGCGACCTGTGGGTAAGCGTGCCGGCCTTTCTGGAGAGCCGCCAGCGCGACCCGCTCTACACCTACATCTACTGGGGCGAGCTGGACGAGCTTTCTCACCGCTTTGGCCCGCAAGACCGCCGGGTTGACCTGGAATTTACCCATTTCACCTCCCTGTTTGAGTATTTCCATACGGAATTACGCAAATCCTCCCACGGTGACACCCTGCTGCTGTTGACCGCCGACCACGGTCACCTGCACACCCCGGCTAACCCCCATTACGAGCTTAAAAATCACCCGCAGCTGGCATCATGTTTGCACATGATTCCCAGTGGTGAAAACCGGCTGGCGTATCTCTACCTGCGCCCCGGCAAAGAAGCGCAGGCCCAGGATTACATCCAGAAGACCTGGCCCGGTGAGTTTGTTGTTCTGCCCGCCGAACAGGTGATTGCCAGCGGCCTGATGGGCTCCGGCACACTGCACCCGCGCCTGGCTGAGCGCCTGGGCGACTGGGTGATGATAGCCCAGGGCAACGCCTACCTGTGGTGGGCGGATAAGGAAAACCTGCTGCGCGGCCGCCACGGTGGGCTCAGCCGCACGGAAATGCTCATTCCGTTGTTTGGTTTGGTCGTCTAATGCTTGCTTGCCCGTGCAGGCAGCGCGTGATACACTCTTTTTATGGCGCATAACATCCTGGTTGTCACGCCTCAAGCCGCATTTGGAGAGCTGATCCGCCTCACTTTGGAGGAGACCAGCCTTTATCGCGTGCGCCTGGTGCAAACTGCAGCCGCGGCCCTTTCCAGTTGCGATCACATTCCCTTCAGCCTGGCCATTCTGGATACGCTGGAGAACGAACCGCTGGCGCAGTTGCAGCAAAAATTGCGCGCGGCGCTCCCCGGCCTCAAGGTGATGGTTATCCCACCGGCTAATAATCCCAACCACCCGCTACTGGCGGGCGTTGCGCCTGAGGGCTTCATCTTCCAACCCTTCTACGTGCCGGATATGCTCGACGCAGTCAACGCGCTGCTGGAAAAACCCGAACCGCAGCAGGCCCTGCCCCAGGATTCCGCCCCGCTGCCCACCTGGGTTTCCGACCCATCCGAAACCCGCCGCCTGCTTGAGCAGCATTTGCCGCAGACCTCCGCCCACAGCGCGCTGCTCATCCTCACGCGCCAGCGCTGGGTGCAGGCAGGCATGCTGGGAGAGAGCGCGGCGCAGGAAGTTGTTCATTCCCTGGCGCGCGCCAGCAACGAAAATGCCACCGACCTGGCGCGCTTCATTCGCCTGAACGGAGATGGCAGCGAACAATTGGTGTATGCCGTGCCGCTGCCCGGCAGCGTGCTGCTGGCGTTAGCGTTTGCGCCTTACACCTCGCTCTCAAAAATCAGCGCGCAGACCCACCAGGTGGCGCGCCAGCTAACCCGGTTCCCTGCCGCCGATGTGGAAGAAATTCTCCAGGGTCAACCCCCTGTCGCGATTGAGACTCCCGCCCCGCAACCCATCTCTGTTCCCAAACCTGCCGCAGAATTGGCCCTCGAAGAAATGCTCTCGCAGTTTCCCTCCCCTGAACCCACGCCCGAAGCGCAGGGCGAGGCGCGTTTTCTCTTCCCCTGGGAAATCGAAGCCGGTCGCCTGCAACCCCCAACAAATACCCCGCCCCCCGCTCTGCCTGTCCCAGAAGAAACCTCGCGTACCCGTAAAAACCTGCTGGATACCATTCCCCTCTCACCGCAGGAAAGAGTAGAAGCAACCCGCCCCAGCCCGGTGTCCTCGCTTGAGGATACTCAGCCTGCCCGCGCAGGCAAACTCACCCCTCCACCCACCACTCGCGCTACCGACTCGGTGATGGCGGAACTGGTTTACACCTGCATTTTGCTGCCGCGCCTGCCGGAAGCTGCCCTCTCCGGAGACCTGGCTGCCCGCCTCACCGAATGGCTGCCGCAACTGTGCGCAGCCTTCGGCTGGCAGCTTGAAGGTTTGGTCATCCAGCGCCAGTACCTGCAGTGGAGCGTGCAGGTTACCCCCACCATTTCGCCCGGCAATGTGGTGCGCGCCATCCGCCAGCACACCTCGCAGCGCATCGCCCAAGAATTTCCGCGCTACCAGCTCTCATCCCTCGATGGTGACTTCTGGGCGCCCGGTTTCCTCATCCTGAGCGGCTCTGAACCGCCTTCACCAGTGGTGGTAGCCAACTACATCCAGCAAACCCGCCAGCGGCAGGCGGGTTCCGCGCCCAGACAGCCATTATAATTAACCCAAATCCCGCTCGGAGTGCCTTTATGCCCCCCATTCTTTATTTGATTGACGGTCACGCCCTGGCTTACCGCACATTTTTTGCCATCACCGGCGGCAGCAGTGAACGGCTGCAAACCCGCGATGGAGAACCCACCGCTGGCGTGCTGGGCTTTGCCTCGGTTCTGCTGCGCCTGCTGGAACAGGAGAAACCCGAATACCTGGCGGTGGCTTTTGATACCGGCAAAACCTTTCGCGATGAGCTCTACCCGCAATACAAGGCCACCCGCGCCAAAATGCCGGATGACTTGCGCCCCCAGATGGAGCGTATCCGCCAGCTGGTGGATGCTTTTCACTTTCCCAGGCTGGAACTGGAGGGGTTTGAGGCCGATGATATCCTCGGCAGTATCGCCCGGCAGGCGGTTGCCAAGGGTCTGGGGGTCAAGATTCTCACCGGCGATCGGGACCTGCTGCAGCTGGTGGATGAGCGCGTCATCGTCAACCTGGCGGGCAGCAAGCTCTCTGAGGCACGCGATTTCACCCCCGCGGATGTCCAGTCCTACCTCGGCGTCAGGCCGGATCAAATTGTGGATTACAAAGCCCTGGTTGGGGATACCTCCGATAACATCCCGGGCGTCAAAGGGGTGGGCGAGAAAACCGCCGTCAGCCTGTTTGCGCAGTACTCCACACTCGATGAAATCTATGCCCACCTGGAAGACCTGCCCGCGCGGGTGAAAACCCGCCTGGAAGCAGACCGCGAGGCCGCCTACCTCAGCCGCGAACTGGCCCGCATCCGCACCGACGTGAAGCTGGTGCTCAACCTGGATGAAGCCCGCACCGACCACATCAACTTTTCGGCGGTTGAGGCTTTGTTTAAGGAACTGGAATTCCGTACCCTGGTCACCCGCCTTCAAAAATTTACCGGCTCCGCAGCCGCAGCAACTCCCAGCCCGGCTGTGCCCTTGCAGCAGCTTTCGCTCTTCGGCGCGCCTGTCAGACAAATTGGCACGCCCAAGGATGTTAGCATTGCTGTGCGCACCGTGGATACCCCCGGCGGGCTAGCTGAACTGGTCGCCACGCTGGAATCCGCGCCCCTCATTGCCATAGATACCGAAACAACCTCCACCGACCCGATGCGCGCCCGGCTGGTGGGCATTTCGCTGGCGGTTGGCGAGGGTGAAGGCTATTACATACCGGTCGGGCATCAAACCAGTGATCCTCAACTGCCCCTTGAGCAAGTCCTTGCAGCATTGCGCCCATCACTAACCGACTCCCGCAAAGGCAAAATTGGCCACAATCTCAAATACGATGCGCTTGTCTTAATGCAGCACGGCCTTGAAGTGGCTCCGCTGGTCTTTGACAGCATGATCGCCGAGTGGCTGGTGGACGCCGGTTCTCACCGCCTGGGGTTGAAAGACATGGCGGAGGACTACCTGGGAATCAGCATGACCCACATCGAAGCCCTGATTGGCAAAGGCAAAGCGCAATTGAGCATGGCGGATGTGCCCGTGGCTTCGGTTGCGCCCTACGCCGCCGCGGATGCCGAGGTGATTCACCGCCTTATACCCCTGCTCGTAAAGCGCATGGAGGCGGTCAACGCCGTGCGCCTCTTTGAGGAAATTGAAATGCCCCTCATCCCGGTACTGGCGCGCATGGAACAGGCCGGCATTTCGCTGGATGCGCCTTTCTTCACGCAAATGGCTGCTGAACTGGCGCAGCGCCTGGCGCAGATTGAGCAGCAAATCACACAGATTGTCGGGTACAGCTTTAACCTCAACTCCACCCAGCAGCTTGCAAAGGTGCTGTTCGAGACGCTAAGGCTCACCTCGCCTGAGGGCAAACGCACCGCCAGCGGACACTTTTCAACCTCAGCCGATGTTTTGAACGAAATGAGCGGACAGCACCCGGTGGTGGATCTGATCCTCGAGTACCGCGAGTTGTCAAAGCTCAAGTCCACCTATGTGGATGCCCTGCCCGCCCAAATTAACCCCCTCACCGGGCGCGTGCACACCTCGTTCAACCAGACAGGCTCCGTTACCGGGCGGCTGGCCTCCTCCGACCCCAACCTGCAAAATATCCCCACCCGCTCCGAAATTGGCCGGCGCGTGCGGCAGGGTTTTGTTGCCGCTCCAGGCATGCTGCTGCTCTCGGTGGATTACTCCCAGGTGGAACTGCGCATCGTGGCACACATGGCCAACGATGAAGCCATGCTCTCCGCCTTCCGCGCCGGGCAAGATATCCACGCCGCCACCGCCGCCGCCATCCTCAACATCCCCCTGGGCGAGGTCAACAAAGAGCAGCGCCGCCGCGCCAAAGCCATCAACTTTGGCCTCATCTATGGCATGAGTGCCTTCGGACTCAGCCGCGGCACTGACCTGACCCTCGCCGAAGCAGAAAACTTCTCCAAAGCTTATTTCCAGCAATTCCCGGGCATCAAGAAATACCTCGATGGTATGCGCCAGCTGGCTGCCACCCAGGGATACGTTGAAACCCTTTTTGGCAGGCGTCGTTACTTCCCAAATTTGCGCTTGCAGACCAATTCCAACCTGCGCAACCGCGAAGAGCGCGAAGCCATCAACGCCCCCATCCAGGGCACAGCCGCTGACCTGATTAAAGTCGCCATGATTCGCCTGCCCGCTGCGCTCGCCGCGCAAGACCTTACGGCACGCATTTTGCTCCAGGTGCACGACGAACTGGTGCTGGAAGTTCCACACGCCGAACTGAAACGCACTGCGCAGGTGGTGCAGCAGGTGATGAGCGCCGCGGCGGAACTGGCTATTCCGCTCTCCACCGAAGCGCGCTGCGGAGAAAACTGGGGCAACCTGCGCGTAATTTCACAGGTATAATTTATACACTCCAAAAATTTTTTCACATCGATGGTGCTATGAGCGGCAATCAAGAAGCATTCCAAAAAGCGATGAACCAGGGCCATTCAGCAGCCTGGGACCAGTCCTGGGAGCAGGCGGCCGGTTTTTACCGCATAGCGCTGGAAGAATTTCCAGAGCACCCCACTGCGCTCTCCAACCTGGCTCTGGCACTCTACGAGATGCAGGATTTTGAGGCGGCTGCCCGTTTCTACTTAAAGGCAGCCCAGGCATCTCCCAATGACCCCATCCCCTTTGAAAAACTCGCCACCATTTATGAGCGCCAGAACCGCATCAATGAGGCCGTGCGCACGTCCATCCAGGCCGCTGATCTCTACCTCAAAGCCCGGGATGTTGAAAAATCCATTCTCAACTGGCGGCGCGTGCTGGCCCTGCAGGAAAGCCTGTTAGCCCGCACCCGCCTGGCAATGATTTTTGAGCGCACCGGCCGCAAACCGGAAGCCGTCAATGAATATTTAGCCTGCGCCGCCCTGATGCAGCATGCCGGCGACCTGTCCAAAGCTATGCAGGTGGTTGAATATGCGCTGCAACTCATGCCCGAGCATGTGGAAGCCCAGCGCTCTTTGACCATGCTGCGTACCAACCAGCCGCTCTCCCGCCCTATTCGACCGCGCAGCACCGGCACAGGCCCCATTACCAAACCCGCCCCCAACCAGCTGGAAGCCCCCAAAAACACCCGGCAGCTCGAACCCATTGCCGAAACCAAGGCGGAGTCCATTCGCCAGCTGGCAGGTTTGCTGTTTGACCAGGCCGAAGAAACCGCTGCTCCCGTCACCGCCAACCGCCGTGGACTTTCCGCGCTCACCAAGGGTTCCGGCGGGTTAAGCGCAGCCAACGCCGACCGCACCCGCATTCTCATGCACCTGGGGCAGGCTGTCGATTCCCAATCCCAGGGGCAGGATGCCCAGGCTGCTGAAGAACTGGAGCGCGCCCTGGAAATTGGTCTCAAACACCCGGCTGCGTTTTTCCTGTTAGGCTGCCTCATCCAGCCCAGGGAAGCACATAAATCCTTGCGCTTTTTGCAGCAATCGGTCAAACATCCCGATTTTGCCCTGGGTTCTTTTCTGCTCATCGGCAAAACCAAATTTGCAGAAAACAACCTCCCCGAAGCTTCAGCCGCCTACCTGCAGGCTTTGCGCCTGGCGGATGCCTCCAGTGTGCCGCCTGAGCAGGCGGATGAACTCACCCAGCTCTATGAACCGCTCATTGATGACCATTCCCGCCAGAAAGATCCCGAAAAACTGCGCAAACTGTGCGAAACCATCACCCTCCAGCTCCTGCGCCCGGATTGGCGCGCCTACCTGAGCGCCGCTCGCCAGCAGCTACCCACCCAGGAACCCGGTGCACCTCCGCTGCCCCTGGCAGAGATGATCCTTGAAACCCAGAGCAGCCAGGTGGTTGAGCGTCTTTCACAGGTGCGCTCGCTGGCAGCCCAGAACAAGTTTACCGCCGCCATGGAGGAGGCCTACCACGCCCTGCAATATGCGCCTACTTACCTGCCGCTGCACATTCAGATTGGCGATTTACTGGTCAAAGAAGGGCGCATCCAGGATGGTGTGGCGAAATTCTTGCTGATCGCTGAGTTATACAGCCTGCGCGGCGACTCAAACCAGGCCATCCACCTGCTTAACCGCGTGGTGCTGATTGCACCAACCAACGTTACCGTCCGCAATCGCCTGATTGATTTATTGCTCGCCCAGGGCAAATCAGCCGAGGCTGTTCAACAGTACCTGCTCCTGGCGGAACTTTACACGCGCCTTTCGGAGTTGGATTCCGCCCACCAGACCTACAAAGATGCGCTCAAAGTGGCCCAGCAAGCCCACCTTGACCACGCCGTCCTGATAAAAATCCTGCTGCAGATTGCCGATATCGACGCCCAGCACCTTGAATTCCGCAGCGCGCTCAGCCACCTGGAACAGGTTCGCAGCCTCGACCCGGAAAACGGAGCCGTGCGAGCTCAGCTGGTTGACCTCAACTTCCGCACCGGGCAGGATTCCGCCGCGGTTGCCGAAGCCAGGCGGTACGTCAACCTTCTGGAAAAAGCCGGCACGCCCGAAAAAGCGGTGGAGTTTATCGAAGAAGCCATCAACGACCGCCCCGACAAGCTCGAATTACGCCGCATCCTGTCAGAGATTCATCAGCGTTGCGGGCAGGTGGACCTGGCAGCAGAGCAGCTTGAGGCTCAGGCACAGGGATTGCTGGCTTCGGGCAAACGGGCCGAGGCCATCGCAGCCCTTGAAGCCATCCTGGCAATGAGCCCGAGCAACCCCGATAAATACCAGAAAATGCTCAAAAAACTGCAGGGGAATATGGGCAGGTAAGCAAAGCAAAAACACAACTGTCCAGGTCTGGTAGGCCTGGACGGATTTTTTTAACCCACCCCTGGCAGCAGCCAGGATACTTTAACCTAATACCAGATGCGGAACCATTTGCTGGCAAAAAAGGTTGCCCCCCCACTTTCCGCTTGCGCCAAAACCTTGACCACTTCGTTCACCTTCAGCTCACCCACCTTAAAGCTCGCCTGGAAAACGCCATCGGCATCCACCACCCCATTCGAGAGCGGTTCCTTGCGCCCGCCGGGATATTCCAGAACCAGGTTCACCCGCGCACCCACCGCTGCACTCGATTGATTGTCATGCACCACCACCGAAACCGTCTGCTCTGCGCCAACCTGCGCAACAGATTTCAACACGAACACATGCATATGCGTTCCAGCAGGGTTCTGGGTTCTTCCAGGAATGTAATTCTTGCTCTCCGGTGGGATCTTACCCACGTATTTGATAAACGCAATGCGTCCGAGATCGGTGATCTTGATGGTCTCCCCATTCACCGCGTTAGCGCGGTATTCCAGGCGGGCATTTTCAAAATTTTGCACATAACCGCCTTCGCGCTTTTCCATGTTGGTGAGCGGGTTGCCGAAGTAGAAATCCCCGTTGAATTTATCGTAGAAATCCACAAAAGCGTAACAGACATACTTTCCGGTAGCAGGGAAAAAGCGGCAGGTAGGGCTGTAACCGGGCACCTCCTCTGAAGAGGCTTCATCCTCCATGGACATCCACCCCAGGTTCGCCAGCCGCACCTCGTAGCCCTTCTCGGTCAGGCGCAGTTCAAAGCGCGCCCGCTCAAAATACTGAACCCGCGTGCCGGTTGGATCAACCATCTCATCGGAAATCGGCAGGCCGAACAAGATCTTCGGGTTTGGCGCTTTAAGATAAAACTTGAGAAATTCGCCCCGCACCCATTTGTTGGTCTCCGGGAAGAACATGCCGTCACTGCTCTGTGCTGCAGCTGGCTGGCCAAAGCCGGAAAGAGCCAGAATGAGCCCGCAAAGGACAAAGAAAAAACGCCAATTTCGCATATCTAAATTATACAAAAGTTTGAAAATAACGCAAGTCATTTTGTGACGAAATTTGGAAACATCTCCGTCTTCAGTCAATCTCCATGAAGTCCCCCGTTCCCGTTGCCAGGTCCAGAACGCACAATGAACGCGGTTCGCGCATCGCCCCACCCAGCGCGCCGGGATTAAGCACCCAGGTCGCGCCGATTTGTTCCCACCGGCGCAGGTGCGTGTGGCCGTGCAGCACAAACTGGAACTTGCCGCTGCGCGCCAACTCTTCCACTGCGCCGGGTTGGTTGCCGTGAAGCGCTGCCACCGATGCACCCCCCAGCATCCCGCTGAACAGCGGCCCGGCAAAGTTGCCCGCGTCCACTGCCAGCAGCGTCTCGCGGATTTCCCCGCTGGCGGCATCCAGGTTGCCGTAAACGTAGATCACGCGGTATTCCACCAGTAACAACGCGGTTTCTGGCGTGGTCATATCCCCACAGTGCACCAGCATCTCAACCTTCTCGCGGCTGAGCCTTTCCAGCGCGCGGTTCAGGTTTGCCTGGTTGTTGTGCGTATCCGAGATGACGCCAATGCGCATCGTACTCCTGGCCTATTCGAACGTTACCCACCATCTGCTGGGCTGCGCTGAAAGCTGTTGCCGCTTTCAGGGCAGCCCCCGCAGTTGATTATGCCGTCAATTTGCGGCGATATATCCCAGCGGCGCCCGTTCAATTTTCTCAACGGGCATGACATCCATCAGGTCGTACTGGCGCGAGCCGCAGCCCAGTCCCTCCAGGTACTCGGTTACCTTGTATGGGTCTTTCAGCGGGCCGTGCAGCCAGGCCAGCGGGTGCCCGTTGCGCTGCCACACTTCCAGCGAGGTAGGCACATGCTCTTCAATCAAAGGTTTGCGCCCGATTCCATCCAGCACCGCCTGGTCCAGCGCCACGATATCATCCGAGCCGTAAATCCCCGAATCCGGTAATATGGGCAGGCTGGTGAAGCCAAAGCAATCGCAAACCGGGGTCATATGCGTCGCCAACACCAGGTGGGTAGCCTTTTCCGGCTTGAACGTAGAAAGGGTGATGCTGGTGCTGATGGCGCAGGCTTCCTGGAAGGCATGGAAGTTAGCCGCGTCAATCTTCAGGCTGCCCTGCGGCGCCACCTGCAGGCAGCGTCCGCACTGGTTGCAGTTATCAAAATGCACGTGCAGGTCTTCGGGATGGTGTTTATCCTCAACCACCGCCCCATGCGGGCAAGCCGCGATGATTTTCTGGCGTGTTTCGGCATCTGGGCACAGCTCGCGGAACCAGTAAGGGTCAAAATGGTTGGTATCGTGCATCGCCGAGCGGGTGGGCCAGGTCATACAGCCCAGCGCCAGGTTCTTGATAGCCCCACCATAGCCGCAGCTGGGATGTCCCTTGGCATGCGCAAAATTCACCAGGAAGGTGGCATCCTCAATCATTCCCGCCACTCGCCATTCCTTCAAATTCTTAAATTCATGTTTGTGGACGTAATAATACGCTTCATTGAGTCCAGCCGCCGGGTAGATTGGGCAGCCGAGCGTCTCTGCCGTGTAACCGCGCGATTCGGTGCTGCGCACGTCCCAGTCAATATCCACCACAAACGGCAGTCCACCCCCATCTTTGATGGCCTGGACAACCTTGCGCACAAAAACCGGGTGGATCGTTGAATAGGAAAGATTATTGCCCAGGTGCATCTTCAAAACCACTTTTTCGCCCTTTACGCGGTCGCGCAGCTGCAATTTCTCAAGGATCAAATCCAGCTTGGCAGGCAATGTCTCCCTGGCTTCCAACTGGCACTGCCGGGCGTCACCGTAATACACTGTGCTTGTCATCGTTTCGGTCTCCTCTGTGCTGTCTTTTTTGGGGATGGCAGGTTAAACAACTCCGGGGCGCCTGCTTTGCGCATGCGCTGCTCTTCCGATTGCCTGGCCAGGCGCGGACCTTCCACCCACTGAGCGCCTGGCGCCTCCTCGCGCGCCATCTGCAGCGCTTCTTCAGCGCTGTTAGCCCAGTACGAGCCTGAAAAAGGCTGAACTTCACCGCCGCGTTTGGAGCGACCTTTGCCAGCAATCGCAATCACTAACCCTTCCACGAAGAATTGTTTCATAAGGCCTAGTATAACTTATCCTGGACAAACCTTGCCACAATAAAACACGGCCCCGTTTTGACGGGACCGTGTTCAAAAGTTTTGAGAAGGTTTCAGGATTTGCGTTTTTGAGGCCACGCCAGGCCCACCACGCCGCCTACCAGCAGCGCCATCCCGCCCACAATCAACCAGTCCACATTGGCCGATTTATCTGTTCCCGTTACCGGAATCAGCGGGGGATTGGTGATCACCGGCGGGGGCGGCAGGGTCACCACAGGTTTTGTCGCCGTGGGCGACGGTGTAAATGTGATCCGCAGCAGTGGGCTGGAACTGGCAGTTTGCGTCCCTGTGAATAAGAAGACCCATGTCAGGATGAGCACACCCATCAGGATCACGATCGTTTTTGTTTTCATGTCAAGCCTCCATTATGAATGATGATTCAGATTCGATGGCGTGACGGTTGCTCTTCCGCTCTGGTTGGCGGCGGGGCGCTCCCCCGCCGCCATGCTTTCACCAGACCAGAGAGGTCGAGCTTCCGCGATCCTTATTTGCTCAACTGAGGCAGGAAATATGCCTTCTCTAACAGCATGACTGCCAGGCCCTTGAGTGGATCGCCTTCGACGGTCTGTTGACCGGCGTTGGAGATATCCACCAGCCAGTAGTAGTACTGGCCCTGAACCGGCGCGGAGCTATCAAGGAAGCCGTAGATGCGCCCTGCTCCGGTGCCGCCGGGAACCTGCGAAGCCACAAACCCGATGCTTTCAGCGGTCTGGAAGTCGTTGATTGTTGAGCGGAAGATTTCAAAACCGAGGTTATCGACTTCGATAATCGTCGCCCAGGCCAATTTGACTTCCATGCCCCTGGCCCATTCTTTCACAAAGTACTTAAGGGTCACTGCCGTGATGGACGTATTGCGGTTGGTGACGATTGCCTCCGCAAGTCCACCAGGAACCACTTCAGCGGGCGTGCCAACGTAAGTCACCAGCCACTCACCACCCGGGTTCTCTTCGGTAACGATGTATGAACCAG
Source organism: uncultured Anaerolineaceae bacterium (assembly GCA_964453035.1). Lineage (GTDB taxonomy): Bacteria > Chloroflexota > Anaerolineae > Anaerolineales > Anaerolineaceae > CAYVOX01. Next base: position 15,613 of record CAYVOX010000035.1, read on the forward strand.
GCAGCAGATTTTCCCACAGCAGCACGCCGCCATCAGCGCCGATATCCTTGCAGGCGCCATCCTCAGTTCCCAACGGGAAGGTGGGACCCTGGATGCAGATGGTGAAGATGCGGTCAGGTTCGTAGATTGCCAGCGCCCAGTCAACATTCTTGGTCACTTGCAGCGAACCGAGCTGTTCGTTGGTGAAGGTGCAGGTCACCGTCTCGCCGTCAGCCAGGTTAATGGCTGCAGGTGACTGTTCTTTACCCTGGATGGAGCTCACGCAAACCGCGCTGTCCAATCTCCAGCCTACCTTGGCAAGCTCAACCACGCTGTAAGCGCCTGTGCCGAGAACAACCTGGTGCGGAGTTGAGGCGTCCTGCAGGAAGAAGTTGGCATCGCTCCAGCTGGGATTGAACTCAAAACTCGCCAGGCTGCCGCTCGGGATGGTTACTTTATCCACGATGATCGTGCCCTGGTTGCGGATAATGGTGTTGGTCACGCTCACCGCCACCGCGGCGGCTGCGTCACCCTTCACAATGGTCGCCGGGCTGC
>CAYVOX010000035.1:16246-24692 GCA_964453035.1 uncultured Anaerolineaceae bacterium
CGAACGTGCCGGTGAAGCCGGAGGTCAGCGGGTTGAAGACCTTCGAGATCTTCAGGTAACCCTCGGAGCGTGAGTTGGTGAACGTGCAGGTGATGTTATCCCCTTCTGCAACGTTGACGGTGATGGTATTGGTGCCGTTCCAGGTCGGGTTACCCGACGTATCGGTGCAAACCACGTTATCCAGCGACCATCCCGTCGGGATGTTTTCCGTGATGGTGTGGGCAATGAACTGGGTTGCATCCCGAATTTCAAAGACTTTGGTGTTAGCCACCGTGCCGTCATCCACCAGCGGATCCATCAATCCCAGCGTGGTGGTAAAGGGGAAGGGGGTTGCTCCTTCAGGAGTGGCCTGCTTGATAATGGTGATATACGCCGGGTAGATGACCGCTTCCGCGCTCAACGAGCGGTCCATCACGCCCACATTCAGTTTCTTGTCGTTGGTTTCGTCTTTCCAGTTATCAATGTGCATGTGGTACGGTGAGCCCGTGATCGAAACCGCCGAGTTAAGCAGGCCCCAGTCCGCCCGGGTGGCGATGTGTCCGCCCCACGCCAGGACGATATCAGTAGAATTAGCCGTGAAGTAGATGTTGATTTTGGTGGCAGTGTCGCCTACATAGCTCACCGGGTTGATGTACGGGTCCAAACCGGTGATGGTGCCGCCGTACATGGTGAACACGCCCGGTTCCTGCACGGCGCCGTTGGCAATCCAGTTCGCGTCTGATTGCATGAAGGTATCAGGCGGGATCGGATAGGTACTCGGCGCGCCGGAGCACAACCCGGCAGGCAGCCCGGTCAACGAAACGCAGGGATCTGCGCCCGTGATGGTGGCATTGAAGGACTTGAGGTAATCCAGGGCATGTTTGCTGGCCTTGGTGGTATCCCAGCCAATCAACACGCTGTAGGTATCGCCTACAATCAGGTTTTGAAACCGCGTGCGGTAGGGAACCGTGTCGCCTTCAAACAGCGGGCCATCATTGTTGCCCGTCACCCAGCCGGTGTTTCCGCTCGAAACGCAGGTGTACGTCGCCGGGTCAAACACGCTCGGCGGGTCGCACTGGAACAGGTTCTCAATGCTCGGCGGAGCAGCATCCGTAAAGGTAGTAGTAGCGATCCGCCCGGAGGGAATGCCGGTGGCCGTCACGGTGTAGCTGGCGATGAACCAGGAGGGGAGATTAAAGGCAAAAACGATCGACCCGTCCGCCTGCACGTAGGGGTCCACCTCAGAATCGGTCTCCAGGATCCAGGGGTCATCATAATCATCGTTGACCAGGATGTGCACCCGGGTATCACCCTGCCAGTTCTGGCCGGTTAAGGTCACCAACTCACTTGGAGCGTAATCCAGCTTATCGCTCACGATGGTTGGAACCACGTCCTGCGCAAAAGCCGCGCGCGGCGCTGCCATGCTGAAGAGCATGACGAGCACCATCGCAATCCAGGCGAAGCGCGTCCATCTCACTTGATTCTGCGATTTGTTCATTTGGCCCTCTCTCTCTGTTTTCTCATGGAACAATGGTTATAAATGACTGTACCTTGCGATCAAGAGCTTTTTTTGAAGAACACCCGTCTTCGAAATTATTCAGGTTCAGCTCCGATACGGTTTCCCCGCCGTAAATAAAAAAAGCGAAACCAGCCACAATAGATTTGCCGGTTTCGCCATTGGCTCCCTACGAGTTCGGTTACCCCGTGCAGCGCCCACCCAGGGTAAACCAGGCGACCAGATAAACTCGTAGTTCACAGCCGCAATAATGCCAGATGATTTGTCAATACTACCGGTATTTGTTGATGGATCCCCTGAACCATTAAAAAGCGAAACCAGCATCCAACTGTTTGCCGGTTTCGCCACTGGCTCCCTGAAAGCTCTGCCCATCTGAGGATGGGCAAGGCGACCAAGTGTAACTTTCAGTTCTTCGCCGCAGATATTCGATTAATGCTGCTGGTACAAACGAATTATATAACCATATTATTACTTTTACAATTACTATATTCTTGCCGATTCGGACTATTTAAATACTACTTTTTACCTTAATTGAGAATGTTTTCCATCTCAATCTCCAAACCGTCTTCATCAATTCATAGTCGCAGAGTTTACCACGTTCATGTCGATCTAGAACTTAAAGTATTGGTCTGCGAACTTTTATTAAGGTTCAGCGTTCAGCAGTTTGCGCCCGGGTTGCGCGCTACAGCCGGCGACGCCGTTTCTCCGGCCAGGCCATGCCCACCACGCCCAACACCAGCAGCATCATTCCGCCGGCGATGAGCCAATCCATATTCTGGGAACTCTCCACGCCTGTGACGGGGATCAGCGGAGGATTGGTGAGCACGGGCGGGGGTGGTAGCGTGGCTGGCGGGCGGGTGGCGGTGGCTGTGGGGGTCAGCGAAGGCACTGGCGTGAAGGTTATTCTGAGCAGGGGGCTGGAACTGGCTGGCTGCGCGCCCTGGAACAAAAAGAACCAGACCAGAAAAATTCCGCTCAACAAAAGGATGATTGATTTCGCTTTCATGAGAAACCTCCCTGCATACAATCGGGTAGCCTGTGATAATACCAGTATATAACTATACAATTACCATTTCAATATTATCAGGTGCTCCGTTCGGACTATATTTGGACTAATTAACCTCCTCCCTTCCAGACCAATGCCAAAATACCCTGTTCGCTGCCTTGCCAGGTTGATTAAAACCATCGAGGCAGGTTCGCCGCCTGCCTCATCCGGTTGTTTCTGTTCTCTCCCTTTACTTTTTCACTGCCGGCAAATAAGATTTCTGATTGAGCGCGGTCGTCTCAACCTGGATGCGCACCGCCGGGTCACCCAGCACCAGGTAGGTATCCACCAGGTAATAGGTGGGATCATTTTGATAAAGGTAGAGCTTGGCTGCGTTCATCGCGGTACCGGCGGTCGCTGTTCCGCCGGGCAGGTTGCCGATGAAGCCCTGGCCGAGCATCTTTTGCGAGCCGCCGCTGCCCGGGCTGGATGGGCCAAAGGTAAAGATGGCCCCGCCGTTGCTCTTGCGCACCAGTAATTCATCCAGGGTATCAAAGCCTGGCGTGTCAAAGCGGCTGGTCTCGCAGGTAAACTCCAGCACTGCCGGCAGCTTGTAGCCATTCACCAGGTCGTCCAGGTCGCTTATCGCAGGGTCAGCATGGTACTGGAAGAGGATTTCGTTGCTCACAGGATCATAGGTTCTGCCGCCCCATTGATGCCACGAGGCATGTCCTGAAAAGGTGATAATCGCCGTCCCCGCATTCCAGGCTTGCAGGATGGCCGTATTAGCCGCATCACCGGTGAGGTAATTGACCTTGTAGTAGATTTTTTGCTTGAGCAGGGGCGTAGAACGCATCTTATCGTAGAGCGCATCCGAGACCAACACAAAATCATAATCTCCGTACAGGGGATAATCCGCAATCACCGTCCCGTGCTGCCGCCAGTCTCCGGCAGGCGGATTATTCTCATAGTTGATGATTTTGTTGGTGATGTCTGCCAGCTGCGCCGCGTCATTCACCGGCAGCCGTCCAATCATCATATCCGGCAGAATATCATCAACCCCATCCATCGTCACGTAGCGGTTATCCGCGGCGTATTCCCCCTGGCTGATCATCTGCAGGTAGGGTGGGATGAAGGTAGGGGATGCATTCTGGTAATGCTTGGGGTCGAAGGTGCCGTCACCCACCAGCAGCACGTATTGCGGCCGCGTGGACCAGGTGTTGTAGGCTTCCTGCAGAAAGGCTTTAATCGCCTGTGGGGTGGGCAGCCCCTCGCCGTATTTATCATAAATCGCCTGCGCGTTCTCAACTTTTACCACCTGCCCCTTGCTCTGGCGGTGCGCAACCAGCGGTGCCGTGCCGCTCAGGAAAGCCGGGTGGGCAATCACCAGGTAGGTGGCCGCATCCGGGGCGGATGTTTGCATCGCCGGGGAGACGCGCAAATTCTCCGGATAGGTCAGCGAACGAAGCGTGTTGGTCGCCAGGTAAGCGCGCGGCGTGCCGCTTGAGGTATCCTGCAAGGTTAAGGTGTTGGCAGCCGCGGAAGATGTAGCCCCCGTCAGGCGCGCGGGCGCGTGAGGCACAGTGGTATCGTAGAGCAGGGCTGTATCGGGGCTGGTGAGGTAAGCCGTGTAAGTGTATGTGCCGCTGGCCTGCCCGAAGAAGGCGCTCTCGCCGCTCAGCGGGTTGGTATCCGTTTTGTACCGCACCGAGAAGGCATCCAGCCAAAAACCCGCAACCGATCCGCCCAGTGATAAGGTCAATTTATTCCCTGTATCAGCCAGCAGCCCCGTTGGGATGCTGATAGTTTGCGATTTGGCGGTCCTCCCGGTCCAGGTGACGGTTCCAATCGTTGTGCCTTTAATCTTGACGGTGACGATGTTGGTCCCCGAAGTTTTTCCATTCATGTAGACCGTGATCGAAGCCGCAAGGCTTGGGTTGACATTCCCCAGGTCAAAGAAGAAATCCCGCGAGTCTCCAAAAACAAATTGCTCCCACATCCAGCGGTCGCCATCCCGCCCGGCTTCCGGAGTGTTGTAAATCGGGTCAAGGTAGGGATAGAACAGGTTCTGCTCAAACAGCTTCTCGGCTTCAATTACCCCGGCGCCCGCCCCTGAAGGCGTCACGCTGCGCGAGGCCATTAACGTCGCGCCTTTATCCGTTGAGAAGAAATAAGTATCGTAAGAGGACCAGCGCTGCACGCGCGGTTGAGCGTAAAAGCGCAGCGTCTCGCCCGCCTCCAGCAGCGCATCCCCATCCCCGGTCAGTTCCACCGCCACTTCCTGCCCGGCGTGGGTCACGTAAATCGCCCCGCCGCTGAAGCCCGCCTGCTGTAATTCTTCATAAGAGACGGTATACAGTCCCGCTTGCTCAATTTGGGCCGCCCATTTGGTGGTCACGGCCTGGGCCTCAGCCGGTATCCCGGCCGAAAGCTGCGTCTCCTTGAGCGTGGATTGCACCTGGCTCGGGTTCACCACGCTGGCAGCCACCTGCTCAAGCATCGCATCCCCTTCCACGGGGGTAGGCGCCGCTGCTGAGCCAAAATCCACCTCTACCCTGAGTTGAGAATAAACCACCAGCTGACCGCCCTGTGCAACCACCGGGCGCAGCGCCAGGCGCGCCAGGCGCACCCCGCGCATGATCCCCACTTCCTCCAGTTGTGCCGGAAGGATGGCTTTCTGCTCCGCCGGCTGGCTTTCATCAACAATCGGAGCCTTGCTCGCTTGCGGCGCAAGCGCTAACGGCGCGGAAAGCGGCTCAACCCGGCTGCTCTGGCTGGCAATCCGCACGACAGGCGCGCCGCCAGGGGGCAAAGCCACCAGCAGATATTTAACCGGTAGTTGCGGCTGGCCCGCCACGGCACCCTTTTCCAGCCCGGGGATGTCCACTTCCAGCATGCCCTGCGCATTGGTAGAAAGCCGGGCCGGTGGGATCTCCCAGGTGATGGTCAGTCCGTCGGCGCGGGTGATAATGTTGGATTCGCCGCCGGGGGGCAGCGGCAGCGCGGAGACGCTGCCCCCGCTCGCGCCAATCAGACCGGTCAGCAGCGTGATGAGCAAAGCAAAACGAAATAATTGGCGTGTTGCGCGGCGTAATTGCAGTGATTTTTCCATAAATGGCCCTCTCCTTTGTGCAACTCAGGTTAAAACGCAAAACCAGCACGCTCATCTGTGCCGGTTTCGCCGCTGGCTCCCCGAAAGCGTCTATTGCCCCTCAGGGCAAACAGGCGACCAATTCCCGCTTTCGGCTCATCGCCGCACTAATGGATTTTTATAGTCGATTAAATATTAGTATATAACCAAATTATAATTTTAAATCTACCAATAATAAGCGATTTAAGACTATTTTCGCTGAACTGGTCGGATTATCAAAGGCAAACCCCCATCCCCTCGCGCTGAGTCTATCCTGATTGGGGTGAAACCGCAAGGTTTTAAAAGACCCTCGACCAATAATCTTGTCACGCTGAGGAACCGCAGCGACCGAAGAGTCTCCTTTTCCGCCACCGCTCATCTGAACCTGTTGTCACTCTGAGGGAGCCCAGCGACCGAAGAGTCTCGCTTTCTGAATCTAATCATATTGTAATATATCCCCTTGTTTATATGTTACAATAATCAATAAATAGCCATCCCCTTTTACCAGTACCGGTTGCTGCGTTGAGAGAGCGCAGCAACCGGTCGTCCCAGTCACTCGCAAGCGCATTTTTTGCGCAGCACAGGAGGTAAGCATCATGGAATTGATTTTAGCCTTCGTGACCGGCCTAACCACCGGCGGGCTGAGCTGCCTGGCGGTGCAGGGCGGCTTGCTGGCCAGCAGCCTGGCCGGGCAGCTTGAAGCCGACCTGGCCGCCGCCAGAACCTCCTCTCATCCCCGCCTGGCCCGTCCCATCTTGCTCTTCCTCCTGGCCAAACTGGTCGCCTACACCCTGCTGGGCTTATTGCTCGGCGCGCTCGGTTCCATGTTGCAGCTCAACGCGGTTACCCGCGCCGTTTTACTGCTGGCGGTGGGCGTGTTCATGATTGGCAACGCCCTGCGCATGCTCAATGTTCACCCCATCTTCCGTTTTTTCACCTTTGAGCCCCCCGCCCGCCTTACACGCTTCATCCGCCGCACTGCCAGATCTACCCCCTCTGACGTTGGCGCGCTCTTTCTGGGTGCCCTCACCATCTTCATCCCCTGCGGCGTCACCCAGACGATGATGGCTGCTGCCCTGGGCGCCGGTGATGCGCTGATGGGCGCCGCGCTCATGGCCGCATTCACGCTGGGTACCAGCCCGGTTTTCTTTGCGGTGGCCTATTTCACCACCCGCCTGGGCGCCCGCCTTGAAAAACACTTCATGCGCGCCGTGGCGGTGGTGGTGCTCATCCTGGGGTTTGTCACCATCGATTCCGGCCTTAACCTCATTGGTTCGCCGCTCTCCTTTGCCAACCTCACCCGCTCGCTAAGCGGTGAAGCCGCCATCCAGCCCCAGGGCGGAGAACAGTCTCCCTCCAATCCCACCGCGCTGAACACTTACCAGATTAACGTCAAAAACCTCGGTTACGAGCCAAAAGTGCTCAAGGCCGCCGCCGATGTGCCCATCAAGCTCAACCTGGTCACCAAAAACACTACTTCCTGTTCGCTGGCGATCGTTTTTCCATCCCTCGGCATTGAAAAACTACTGCCCGGCACGGGCACCGTCACCATTGATGTGCCCCCGCAGCCCAAAGGCAGCGTGATGCGCTACGCCTGCTCCATGGGCATGTACACCGCGCAAATCGTCTTCGAGTAACCCGCTATGATAAAAAAGTCCTTTCGCATCACCAACATGGAATGCAGCGCCTGCGCCATGCACCTGCAAAGTCTGGAAGATGTGTTGCCAGGTGTTCAGGCCATCAACGCCTCCTACCGCAAAGCTCGTATGGATGTTGAATTCGACGAGCATGCCATCCAGGAGGCGGAAATCCTTGCGGCAATTCATCGGCTTGGGTACACAGCTCTGCCGGAATAACCCCCTTTCCTCCGCGGTTGCGGTCAGTTCTTCTCACGGCGGACTTTCCCCGCGCCTCTTTCAAGGCTATAATGAAGCCCGGAGGCCAATGTGAGGGCTGATTTTTCTCAGGACGAAGTTTTTCGTTACGCGCGCCATCTCATCCTGCCAGAGGTAGGCTTTGAAGGGCAGCGCCGGCTCAGGCAAGCCTCAGTGCTGCTGGTGGGCACCGGCGGGCTGGGCTCACCCATCGCGCTGTACCTGGCTGCCGCCGGGGTGGGTCGCATCGGGCTGGTGGATTTTGACCGGGTTGATTCCTCCAACCTGCAGCGCCAGGTCATCCATGCCACCTCCCGCCTGGGAAGCGCCAAAGTGGAATCTGCTCGCCGCCAGATGCTGGATCTCAACCCGCTCATCCAGGTGGATTGCTACGATACCGTTCTCACCGCCCGGAATGCTGCTGCCATCGCCGCGCCTTACGACCTGCTGCTGGACGGCACAGATAACTTTGCCACCCGCTACCTGCTCAATGACCTGGCGGTACTGACCGGCAAACCCTACATTTATGGCTCCATCTTCCGTTTTGAAGGTCAGGTGAGCGTCTTTGATGCGCGTCGCGGACCGTGTTACCGCTGCCTGTTCCCTGAGCCGCCCCCGCCGGGCAGCGTGCCTTCCTGCGCCACCGCCGGCGTGATGGGCATCCTCCCCGGCACCATCGGCACCCTGCAGGCTGCCGAAGCCGTCAAGCTCATCGTCGGCATCGGCGAACCGCTCATCGGGCGCCTGCTGCTCTACGATGCGCTCGATACCACCTTCCAGACCATCCGCCTGCGCAAAAACCCCGCCTGCAAGATTTGCTCCGACCACCCCCAGGTTACCAGCCTGGTGGATTACGACCAGTTCTGCGGCGCGCCGGCTGCGCCCGTTGAGCCCGCCGGGTTTGACACCACCTTCGAGCTCACCCCCGCCGATCTGGCTGAGGCGTTGAAGCAAGACCAGCC
>CAYVOX010000036.1:0-24374 GCA_964453035.1 uncultured Anaerolineaceae bacterium
TGCTCGTAGAGCGCAATCAGCGCGCCCAGCACGGCGGGGGTTAACTTGGGATAGAGGAAGGCGTTGGTGGGGCGATTGCCGGGGAAGGTCTTGTGCGGCACCAGTTCCTCCAGCTCAGCGCCGCGCATGCCCTGCGCCGCCAGCTCAGCTCGGGCTTCCGCCGCGGTTTTACCCTTCATCAGGGCTTCCATCTGCGCCAGGTAATTGGAGAGCAGGATGGGGTGATGCTCGCCGCGCGGGTTGTGGCTGTTGGCTGCCGCTAAAAAGTCACACGGGATGAGCTTGGTACCCTGGTGGATGAGCTGGTAAAAGGCGTGCTGCCCGTTGGTGCCCGGCTGCCCCCAGATGACCGGCCCGGTGGTGTAATCCACAATCGGCTGCCCCTGCCGGGTCACGCCTTTGCCGTTGCTTTCCATATCCCCCTGCTGGAAGTAAGCCGAAAAGTGCAGCAGGTACTGGTCGTAAGGCAATATGGCGTGTGATTGGGCTCCAAAGAAGTTGTTGTACCACAAGCCCAGCAGCCCCATGATGACCGGCACGTTGCGCTCAAAAGGCGTGGCGCGGAAGTGCTCATCCACCGCGTGCGCGCCGCCCAGCAGGGCTTCGAAGTTCTCCATGCCCAGGTATAACGCGATGGAAAGCCCGATGGCAGACCAGAGTGAATAGCGCCCGCCCACCCAGTCCCAGAACTCGAACATATTTTTAGGGTCAATGCCAAAGCCTGTCACCGCGGCGGTATTGGTGGACATGGCGGCAAAGTGCCGGGCAATAGCCCCTTCATCCCCGGCGGAAGCCAGCAACCACTGGCGGGCAGTTTGAGCGTTGGTCATCGTCTCCTGCGTGGTAAACGTCTTGGAGGCCACCAGGAACAGCACGGTTTGAGGGTCCACCAGCTTGAGGGTTTCGACCAGGTCGGTGCTATCCACATTGGAGACAAAGTGCGCCCGCAGCCCGGGCTTGCCGTAGGGCTTGAGCGCCTCGCACACCATCTTGGGTCCCAGGTCTGAGCCGCCAATGCCGATATTGACCACATCCGTGATGGGCTTGCCGGTGTAACCTTTCCAAGCCCCGGAGCGCACCTCTTCACTGAAAGCGCGCATGTGTGCCAGCACGCGGTTGACCTCGGGCATCACATCCTGACCGTCCACGTAAATGGGGCGGTTGGAGCGGTTGCGCAGCGCCACGTGCAGCACGGCGCGCTTTTCGGTGTTGTTGTATTTCTCGCCGCTGAACATGGCTTCGATTCTGCCGGCCAGGTTGGCCTGGCGGGCCAGGTCGCACAGCAGCGCCACGGTCTCCGGCGTGATGCGGTTTTTGGAGTAATCGAAGAGGATATCGCCGATGCGCAGCGAAAACCGCGCAAAGCGCTGCGGGTCCTGGGCGAAGAGATCGCGCATGTGCAGTTGAGCCACTGCGCGGTGGTGCTGCTGAAGTGCCTGCCAGGCGGGCAGGTTGACGAGTCCTTGCATTGTTTTCTCCTTTTCTCCCCGTGCTGTTGCGGTTACCGGTGGGTGAAGAACGCAACCCGGCTGCGTGGGGGCAGCCGGGTCTAATCACCTTTTAGAGCGAGCGGTACAGGTCCAGCGTGCGGTGGGCAATCGCCGTCCAGGAGAAATGCTCCTCCACGCGCCGCCGCCCGTTACTGCCGAACTTCTGGCGCAGGGCCGGGTTGAGCGCCACCGCATTAATGCCCTCTGCCAGCTCACGCGAGAAGCGCTCCGGGTCCACGGGGTCAAAGGTGCCCGGTTTAAGCTCCAGGTTGACCAGCACTCCGGTTTCATCGGGGACGACCACCTCAGGGATGCCGCCCACCGCCGAAGCGACCACTGCGGTCTGGCAAGCCATCGCCTCCAGGTTGATAATGCCGAACGGTTCATACACCGAAGGGCAGCAGAACACCGCCGCATGCGAATAGAACTGGATCACCTGGTCGCGCGGCAGCATCTCCTGGATCCAGATGACGCCGGGCCGGTTGGCGCTCACCTCCGCCACGCGCGCCGTCATTTCGCGCCCAATCTCGGGCGTATCCGGCGCTCCGGCGCACAGCACCACCTGGATGGAGGGATCAATGTGCGGGATGGCGTTCACCAGGTGGATGATGCCCTTCTGGCGCGTGATGCGCCCCACAAACAGCACGTAGGGCCGTTCGGGGTCAACCCCGCGCTTCACAATGGCATCCACCGCCGGGTTGTACCGGTATTCGTTCAGGTCAATGCCGTTGTGAATCACCTTAACCTTCTCGGGGTCAACCGGGAACAGGCGCAGGATGTCGTTGCGCGTCTCCTGCGAGACGGCAATGACGGCATCGGCCTGGGTGATGCCGTTGTTCTCAATCCAGGCGCTCAGGTGATAAGCGTTGCCCAGTTGTTCCACCTTCCAGGGGCGCAGCGGCTCCAGCGAGTGGGTGGTGAGCACAAACGGAATGCCCCACAGCTTCTTGGCTAAAAAGCCGCCAAATTGGACGTACCAGGTGTGGCAGTGCACCACGCTGGCATCCAGGTTATCCTTGGCCATCGAGAGGCTGCGGTACACGGCATCCAGCGCCCCGCCGAAGCGCGGGTCGGTGTCCAACCTGGCTTCCGGCCAGGCGGGGTAACCTTTAACGCGCAGGTTCGGCTCGGAAAGATCCTGCTGGCCAAAACAGCGCACCTCCACCGGCACAAGCCGAGAAAGCTCGCGGCCCAGGTACTCAGCATGCACGCCCGCGCCCCCGTAAACATTGGGCGGGTACTCATTGGTGAAAAGCGCAACCTTGTTGATTTTCGCCATGGTTTTTCTCCTGTCTTAGGCAAACGCTAAACCTGAAGCACGGTGAAGCCGTCTCAGGCCAGTTCCATCTGCGCAGAAACGTCGCTCTCGGCCTTGCGGGCGCGGGCACGCAGGTAAACCTTGGTCAGCTCGGCAGCCACTGAGGCCAGCACAGCGAAGGGCAGCACGAAGAGCCAGTCCACCAGGGGCATCGCCACGGTGCCAAAGACCACCTGCAGGAAGGGCACGTAGATGACGGCTACCACCGTGAGCATCGAGAAGATCACGGCAAAGTTCATCATGCGGTTGGAGAAGACGCCCAGCTTGAAGATTGAAACGCGCTCCGAGCGAGCGGTGAAGGCGCGGATGAGCTCGGAAAGGGTGAGCGTGGCGAAGGCTTCCGTGCGCCACACGGCCAGTTCGGGGTCAAACAGGCTGGCGCCAATCTGCGCGCCTGCCAGCAGGTATGCCGAAAGCACGGCAACCGTCATCACCACGGCCTGCACGGCAATCCCAATCATCATTTCGCGGTTGATAATCGGCTCGCCAACCGGGCGCGGGGAACGCTTCATGATGCCGGGCTCGCCCTTTTCCATGCCCAGGGCCAGCGCGGGGGCGCCGTCAGAGACGAGGTTAAGGAACAGCAGCATGGTGGGCGTGAGCGGGGCAGGCAGGCCAACCAGCATCGCCAGCAGGATGATGAGAATCTCGCCGATGTTGCAGGAGATGAGGAAGAACACGAACTTGCGGATATTGGCGTAAATGATGCGCCCTTCTTCGATGGCTGAGACGATGCTGGCGTAGTTGTCATCCGTCAGCACCATGTCGGCGGTCTGCTTGGTCACGTCGGTGCCGGTGATGCCCATCGCCACGCCGATATCGGCGCGCTTGAGGGCCGGGGCATCATTGACGCCGTCTCCGGTCATCGCCACCACGTGTCCGCGCCGCCGGAGCGAATCAACGATGCGCATTTTGTGTTCCGGTGAGCTGCGCGCGCAGGTGTTGAGGTGCAGCACCATGCTGTCGAGCTCATCATCAGTCATCTCGTTGATGTCAGCGCCCGTCACCACGTGTCCACCCTCGGTGAGCATGCCAATCTCGCGGGCGATGGCAGCGGCGGTGTCTTTGTAGTCGCCGGTAATCATGATGCTGCGCAATCCCGCGCCGTGAGCAATCGCCACGGCATCTTTAACCTCGGAGCGAGCCGGGTCAATCATGCCCTGCAGGCCCAGGAAGGTCATGTGTCGTTCCAACTCTTCGGGTTTGGGCTCATCCGGCACGGCTTTAAGCGTCTTAAACGCCCCCGCCAGCACGCGCAGGGCGGAGGTAGCCATATCCTTGTTAGCCGCCAGGATCTGCTGGCGCAGTTCAGGCGTGAGAGGCACAATTTTATCCCCCAGCACCACGTCGTCGCAGTAGCTCAGCACCAGGTCGGGCCCGCCTTTGACAAAGGCCACGAAACCATCCGGCGCGGAAGCCCCGCCGCCTTTGAGGGCGTGGATCTTGCCCGCCAGGTCGCCGGCTTCGTGGATGGTGGTCATCATCTTGCGGTCTGAGTCAAAGGGGATCTCAGCCACGCGGGGGTAAGCCCGGTGGACGGCTTCGCGGGCCAGGCCCGCCTTGGCAGCCGCCACCACCATGGCGCCTTCGGTGGGGTCGCCAATCATCTTCCATTCACTCTCGCCTTCATTGCTCATTTGCTCAAGCCGGGCATCGTTGCACAGCACCATGGCGTGCAGCAGCAGGCTGGTGCCCGTATCTTCAGCCGCCGAAAGGCTCTTGCCATCCCGGAAGAACTGCCCCTCCGGGACGTAGCCCTCGCCGGTGACGCTGAAGGTGTGCCCGCCCGCCCAGCCGCGGGTGACGGTCATCTGGTTCTGGGTGAGCGTGCCGGTCTTGTCGGAGCAGATGACGGTGCAGGAGCCCAGCGTTTCCACGGCGGGCAGCTTGCGGATGAGCGCGTTGCGCGCCACCATGCGCTGCATGCCCAGCGCCAGGCAGATGGTCACCACCGCCGAAAGCCCCTCAGGCACAGCGGCAATCGCCAGGCTGACGGCGGTCATCACCAGTTCAATCACTTCCTTGCCGTGCTCGCCCCAGTAAGCGCCGATGCCCTCTTTGAACGCCATGACGGGGTTCGTGTCGCGGATGAGGCCGAACACCAAAATGAAGGCGCAGACGGAAAGAGCCACGATGCCCAGGGTTCTGCCGAGCTGGTCCAGCTTTATCTGCAGCGGGGTCAACCCCTCCTCGCTGGATTGCAACAGCTCCGCAATCTGGCCCAGCTGGGTATCCATGCCCGCGGCAATCACAATGCCAGAGCCGCGCCCGTAGGTGACCAGCATGGAGCTGAATGCCATATTGTCGCGGTCGCCCAGGGGCGCATCCTCCTCCAAAATGATTCTGGCGTTTTTATCCACCGGCACCGATTCGCCGGTGAGCGAGGCCTCCTCAGATTTGAGGTTGACTGCCTCCACCAGGCGCAGGTCGGCGGGGATGTAGTTGCCCGCCTCCACCAGCACCAGGTCGCCCACCACCAGCTCGCGCGCCGGGATGGTCAACTGGTGACCGTCACGGATGACGCGCGCGTTGGGCGCCGACATCTTCTTGAGCGCAGCCAGTGAAGCCTCCGCTTTGGATTCCTGCACGACACCGATGATGGAGTTGAGCGCCACGATAGCCAGGATGACAATTGCGTCAATCCACTCGCCGAGGAAAACCGAGAGCACTGCGGAGAGAATCAGGATAATGATGAGAAAATCTTTGAACTGATCAAACAGTAAACTGAGGAACCCCGGTCGGGGCTTTTCTTTCAGTTCATTGGGGCCGTTGCGCTCAAGCCGGGCGCGGGCCTCTGCGCCGGTCAAACCATTGGAAAGGTGGGTGCCCAGTTCGCGGGCCGTCTCCTCAATGGACCAGGCGTGTGCGATGATCTTGTCAGCCATCTTTCTCCTCCTTATGTAAAATTATGACGCCCTGACAGTTTGTCATCCTGAGGCTTGAAAAGCCGAAGGATCTCGATATCCGGTCTTCAAGTTTTTCATCTACACCGAGATTCTTCGCCTTCGCTGCGCTCAGGCTCAGAATGACAACACCGTTTGTTAAGCTTCGTGAAGCTGTCAGGTGGCCAGGTAAAGTTTATCGTTTCAAATAGCGGATACCCAGTTCCCCCGCCACAATCACCTCGCTGGCCAGGCCTAAAAACAGGCCGTGAGCCACAATGCCCGTGCGCGCATCCAGCCGGGCTCCCAGGGTGACGGGGTCAGCGATGGGGCCAAAGGCCGTATCCAGGATGTAATTACCCTGGTCGGTGAGATACGGGTCGCCCGGTAAAGCCATGCGCAGCGTAGGCTTCCCGCCCAGGCGCTCCAGGTAGGCGGCCTGGGTTTTCCAGCCAAAGGGAATAACCTCAACCGGAACTGCCCAGCGCGTGCCGAGGGCCGGGGAGAGCTTGGACTCGTCCACAATGATGACCTCGTACCGGCTGGACTGCGCCACAATCTTCTCGCGCAGCAGGGCTCCGCCGCCGCCCTTGATGAGGTTCAGCGCCGGGTCCACCTCATCGGCGCCATCGAAGGTGAAGTCAATCACCGGGTGCTCTTCGAGGGTGGTGAGCGGAATGCCCAGTTTTCTGGCTTCAGCCTCGATGACGCTGGAACAGGGAATCCCCAGGATGCGGCTGAGCTGCCCGCGCTGGAGTTTTTGCGCCAGCCCGCGCACCGCCAGCAGCGAGGTGCTGCCGGCGCCCAGGCCCACCACCATGCCGGGTTGAATGTTGGTGAGCACCTGTTCGGCTGCCTGTTGTTTGAGTTGTTGCGTTGAGGCCATCATTACCTCAGTCAAAAGAATCTGGCGAGTGCCAGTAAAATCATCCGCCGCCCAGCGCCGCCTGGCGGCTGATTTCAACAGCCTCCATCAGGGCTTTCCAGGCGCTGGCAAAGGATTTGACGCCCTCGGCCTCCAGCTCGGCAGTGACAGTTGCCATCGAGAGGCCCAGTGCCTCCAATCGCGCCATGGACTGGTACGCGCCGGGCAGATCCTCTTCCAGGCTGTTGGCGCGCACCACGCCGTGATCCAGAAAGGCGGAAAGCGTGGCGGGCGGCACAGTGTTGACCGTATCCTTGCCCACCAGCTCTTCGATGTACACCACGTCGCGGTAGGCCGGGTTTTTGGTGCCCGTGGAAGCCCACAGCGGACGCTGCACGCGTCCGCCCAGCGCCTTCAGGCCGGCAAAGCGCTCCGAACCAAAGATGAGCTTGAAATCGTTGTAGGCCAGGCGCGCGTTGGCGATAGCCGCCTGCCCCAGGAACTGGGCCGCCTTCTCCGCGTGGGCGCCGCCGCGGTCAATCATGCCCATCAGGTGCCCGTCCACCTTGGTATCCACCCGCGAGACGAAAAACGAAGCCACCGAGGCGATAGAATCAATCGGCAAACCCGCTGCCACGCGCCGCGCCAGCCCGCTGATGTACATCTCCATCACCGCCCAGTAGCGCTCGCGCGAAAAAATGAGTGTGACGTTGACGTTAATGCCCGCTTCGATCGCATAGAGGATCGCCGGCAGCCCCTCCACGGTGGCGGGGATTTTAACCATCAGGTTCGGGCGGTCCACCCACTTCCACAGGCGTTTGGCCTCTGAGAGCGTGGCCTGCGTGTCGTTGGCCAGGTAGGGGTTGACCTCCAGGCTGACGTAGCCATCTTCTTTGTTGCTCTCGTCGTAGATGGGCCTCAGCAGGTCAGCCGCCGCCCGGATATCCTCAACCGCCAGCTCCCAGAAGATTTCCTCGCCGGTTTTGCCCGCTTTTGCCAGCGGCAGCAACCCGGCATCATAATCATGCGACTTTGTCACCGCGTTCATGAAGATGGTGGGGTTGGATGTGACCCCGCGAATCTCGCCGCGCGCAATCATGCGCGCCATTTCGCCGTTG
The DNA here is from genome assembly GCA_964453035.1 of uncultured Anaerolineaceae bacterium. Classification (GTDB taxonomy): domain Bacteria; phylum Chloroflexota; class Anaerolineae; order Anaerolineales; family Anaerolineaceae; genus CAYVOX01. The sequence continues at coordinate 7,674 of CAYVOX010000036.1, forward strand.
TTCAGCAGACGGCGCTCCACATTATCGTACCAGACAGATTGCCCCGCCTGGTGGAGTTGTTGGGCTGTGTTCAAAACACGCTCCTTTCCCATTCATCAGGCTGCATAGCCAGATTTGTTACGTTCGCTTCACCTTGTAGAGCATCTCACCGGCCCGCGGCACGTAGAGGATGCCCTCATCTTCGCGGTTCTGCCAGTCAGCGGGGTTAATCGAGGCCGGGTCAAGGTAGCCCAGGTTCAACCGGGCGCAATCCTCAGGTGAGATTTTGCTGGCCAGGGTCACCCTCACGTTGGCCTTTTCCACGCCGTTGACCATCACGCCCGATCCGCGCACATGGGTGCTGTGCGCCAGCACGCCCAGCGGTATATCGCGGTATCGCTGCCAATCGTTGAGGAAGTAGGGCAGCACGTGGTAACCCACCTGGTAAATGAACTTGCCGTGAACATGGCTGACCACTTCCAGGTGCGGCGCGTAGATGACCACCTCGCCGCCCGGCTCGACCACCGGTTCCATCTTGTACATGCACTTGCCCGCGGTCCACAGCTCATCATACATCGGCGGGCAGCAAGAGAGCACGCGCTTGAAAGGCCGCTCGGACCAGTGAATGTGGCGCTGTGAGGATACATCCGCGGCAGCGCTCCAGGTTTCAATCATATCGCCAATCAGCACGCCAGCCAGGTCGTGCCCCTGGACGATGAGCGCAGCCAGCACCACCGGCGTTTTAAGGCGCGCAGCCGCCGCGTGGATCATGGCGCGCACCGGGGTATCCTTGATGCCGATGGTGCCCACCACGGTAGCCAGCGCTCCCAGCCAGTGGGTGGCGTTAATCACATCCGGCCCGGAGATGCCCGGGAAGAGATACTTGGCACCGCCCGAGAACCCCACCACCTCGTGCGGGAAGGTCGGCCCGACAATGATGACGGCGTCATGCTCCAGCACGGCGCGGTTGATGCGGATATTGACCTGCTCCGGCAGGGAAGCGTGCCAGTTGGCCCCGGCCAGCTGCCGGATTTCATCCTGCTCGATGACGCCCAGCGAGGTGAGCGTGGCAGGGTCATCCCAGGCGTGGTTGAGCAGGCCAACGTGGCGGAAGGTGGTGGCGCGCTCCTCAGCGCTGATGCCCACCAGCTGGTTGAGCCCTTCCTCCGAATAGCCCGGGTGCGTTCCCAGCGCCACCATCACGTTCAACTGCCTGGCATCGCGCAGCACCTCCACAATCAACCGGAACAACTGGGGCAGCGGCAGCGAGCGGGTGTGATCGGGAATCAGCACCAGCACTTTTTGCCCCGTAAACTTGCCGCCCAGCCCCCTGGCAAACACCTGCCTGGTCTCCTCCTCGGAGAGCAGGCCGCTCCTGGCAATGGCTTGAGCAATCACCATGGGTTTGGTTCCTCCTTTGGGATTATTATGCGCGTGAAAGCCTACACCCCGGCATATGCCGAGAATCCGCCGTCCACGGGCACGGTGATGCCGGTGACGAACGAAGACGCCGGCGAAAGCAGCCACAGCACGCAGCCGAGCAGGTCTTCGGGGTTGCCCAGCCGCCCCATGGGGGTGTGGTCAATAATCTTCTGCCCGCGGGGCGTCCAGTCGCCGCTGTCCTTATCAATCAACAGGAAGCGGTTTTGCTCGCCCAGGAAGAAACCCGGGGCAATCGCGTTGACGCGAATCTTGCCGGAGAAGTTCTGCGCCAGGTAAACGGCCATCCAGGCGGTGAAGTTGCTGATGGCGGCCTTGGAGGCGGAGTAGGCGGCGATGTTGGTCAGCGGGCGGTAGGCGTTCATGGAAGAGTAGTTGAGGATAACGCCTTCACCGGTTTCAACCATCTGTTTGGCCAGCACCTGGCAGGGCATCATCGTGCCGAGGATGTTGAGGTCGAGCACGAAGCGCATCGCCTCTTCGGGGATGTCGAAATACGTCATGGTGGGGTTGACGGTGGCGCGCGGAGAGTTGCCGCCAGCGGCATTCACCAGGCCGTAGAGCGGGCCGAAGCGCTTGTTGATGGCCTCGCCGGCGGCCTGCAGGCTTTCGCGGTTCATCACATTGGTCTCAATGGCGTCAATCTGGCCGGCACGGTCGCCCACGCGCTGCTTGATGCCCTCCACGCCGCCCAGCCGTAGGTCCAGAATCATCACGTTGGCGCCGCAGCCCACCAGGGCAACCACCACATCGCCGCCCAACGCGCCTGCGCCGCCAGTCACCGCAAAGGTTTTGCCGGTGAAGTCGTACATTTTTGAGAGTTCCTGAAGATCCATGTGAAGTTCTCCTTTTTAATTTTGCATCTGCTAAATTGTAACTGGAAAGGCGCTCAGATGCGATACAGCCCGGCAGCCAAATTGGCCGATATTGCCCATTGATTCTCAGTTTTCCACCCGCCGGGCAGCAAAACCACCCACCCGGCGAGTCAGGTTCTCCCGAGTTACAACTTGGCCTGCCACTTTTCCGCCCACACCAGGTGGTTGGGCTGGCCCTTGAAGGGCGACTCGCCCATGATTTTATCAATCACCTGCCTGATGTTCTCCACGTTGCTGTGGTAGGCATTAATATAGCATTTCACCATGGTGGCATCGTGTAAATGCGTGGTGTAATTCAGCGAAACCATCACGGTGGGCACCTCCCAGACGTACCAGGGACACTCGTTGCTCATCGCCGTCTTCCACTGGATGCGGTAGTTGTTCTGCGCCCCGTAGCCGACCACATCGGCGATGACGATGGCGGCATCCACGGCCTTGCGGTAGTCGAGCGTGCGCCCTTTAACGCGCGTGGTGCCGTCGTTGATGGTCACCTCAAAACCGCGCCTGGTCAACTCCGCCACAAATTCATCCAGCGCTTTGGCGCTGGCAGCGTGGATTCCGCCAATCTCGCCCTGCAGGTAATACACGCGCAGGCGTTTGTGAGTCTCGGGGCGGATGGGCAACTGATCGAGGGTGTTTTTAACCAGGGTGATGCCCTTATCGGCAGCCTCGGCGCGCATCGCCAGGTGCTCCGCGCAGCCCACCACCGCCAGTTCCTCCTCGCGCTTCAGCAGCGTGCCGTTTTCCTTTTTGACGTGCAGGTTCAGCTTAGCCTTGAGCCCCAGGATGCGGCGCACGGCATCGTTGAGGCGTTCGGCGCTGATCACCCCGCGCTGGATGCCGCTCAGCATGAAGTTGTAATCTTCATCAATGTCGTTGAAAAACAGGAACATGTCGCAACCCGCCGCGATGGCCTGCGGCACGTAATCCTCGCGGCGCATGGCTGAAGTCATCCCCAGCATGTGGCTGGCATCAGTGATGACCATGCCGTTAAAGCCCAGTTGCTCCTTGAGCAGGCCGGTGATGAGCTCGGGGGCCAGGGTGGCGGGCAGGATATCCGCATCCAGCAGCGAGGGGTTAAGCAGCTTCTGGTAGTACGGCAGGGCGATGTGCCCGGCCATCACCATCTCAACCCCGTTGTTGATGTGATGCCTGAACACGCGCCCAAAGGAGGCATCCCATTCCTGCGGCGAAAGCTCGTTGACCCCCAATATGAGGTGCTGGTCGCGCTCCTCTGAGCCGTCGCCGGGGAAGTGCTTGATGCAGGTCACCATGCTGCTGCCCGCGGCGGCGCGGTAGCCCTCGATGTAGGCGCTGGTGTATTTGATGACGTCATCAGCGTTGGTGCCGTAGGCGCGCGTGTTGACGATGGTGTTGCGCCAGTTGAAGAGGATATCCACGCAGGGATCAAAATTGACGTTCACGCCCAGCGCCCCGGCCTCGCGCGCCGAGACGTACCCGGCATTGTAGGCCACATGCGGGTCGCGGGCTGCCTCTGATTGCGCCCCGGAGGCGATGTAGGTGCCGTCTGAGCAGGCGCCGTTGCCGCCGGAATCGCAGTTGGCAGCTACCAGCAGCGGAATCCTGGAGGCGCTTTGCAGGTTATTGAGCAGTTCCTGGCACTGTTTGGCCTTGCCGCCCTGCCAGCGTGCCCCGCCGATGTGATACTTCGCCAGGATTTGCTCGTTGGTCAGCGCGTTGCCGCTGAAGGCATCCACGCCAAACCAGAACAGGCTGGTGAACAGTTGTCCGCATTTTTCCTCGTCAGACATGCCCGCCAGGGTCTCTTCAACCCAGGCAATCTGCTGCGCAGATAAACCGTAGGGTTTTGCGGTGAGATCAACAAGTCTTGGCATTTTCAACTCCTCTTTTTATCAGTCTTCCCACTCAATTTTTTCCAGCTTCTTCCAGGGAGGCGTTTCGGGCAGCAGTTTCTCGAACTCGGCAATCAGAGCAGCCTCGTATTCGCCCTGGTAGGTGCCGTTGAGGAAGCGCTCAAGGGCTTCATCGTAGAATCGCTTCCAGGAACGGTCCTCCGCGCCGGGGTTGATGGGGTAGTAGAGCACGTCCACCGCCCGCGCCGAATCGCGGTCGCCGGGGGCATCGCCAATCAACAGGATGTGGTCATCGGGGTATTTGCCCTTGGCGGCAAATTGCAGGTGCTGCTTTTTGGTGCCCATCTCCTGCCCGGCGATGACGGTCATGTACTGGGCGATGCCGTGCTCGCCCCACTCGCGCTCAAGGGCTTCAACCGGCGTGGCCGAGACTACCATCAAATCCACCCTGCCCTGCATCTTTTGCAGGCTCTCGCGCACCCACGGGAAGGGCGGCACCCCGTGCACCATATCCGCGATGGCGGCATCCACCGCTTTAGACCACGCCACAGCCTGCTCCAGCTCAGGGTCGGGGTGGTCGGCGGCATACTGCACGATGCCCTTGTGGCTGAGCGGGTAACCTGAGGCGATGAATTCCTTGATTTTGTCGCCCTGGGGTACCTTAGCCTGCCGCGCAATCACCTCCGGGCGCTCGCGCAGCAGGTCAAACACGCGGCTCAGGGCGATCCAGCGGTTAAGGCCGCGCGTGGTGGAGTACAGGTTGACAAACTCACACGTTTCGCGGGTGTACTTGGAGACTGCCTGCAAGCCCCACGCCTTGACGATGGTCGGGATGAAGCACTCTTTATGTTTCAGTTCCATGGCGTCAAAGGCGCAGCCGTCGGAATCGATGCCGACGAAGAAAGGCTGGCGGGGTTTGAAGTCAATTAACACATTGGCTGCTTCGGGAATTGCTGCTTGAGGCTTTACCATCACAATCTCCTTTCAACTTTATCTGGCAATCGGGCAGCCGACCGCCAACCGGTTACCTGGCCCAGAATTCGCGCAGCACATTGGCCGCCATCTTGGGCGCTCGCGCGCGGGTGAACACACCCTTATGGTTCAGCCCGCCAACCCGGGCGATGCTCTGCACCGCGGCAAAGTCAGCAAAGACCCACACGTGCATGCCGGCCACAAACTCGCGCCCGGCAGCCGCCTCAAGATGGAAGCGCAGGTAATCGGCCTGGTATTCTTCCGTCCACATGGTGGTGTGGTCAGCATGATACCCCGGAATGGTATCCGCGCCGAACTCCGTCATGATGATCGGCTTGTGCCAGCGCGCCCATACCTGGTCCAACTCGCGCTCCAGCATTTTGCGGGCGGTTTGCAACTGGCCGCCCAGGATGTACCAGCCCCAGTAGCGGTTCATGCACACCACATCGCAGTTTTCCATCCAGGTTTGCGGACCGCCCATCACTGTCACCACGGTGACCAGGCGGGTAGGGTCAAGCTGGCGCGCGCGGGCAATCTCAGCATCCAAAAATTGCTTGCCGGGCAGGTTGGCGGCTTCAATAGAGAGGTCGCTCTCGCCGAGGGAGCCAACGCCAAAGCCTTTGGGCATGGGTTCATTGGCCACGCTCCACATCACCACAGCCGGGTGGTTTTTATCGCGGGCAATCATTTCTTCAATCTGCTGCAGGCACAGGCGCAGGCGTTCGGGGTTGTTGGCTTCGTCGCCCATCTGCAGGCTGACCGCCGGAATCTCGTCAATGATGAGGAAGCCTTCGCGGTCGGCCAGCTGCATCTCTTCTTCGCTGTAGGGGTAGTGGGAGGTGCGGTAGCTGTTGGCGCCCGTCCAGCGCATCAACTGGTAATCCTTCACCAGCAGGGGCAGGTTCAGGCCCTTGCCGCTGGCGTAAAAATCTTCATGGCGGCCAAAGCCGTTCATCTTCACAGGCTGACCGTTGAGCAGAATGAGACCTCCGGAAACGGCCACCGTGCGGATGCCAATCTTGAGGTCGTAGCGGTCTTCCCCGGTCTGGATGGTCAAATCGTAGAGGTACGGATCCTTATCAGACCATAAGCGGGCAGCGGGCACTCGCAACACCGCCTCGGCAGCCCCGTCGTTGAAGAGCAGGCCGGCAGTGAGGGGCGCATCGCCTCCCAAAAGCTGCGCGGAGCCCTGCCCGGAGACGGCAGCGTTGAGCTTCACTTTAAGGTTAACAATGCCGTCGCTGCCAGAAATTTCGGTGACAACGGTCACATCCTCGATAAAGGTCTGCGGGACGGTGTAGAGCACCACGGGCCGGTCAATGCCGGCAAATGGGAAAAAGTCGAAGGTGGTGGCGGGCGTGCTGGCGAACATGTTCATGGCAGAGCCGCCGGGCATATTGCCGGAAGGCACGCGCGTGGGTTTAAGTTCATTTTCAACGCTGATCGCGATGACGTTCTCTTCCCCCCATTGGATGTGGTCGGTGATTTCAAAGGCAAAGGGCAGGTGGCCGCCCTCGTGCACGCCAATCCGGGTCCCGTTGACGTACACGGTGCCAAAATAGCAGGCCGACCCCACCCGGATAAAGGTGCGCTGGTCTTTCCAGGTGAGCGGGATGAAGGCGCGGGTGACGTACCAGGCCAGGCCCAGGTAGTCGTAAAGATCCATGTACTGCTCGTTCCAGCTGGCAGGGACGGCAATGGCGCGCGGGTTTTGCAGCCCGCGAGCCCAGCCCTGCTGCTCGCCAATGCCACCCGGGTCGGTCTTAAAATCCCAGAGGCCGGACAGGTCAAACTTCTTGCGAATGTTGTTTTGGACAGGGTAAAGCATGGCACCTCTCATCATTTGCGTTTGCCCGGGAAGGGACGGGCAGTGCGCCGCCCTTCCCGGTGGCAGATATCTCAAAGGGCAGGGCAACTACTCTGTCAGCCCCGCCATCCTGGCTTTGCGCCGCTGCACGTCCTTGGGATAGGTGAAGTAGAACAGGGTCCAGAAGACGCAGTTGACGGCGTAGGGGATGCTGACCATCCACAGCATCACGTTTTGCAGGTTGCCCAGGGCCTGGGTGAGCGGGCCAATCAACAGCAGGTAAATGGCGGTGATGGCGCCCTGGATGAAGGAGAAGAGCAGGGCAAAGGTGGTGGCAGCAAACTTGGGTTCCACAATGGCGCCCACCATCGGCAAAACCGCCCCGGAGAAGCCCCACGAGCCCACCAGGCCGGTGAAGAAGGCGATGATGTAGACGGGAGCCCCCATGCCCCAGTCAATCTGGATGAACACGAAGGTCATGACCGCCCACAGCGCCAGGTAAATCTGCATGAACATGACGCGGCCTTTGTCGCCGAACCTCTTTTCAAACCAGTCGCCAATGGCTCCGCCCGTCAGCCCGCCGAGAGCAAAGCCCGCCATGAAGACGGTGTTGAGGATGGCTGCCGTGGCGGTTTCCCAGCCGCGCACCTTAACAAAATAGGTGACCATGAAGGCAAAGAAAACCATCGAGGTGACGAAGAGCAGCATGATGGCCATCAACCAGAAGGAGGGAATCTTGATAATCTGCTTGATATCGGCCATTTTGAACTTGCCAGCATCCGGGTCGCCGGCAACGATGCGGCGCGGCGGCTCTTTGAGGAAGATGATGAGCAGGATGCCGCTGAGGATGCTGATGCCGCCCATGATGTACATGCCGATGCGCCAGCCGTCCATCACATTGGCAAGCTGGCCTATCAGCGGGGTCAGCACCAGGCTGGCGCCCACGCCGATGGTGCGCAGCGTACCGTAAGCTTTGCCGCGCTCCTCGTCGTCGAACATATCCACCATCAGGCCGTTCTGGATGGGTTCAGCAGCCACCGTGCCGACGGCGCCGATGGTGTAGAGGACGAGTAGTTGGGTGAAATCCTGGGCAAGGCCGGCTGCAGCCGTCCACAGGCCCCAGAAGCCGGTCATGACGACCATAATCAGCTTGCGGCCGAACTTGTCGCCAGCCACGGCCCACAGGGTGCCAAAAATCATGCGGGCCCACTTGCTCATGCTGGAGAGCGTGCCCAGGTCGCCGACGGCGAGGTTCAGAGCCTTCATGATGACCGGAAAGAGCGTGTTGACCAGCCCGCCCTCCATGGAATCGCTCATGGTGCCAATCGCAAAGGCAAACATGGCCCCGGGACGGGTCTTTTTATACTCCGGTGTCAAAAGGGACGTGGGGGCTTCAGTTTTTTCTGCCATTTAATTTCTCCTCAGGTAGGGTTCTAACATCGACACTGCGCGCGTCATACTTCTCCAATAGGCGGCGTGCGCAGAAATTCATCAACGAGTAGCGCCGCCGCGCCCAGCATGACGACCTCGGGGTCGAGGGCGGCATGCACGAAGCGCGGTGGTTTGACGGAAAGGCGTTCCAGGCGCTGGCACACTGCCGCGGAAATGTTCAACTCCGGCATGCTGTCCATAAAGCGCATGCGCGCCGTGTACTGCGGGGGAAAAACCATCGTTTCCCAGCCGATGACCACCAGCCGGGGGTGAAAGAGGAGCACAAGGTTGGCGATGCCCAGGGCATGGTTCATCAACACCGAACTGGCTACTTCAATCGCCAGCCGGTCGCCCTCAACGGCAGCCTGGTGAATCATGCGGTGGTCAAGCCCGGCGGCGTGCTCGCGCAGCACGCTCGCCTCGCCCGCATCCAGGCGCTGGCGCAGCAAGCCTGCCTCGCGGTCCACATCCACCAGGGCGCGCCAACAACCGCGCTGCCCGCACGTGCAGGGCGGGCCGTTGGGGTCAAGCACCATGTGAGCCACATCCAGCGCCCAGCCATGCCCGCCGCGCAATTGAAAGCTCTCAGTCACCAGGGCAGCCTCAACCGTGGAGCCTACATCTGTGCCGACGCTCACGTAGAGGAAGCTCTCGGCTTCCTTGGCGCTGCCTTTCATGGCTTCCAGCATGGCTGCCGCGCGGGCTTTGTTATCCACGCTCACCGGCACCTCAAAGCGCTTTTCCCACCGTTGCTTAAGAGCCACCTGGTTCCAGCCGGGCGCCGCGGTTTTGATGGGCTGGTCGCCCACAATGCCCGGCGCGCCAACGCCAATTCCCAGCAGGGGAATAACCAGTCCCCCAGCCCGGGCAACTGCCTCGGTCACCAGGCGCTCCACCTGCGTGAGGATCACGTCCTGAGGGCTGCCAATCTCAAGCGAGAGGGTGCCCTGCCACAACGGCTTCCCGCACAGGTCGGTGAGGACAACCGCAGCGTAGTTGGTGCTGATTTCCACACCAATCGCACAGCGCGCCGCCGGGTTGAGCTCGATCAGGTCGCCAGGCCTGCCGGGGCCGGTGCGGTCCTGTCCGGCGTCGCGAATGAGGTTGAGAGCCGCCAGGTCTTTACAGATGAGCGAGATGGTGCCTTTCGTCAGCCCGTTGCGCTGTGCCAGCATGGCCCGCGAGAGGGGTGCATGGAACCACAGGTCGCGCAGCAGCAGGGATGCGTTCTGCTGGCGAGCTTCTCTTTGCTGATAATAGGCTCGTTTATTCATGGGTTCCCCATCCGATGGTGTGATAACCCGACCACAGAGTAACGTGTGTTGGTTTGACTAATCTGGCAAGAATTAGACTGTCTCACCCCCTTTCGAAAAATCAGCAGAAATGTGCCAGTATCGCACGGCTACCACTCCCGGCCTTCACGGCGCATAACCAGAGGCTGCGATGAGCGGCGATGACCAGTGCCAACCCGCAGGTTGCCTGCAAGATGACGGACAATCAGGTAATGTTCGGTTGATCAGGGAACTGAAATTAGTTTGTGCAGTGATTAAACTATATCCAAAAAATCAACCTGAGTCAACAGGGAAAATCTTAAAATTTTTTGACCCTCGCTCTCCGCTGCGAGGATGCAGCGAGTAAAAGCGCCCGCACGGATCGCGCAGCATGCCCGAAGGGTACTCGGGCTGGAACACGTGTTGACCCGGCAGCACCTCATCTATCTGGTTGCGCGCCTGTCACCTCCTTCTCTCCCCGCGCCGGGGCGAGAAGCAAGCCAGGAGGATGAGAGCGGTCAGGTCTTACTTGTTTTGTTTTTCCCGCCGCCCCCGCAGCGCGATAAAAATCTACTCGATGATATACAACTCCACCTGGTTGCTCAGGACGATCTCCACCTGCTCGGCGCCCAGCGCCTGTTGTTCGGGGTCGCGCAGCGATTTTTCAATGGTGACCAGGTAGGCCTCCAGGCTGCTCCAGTCCCGTTCGATGACGCGCGTGTTGGTATCATTGGCGCCAATAAATGCCCGGTAGTGCCGCGAGGGCGGAAATCCCAGGCGAGCCTCAACCGGGGCGTAGCGCTTCTCTATCGCCAGCTTTTTGGCCCAGCTGTCGCGTTCCACTTTTTGAATCAACCGTTCCATGATTTTCATGAGCTGTGCTCCTCTATTGGGTTGGATTACTTGGCTTTTGGCAGGACAGCCAGCGCTTTGATGACCAGGTCGGCGGCATCGGCGGGCGTGTACTTGGCAGTGTTGATAATCACATCAAAAAGCGAGGGCTCGTGAGAATCTAGACCAAAGTAGCGCTTGATCCATTCCACGTCGCTCAGGTCGCGCTCGCGGATCTTTTTCTGCGCCTCCTCAAGGCTAAGCCCCTCATGCTCCTGCAGCCGCCGGACGCGCAGCGCCAACGGAGCCAGGATGCGCACATGCAGCACATCGGGCTTATCCTGCAGGGCTGCCATGCCGCCGCGCCCCACAATCACCACGTTGCCCCTGGCGTACCCCGCCCGGATGATTTCCACCAGGTTGCCAATCGTCAGGTCCTGCAGGGCATCATTGAGCGCCGGAAAGGTCCAGCTGGACGGATCACCGCCGGTCAGGCGCTGCGCGCTGCCAAACCAGCGTTCCAGCAGAGTCTTGGCAGCGGGCTTGAAATTCGCGGCGCCTTCAACCACCCCCGCCGCCAGGCCCATCTCCTTGCCCACGTTGACCATGGCTTGCTTGTCAAAGTAAGCGTAGCCCAGCTTTTCGCACAGCAGCCGCGCCACTTCATCGCCGCCGCTTTCCAACTGTCGAGAAAGAGTAATGACCGCCATTTGATATCTCCTTTTCTGTTGGTTTTTCTACGCATCCACAATATTTAAATTGAGTATAGCAGCCGCGGCGCTTCAGGGCAAGTTTGAACTGCCGCGTCTCGAGCCAGCAAGGCATTCCATCCATACTGCCCGGCGGCGAACAAGAACGTTTCAGGCGCATCCGCGAGAAGGCCAGAGAAATCCAGCAGTGGCGGGGAAGTAAATCAGCGGTTAAAGCGTAGGAGTCCTGCAACCCGGTTCCGCCCCCCGTTTAAAAAGTCCGCGCATAAACAAGATGGCGCAACTGCCGTAATTCATCGTAAAGCGCGGCCTGCCTCTCCAGCCTGATGGGGAAGAGGTGCTGTTGGCTTAAGAAAATTGTACAAGAGCCGATGATTTTGTCAATACCAATTCCGCCCGGGGTTCACCGGGGGGTGGTGCTGCAGCCTGCGCTCGGTTGGCGAGGGAGCTCCGAGAGCAAAAAAAGAGCCTGCTTACTCAGCAGGCTCTCGAGAGATTACGGCATTTAGCTCCCTCAAATTTGTGTCCAACCAGGGACGGCGCGGCGTCAGGGCGCGCGCGTGGCAGGCACAGGGGTGAGGATCCCGCACTGTTTGAGCTCCGTATCAACCTTCAAAGTAAGCCGTTGCTTGCCCGCCGCGTGAGCATCCGCCACGGTGCCAGAGTAGATGGTGTTGTCCTTGGACTCCAGCTGGAGATCCGAGGCTGCCTGGCAGAGGTGGTAAACTTCGCCAGCCTTGGTCCAATACACAAGATCCTTGCCGGTGTACCCCATCACCACGGCAACTTCCTCGGTGTACTGCTCCACAGACGGCGGATTGAACGAAATGCCCAGGATGGTCGCAATCGCCAGTACCACAACGCCAACGACGGTGGCGATGCCCTTTTGCTGTTTGCTCATGTTCTGGTTCAGCAAGATCATAACAATCAGGGGCAGGAAAGCAATGATGGCGATGATGGCGCCGAGTTGGTTCTGGATGAAGAAGCGGACCGGGTCCGCCTTGGAAGCCGGGTCCAGCACATTGGCCTTTTTCCACAGCAGGCTGCCCCCCACCGCCAGCACGCCGATGACAACGATCGCGCCAATCAACAGAACCATATTCACGGGGTTCTGCTTGAGCACCCAGAAGATCGTCACAGCCTCGCCGGCGATAGCCAGCAACCACAACACCACCGCGATGATGCGGTACGTGGTCGCCTTTTGCTTGGCCTCAGGCGTTGGCTTCCAGGTGGATGCATCCTGTTTACCGGATGACTCGACTCGAACAACATTTTTCTTTGGCATAATTCCCTTCCTTTTTTTAGCTTTTTATTTTTTAAAGATGTTCAATCAAAGCGTCACAGGACTCACTTAGAATTATTGTAGCATAAAGGGAATTCTTGAGGGTGAGAATATTGATATGAGCCGGTGAATCACCAATCGAATTCTGCCCCGGGTTTGCCGGGGGGTGCCAACCTGCGCTCGGCGGGTGGGGGTGCTATGCGGGGACCCTCGCGTAGCGCCCACAAAAAAAGAGCCTGCTATCTCTAAAAACCTGACAGGTCTCTCATGCCTGCAGAGCCTTGCAAAGCGCCAGCGTTGAGACAATCTATCAGGAGTTAAGCAGGGCAACCATCACCCGCTCAATCTCATCACGCACCTTTCTGAAGACTTCCATGTCGCCGGAGGCTGCGGGGTCTGGAAAGCTATGGTGCAGCCGCCTGCCTTTTCCCAGCCATACCGGGCATTCTTCGGCGGCAGAGTCGCACACGGTGATCACAAGGTCAAAGGCCACATCACGAAACGCATCGGCGTGTTTGGATGCGCCGGAATGGTTGATGCCAATTTCCGAAAGCGCTGCGATTGCCTGGGGATGAACGTAACCCGCGGGTCTTGTTCCGGCGCTGAAAGCCTGCCAGGAATCACCCAGGCGAGCATTGATGATAGCTTCTGCCATTTGAGAACGACATGAATTGCCTGTACAGAGGAAGAGAACTTTTCGCTTCACGGGTTTGGGATCCTTGAGGTCAAGAAGTAAGGTGCAAGCAAATAGGCTATGGTAAACAGGCGGAAGTACAGCATTTCCTGTTTTTCGCTTTTGAGAACATACCCGCTGACAGCGCCTTTGACTTTTCTCTGGAAGTAGAGCCGGACCGCGAAATAGAGCAGCCACAGCGCGCCAAAAACGATTCGGAAAATAGTTTCGCTGATCGGATTCATAAGTTCTTCTTCATAGCTGTTGATTTATTATAGCGCCGACGCAGAAATGATGCGCGCAACATTCCGACGAGGAGCCAGTGCATGGGGAGGGAATCTTTTTTACTCCAGCCCGCGCACTGCGCGATCCCCTCAGGCGCTAAAAGAGACCTGCCAGGTTTTTTGGATCCTGACAGGTCCCGGAATACAGCCCATTTATTGGGAGGAAGAGTTTAACCGGTCTTCTGCCCCAGTAATTGCAGGGCGGTTTGCTCCACGTTTTCCACCGAAAAGCCGAAAGCGCTGAACACCTGCCCGGCGGGACCAGAGGCGCCGTAGCGGTCGAGGGCGATGACGCGGCCTTTTGTGCCCACCCAGCGGTGCCAGCCCTGAGAAATGCCAGCTTCCACCGCCAGGCGCAGTTCAATTTCCGGTGGCAGCACCGCGTTGCAGTACGAGGGGTCCTGCGCGGCAAACAGTTCCCAGCTGGGGAAGGATACCAGGCGCACAGCCACGCCCCTGGCAGCCAGGCGTTCACCAGCTTCCACAATCAATCCCACCTCTGAGCCGCTGGCCATCAGGATGAGCTGCGGTTTGCCCGCGCCGAGATCAGCCAGGACGTAAGCCCCCTGGCGCAGACCCTCGGCTGAGGCGTACACGGCGCGGTCGAGGGTGGGGACGTTCTGGCGGGTGAGCACCAGCGCCGTGGGGCGGTGGCGGTTCTCAACAGCCACCTGCCAGGCCTGGCACACCTCGTTGGCATCGCCGGGGCGGAGGGTGATAAGGTTGGGGATGGCGCGCAGCGCCGCCAGCTGTTCAACCGGCTGGTGGGTGGGGCCGTCTTCGCCAACGCCGATGCTATCGTGGGTGAAGACCCAGATGGAACCCAGGTGTGAAATGGCCGAAACGCGCACCGCCGGGCGCATGTAATCGGAAAAAACCATAAATGTGGCACCAAAGGGGATGATGCCACCGTGATAAGCCATGCCGTTGACTGCCGCCCCCATGGCGTGCTCGCGGACACCAAAATGGATGTTGCGCCCGGCGCGGGAATCGGCGCTGGAATCATCCGGGGCGAAGGCCGGGCTGGTGGTCATCCAGGTGTTGGTGGAAGGGGCCAGGTCGGCGGAACCGCCCACCAGTTCTGGCAGTTTGACGGCCAGGGCGTTAATCACCTTGCCGGAGGAGACGCGGGTGCCCATGCCTTTTTTATCGGCGGGGAAGACCGGCAGGCCTTCATTCCAGCCTGCGGGCAGTTCTCCGGCCAGGCGGCGCTCAAGCTCAGCAGCCAGGTCGGGGTAAGCCGCGCGGTAGGCTGAGAGCTTCTTTTGCCAGGCTTTTTCCAGTTTGGCGCCGCGCTCAACGGCCTGGTGGAAGAAGGCCAGTGCCTCGGGGGGGATGTAGAAGCGCGGTTCGATGGGCCAGCCCAGTTTTTCCTTGGCGCCGTTCAGTTCCACGTCGCCCGGGGGCTCGCCGTGTGCCTTGGGGGTGCCCGCGCGGGTGGGCAGGCCGTAGCCGATGATGTTGCGCACCATAATCAGCGATGGGCGCGGATCAAGCCGGGCAGCCTGGATGGCGCGGTCAATGGCCTCCACGTCCAGGCCGTCCTCCACCTTTTGCACATGCCAGCCGTAGGCTTCAAAGCGCTTGCCGCGGTCTTCAGTGAAGGCGATATCGGTGGAGCCTTCGATGGAGATGCGGTTGTCGTCGTAGAGGTAAATCAGCTTGCCCAGTTGCAGATGGCCCGCCAGCGAAGCGGCCTCCGAGGAGACGCCTTCCATCAGGTCGCCGTCGGTAACGATGGCATAAACGTAGTGATCAATGATCTCGTGCCCGGGGCGGTTGAAGAGTTTGGCCAGGTGAGCTTCGGCCATAGCCATGCCCACGCCGTTGGAAAAGCCCTGCCCCAGCGGGCCGGTGGTGGTTTCCACGCCAGCGGTGAGGCCGAATTCGGGGTGACCGGGGGTGAGGCTGCCCCACTGGCGGAAGCGCTTGAGCTCCTCCAGGGACAGGTCGTAGCCAGTGAGGTGCAGCAGGGAGTAGAGCAGCATGGAGCCGTGCCCGCCGGAGAGGATGAAGCGGTCGCGGTTGGGCCAGGCGGGATTGGCGGGGTTGTGGCAGAGATGGCGCGTCCAGATGGTGTAGGCGCTGGGGGCGGTGCCCATGGGCAGCCCGGGGTGGCCTGAATTGGCCTGTTGGACGCCATCGGCGGATAAAAATCGGATGGTGTTAATGGCCAGTTGTTGTAATTTTTGGGTTTCTTTCATTTATCACCTCAAGCGGTGCGTGAGTTTTTGATGGGTTGAGCGGCAGCTAGGCTTCCCACTGGGTGTGGAAAGTGCCTTCGCGGTCCACCCGGCGGTAAGTGTGCGCGCCGAAGAAATCGCGCTGGGCCTGGGTGAGGTTGGCGGGCAGCACGGCGGAGCGGTAGGCATCAAAATAAGCCAGCGATGCGCCGGTGGCGAGCATGGGAATGCCCAGCCCAACCGCGGTCTGCACCACCTGGCGCCAGAGGCCCTCGCGGCTGACCACGGCGTTGGTAAAGGCTTCATCGAGCAGCAGATTGGGCAGGGCCGGGTTGCGGCGGTAGGCCTGGGTGATATCGCCCAGCAGCGAGGCGCGGATGATGCAGCCGGCGCGCCAGACGGGGACAATTTGCGAGAGGTCGAGATCCCATTTGTATTCCTGCGAGGCCATCTTGAGCAGGCTGAGGCCCTGGGCGTAGGAGGTGATTTTGCTGGCGTACAGGGCCTGCTCGGCGGCGCTCACCAGGGCCTGTTTATCGCCGCTGAAGGTCGAGGCTTTGCCCAGTACCTTTGCGGCAATGACGCGCTCGGCTTTAAGGGCGGAGATGAGGCGGCTTTCGACCGCGGCATTGATGGTGGGGATGGCGGCGCCGGTATCCAGGGCGGTCTGGCTGGTCCACTTGCCGGTGCCCTTCTGGGCGGCCTCATCGAGGATGAGGTCCACCAGGGGCTGGCCGGTTTCTTCATCCACGCGGGCCAGGATTTTAGCGGTGATTTCAATGAGGTAAGAGCGCAGCTCGCGGGTGTTCCATTGCTCAAAAATCTTAGCCAGTTCCGCGTTGGAAAAGCCCGCGCCGCGGTGGAGCAGGTCGTAGATTTCGGCGATGAGCTGCATGTCGCCGTATTCGATGCCGTTGTGCACCATTTTAACGTAGTGACCGGCGCCGCCCGTACCCATCCAGGCCACGCAGGGCTGGCCGTCCTCAGCCCTGGCGGAAATAGCCTCGAACATGGCCCTGACGTGCGGCCAGGCTTCCTTGGGGCCGCCGGGCATCAGGCTGGGGCCCCACAACGCGCCCGTCTCGCCGCCTGAAACGCCCATGCCGATGAAGTGGATGCCCTCCACCT
>CAYVOX010000037.1:0-23546 GCA_964453035.1 uncultured Anaerolineaceae bacterium
TGGTGGTGGTGGGGATGAAAGCCGGGCAGATGCCATCTGCCCCTACCAACGGCTTTGCTGCTCCAGGGCGTGGGTGCTTTGACCTGATTGCAGAGATAGCGGGCTATTTCCTGCAACTTGCCACCCGGATCAGCCCTGTTCCATCTGGCGCAGGCCTTTCCAGGCAATTAATCCCACCGAAACCACAAAATAGGCCGAGAGCAGCACCGCCTGCATGACGTAGCCGTAGAGCGGCACCAGCAGCACGCTCAACGCCACCTTGGCCAGCCCGGTCAACAACATCACCTGGAAGGGATAGCCCGGGCGACCCTGCGCCAGGTGCAGCGAGCGGTTCCAGAAGAGCACGTTGGCGGCGCCAAAGCCCACCAGCAGCACCAGCAGGGCGGGGTAAGCGGGAAGGTACTCCGCGCCGTAGAAGAGGATGAGCCACTGCCCGAAGAAGAGGATGAGCACGCCCACGGCGCCCGTCCAGGCCCCGGCGATGAGCGTGACGCGGCGCAGCAGGCGGCGCAGCGCGGGCCAGGCTTTTTCGGCCACGGCGCGGGTGATCTCAGGATAGGTGGTGCTGATAAATGGCGTGATGGGGCTCATCACCAGCCCGATGAGCGCCAGGGCTACCTTGTAATACCCGGCGGCTTCAGGGGTGAGGAAGAAGGCCACCCAGAGCAGTTCGCTGTCGCGCACCACCAGGTTAAGGGTGGCGCTCAGGTTGGTGGTGAGCGCAAAATGAGCCAGCTCGCGGGTTGGCGGTAGCAGGCTGAAGGGCGCGCGCAGCCAGCCGGGGCCAAGCATCTCCTGAAGGGCGCGGGCTGCCAGCAGCATGGGGCCGATGCCGAGGATGAGCTTGCCTAAAAGGTAGGCCAGCACCACATCGCGCATCCCGCCGCCGGTGAAGAAGGCCGCGGCGATGAGCAGGGCCGTCAGCAGGCTTTGGCCCACGTTAATCAGCGCCTGGCTGCGGAACTTGCGGCTGACCTGCAGCACGCCGGTGGCGGTCTCGGTCATCAGGTTGCCGGGAATGGTGAGGCCGTAGAGCATGAAGAGCGGCGCGCTGGAAGGATCTTTGGCGAACCATTCCGCTGCCAGGGGTGAGAGCAGCAGCAGCAGGGCAAACGCCAGCAGCGAGGTGAGGGCTTCAACCAGCCCGGCGGCTTTGACCACCGCCGCGGCGTGATCTTTGCGGTCCTCGGCCTGGAACTGGCCCACGTACTTCACCGCCAGCTCGCCCATCCTGAAGGAGAACAGGCGGTTAATGGTGGAGGTGAAGACGGTGATGGTGCCCACCACGCCAAAGCCCTCCACGCCCAGCAGGCGCGCCGCCAGGATGCTTTGCAGCATACTCAGGCCTAAACTGATGGTGTTGCCGGAGAAGAGGTAGCCGGTATTGCGCAGCAGGCGTCCCATGATATGGTCCTGCTGCCAGGCGCGCCACTGGTTGCGCAGCCAGCTCACGGGAGGATCACCTGGCTGGCCCAATCGCGTTCGCGCATGTACCAGTTGACCAGGTTACTGACGCCGCGCTCCAGGGTGAACTGCGGCACCCAGCCCAGCAGGCGCCCGGCCTTTTCAACATTGGCCCAGTTTTCGGCCACATCGGCGGGGTTGGCGGGGATGTAACGCACTGCGGCTTTGCGCCCCAGCAGGCCTTCCAGCAGGGCTATCAGGTGGTTGATGGTGATGGTCTCGTGCCCGCCGAGGTTGATGAGCTCGTAGCCCAGCGGCTTGAGTCCCAGGATGGTGCCGGTGGCGATGTCATCCAGGTAGGTAAAACCGCGCGACTGGCTGCCGTCGCCGGTGACCTGCAGCGGTTCGCCCTCGGCAATCCACTTGCAAAAGCGGAACATAACCATATCCGGGCGCCCGGCAGGGCCATAGACGGTGAAATAGCGGAAAACGGTCACATCAATGCCATAGAGGTGGTGGTAGGCGTGCGCCAGGGCCTCGGCGCCCTTTTTGCTGGCGGCATAGGGCTGCAGGGGATGGTCGCTTTCGGCGGTCTCGGGGGTGGGGAGCGGCGGGTTGGCGCCGTACAGGCTGGAGGTGGAAGCCAGCACAAACTTGGGCACGTTGTGATGGCGGCACATCTCCAGCAGGTTGAGCGTGCCGTTGACGTTGGTATCCACGTACACCCAGGGGATCTCCACCGACTGGCGCACCCCGGCCCGCGCCGCCAGGTTCACCACGGCGTCCACCTGGTGCTGGGAGAAGAGACCGTCCAGCCCGGGGCGGTCGCAGATATCCAGCTTGAAGAACTGAAAATTGGGCTGGTTGACCAGGCGGTTGAGGCGCCAGAGCTTGAGGCGCACATCGTACGCGTCGTTGAGGTTATCCAGCCCCAGCACGGTGTGGCCCTGTTCCACCAGCAGCTCGCACACGCGCGCGCCGATGAAGCCTGCCGAGCCGGTCACCACGTAGGTAGCCATTACAGTCTCACCACTTTGGGATGGGTTTGTCCGTGCAGCCGGAGGGCGTTGCGGGTATCCACCACCAGGCTGGCGGCCTCCAGGATGGCGGGGTAATCGTAGGTGGAGTGGTTGGTGACGATGATGACCGCATCGGCGGCGCGTACCTCGGCCATCAGGTCGCTGACCGATTCCATGGACCAGTCATCGTGCGAGATGCGCCGGATGTACGGGTCGTGGTAGCGGACCTGCGCGCCCATCTTGTGCAGCAGGCCGATGACATCCAGGGCGGGGGATTCGCGCACGTCGTCAATATCCGGCTTGTAAGCCGCGCCCAGCACCAGCATGCGGCTGCCTTTGACCGGCTTGCCGCGGTCGTTGAGTGCATCCTGCGCCTTGCGCACCGCAAAGCGCGGCATGTTGGTGTTGATTTCCGAGGCCAGCTCGATGAAGCGGGCGTTGTAGTTGAGGGCCTTCATCTTCCAGGAGAGGTAGAGCGGGTCGATGGGGATGCAGTGCCCGCCGATGCCGGGCCCGGGGGTGAACTTCATGAACCCGAAGGGTTTGGTGGCGGCGGCTTCGATGACTTCCCACACGTCCACGCCCAGCCGGTCGCACATGATGGCCATTTCGTTGACCAGGCCGAGGTTAATCATGCGGAAGGTGTTCTCGAGCAGCTTTGCCATTTCGGCCACTTCGGTGGAGCTGACCTTGACCACGGTTTTGAGGGCCTGGGCGTACCAGGTGGCGGAGGCCTGGCTGCAGGCCAGGGTGATGCCGCCCACCACTTTGGGGGTGTTATAGGTGGTCCAGTCTGTGCGCCCGGGGTCCACCCGTTCCGGCGAGAAGGCCAGGAAGAAATCGCTTCCCACCTCCAGCCCGCTGGACCTGGTGAGGACGGGGAGCATCAATTCGCGGGTAGTGCCGGGGTAGGTGGAGGATTCGAGCACCACCACCATGCCGCGGTGCAGATAGGGGGCGAGGGCTTCGGTGGCGGAGACGATGAAAGAGAGGTCGGGGTCGCCAGTTTTGCGCAGCGGGGTAGGTACGCAGATGGAGACGGCATCGGCCTGGGCGCAGACGGCGAAATCGGTGGTGGCCTGCAGTTTGCCCGCCTTAACCAGGGCTGCCACCTGCTCGGAGGGGATATCCATCACGTAGCTTTGGCCGCGCTGGATCATTTCAACTTTTTCGGCAATCGGGTCAACCCCGATGACCTTGAAGCCGGCCTGGGCAAACACCACCGCCAGCGGCAGACCCACGTAACCTAAGCCGAGCACCACCACAACGGCGCTGCGGTCTTCTAATTTTGAACAAAGGGAGGAAAGCGTTTGGGAGGACATGGAATTTTCCGGTTTTACAAGGGTTTGGGGGCGCTCAGGCCCATTGTGCTCGATTATAACCCACCGCGCTAGAACAGGCTTAACTGCACCGGTTGCTCGGAGCCGGGGTCGTCGTCATCCGGCTTTGAGGGAGGTTCAGCCTGGGGTTGGGCGGCTTTGGCCGCTTGTTTAGCCATTTTGACGAATTCCGGCAGGCGGGAGAAGTCTTTTTCAAGGGCGGGACGCAGGGAGGGCTGGTGGAGGGCTGCCGCCGGGTGGTACATGGGCACAATCAGCCGCCCGCGCACCCAGACGGATTGCCCGTGCACGTCGCTGATTTTGGCGTTGGGCAAAAAGCGCGCCATGGAGTAGCGTCCCAACGTGACGATGATGCGCGGGTTGATGGCCTGGATCTGGCGCTCCAGGTAATCGCTGCAGGCGGAGAGTTCCTCGGGGAGCGGGTCGCGGTTGCCCGGTGGGCGGCATTTGACCACGTTGCCAATGAAGACCTGCTCGCGTTTGAGGTTGACTTTGGCGAGCAGTTCTTCAAGGAATTTGCCCGCCGCGCCGACGAACGGCCGTCCCTGCTCGTTTTCGTAAAAGCCGGGGCCTTCACCGATGAACATCATCTGGGCGTCAACAGGGCCTTCGCCTGGCACGCCGTTTTTGCGGCTGTGGTGCAGGGCGCATTTCTGGCAAGCGCGCACCTGCTCTGCCACCTCCTGTAAGATTTCAGCCGGGTTCATTCGAGTTCCTCCAAAGGGTCAAGGGTCATCAAGAAGGCGTCCTCCTGGTTATCCTGATAGTATTTCGGGCGAACGCCCGTGGTGACAAAGCCAAACTTGCGGTAAAGCGCCTGCGCGGGCAGGTTACTGCGCCGCACCTCCAGCAGAGCCTGCACCGCGCCGCGGCTGGCGGCATCGCGCAGGGCCTGGCGCAGCAGGGCTTCGGCTACGCCGCGCTGGCGGAAATCTGGATGGGCGGCGATGGTGCCGATGTGGGCTTCATCCAGGATGAGCCAGGTGACCACCATGCCCACCACGCTTGCCTTGCCCTGCTCATCCAGCAGTTCTGCCACCCACAGGCGCGCATTGGGATTCTGGGTCAGCTCGTAGCGGTAGGCACGTTCTGACCAGGGCAGCGCAAAGGAGCGCGTATCAATGGCAAAAACAGCCGGCACATCCTCCAACGTCATAGCCCGCACGCGCGGGGTGGCCTGCGCTGGCTGGCTCATGCCGGGATGGGCTCTGCCACGTGCAGGTAAATGGGGGCCAGGGCAATCACATCATCCACCAGGCCGGATTGCACACGCTCCCAGGCCATCTCCGCCAGGTAGGAGGGGCGCCGCATGCCCGCCGCGGGTGAGGCTAACTGCACGTTTACGCGCTTGCGGGCCAGCACGCGGCGTTCTTCGGAATTCAACTCGCCGCAGATGAAGGTTGGTTTGTGGATGGAGGCGGAGAGGTCTTCCAGGGTGGTTACTCTGGCTTCACCCTGGGGCTGCCAGGCGCCCATGACGTTGGCATACAGGCCCACCGCCAGCCTTCCGCGGCCGGATTGTAGAACCGAAATGAGGGGGATATCCAGCACAGGCTGGGCATAAGCCTGGATATTCAATGTGGGGATGCCCACCACGGGCAAATTAAGCGCCAGCGCCATGCCTTTGGCCAGCGCCAGTCCGATGCGCAGACTGGTGAAGGAGCCGGGTCCGAGCGCCACCGCCAGGGCGGTCAGTTGCCCGGGGGCCAGGCCGCAGCGCTGCAGCAGACCCTGCACGGTGGGGGCCAGCTCCACGGTGTGGTGGTGCTGCGTGCGCCAGTGCATCTCGCCGGCAACCTGAGCGCCATCGAAGAGGGCCAGGCCCACCCACTGGGTTGAGGTATCAATGGCCAGCAGCATGTCAACCTCCAAAGGTGTGGCGGCGGAAATCCGCCAGCAGCTTTTCAAAGCGGCTGCCGCGCGCTAAAAAGACCATGCCGCGCTGCTCATCGGCGATCCAGCGCAGGTTAATCCACAGGCATTCAGGGGGCAGGGCGGTTTGAATGCGCTCGGCCCATTCCACCACCAGCGCGCCCTGCTCGAGCATGGCGTCCAGGTCTAGGTCTTCGCCTTCCGTGGCGTTTTCGAGGCGGTAGGCATCCAGGTGGTAGAGGGAGGCGCCGTCGGCGCGGCGGTAGATGTTGCACAGCACAAAGGTTGGGCTTGAGACGGGGTCGAGTGAGCCCCAGCCCTGTGCCAGACCCTGCACCAGCGTTGTTTTGCCGGATCCCAGGTCGCCGGAAAGGCAGAGGATATCGCCAGGCTGGAGCAGCGCGCCCAGGCGAATACCAATGCGGCGGGTTTGCTCCGGGCTGCGGCTAAAAAATTCCAGGGCGCGAGCATCCAGAATTGGCATGAGGGGCTACACTTCCGGGGCGGCCTGGGCTTTCTCCACCCCTAATCGTTGCGCAATGATGCGGGCAATTTGCAGTGAGGAATCCGGGCAGCTCAGGCTGCGCGAGTTTTCGGAGATTTCGGCCATCACTTCAGGGTGGCTCAACCAGTAGCGCAGGGTTTCAAGGATGGTATCAGGCTCGGGAGCCCACACCCCGGCGCCCTCGCTGACCACGTAGGTGACGTTGCCCTCCTCCTGACCGGGGACGCGGCTGTAGAGGATGATGGGCAGGCCGGGGATGAAGGCTTCGCTGATGGTGCCGGGACCGGCCTTTGAGACGAGGATATCGGCGGCCTGCATGAAGAGGGGCATCTCGCGCACGAAGCCGTAAATGAAGGTCTGCATGGTCCAGTCGTGCTTTTCCAGCCTGGCCTTGAGCCGGGCGTTGCGCCCTGTGATGATAGCCAACGCCGCGGGCAGGTCGGAATCGCCGATGGCTTTGGCGGTGCGTTCCACCGGCCCCATGCCTTCGCCGCCGCTCATCATCAAGATGACGGGCTTATCCTGCGGCCAGCCCAGCCGCTGGCGCAGTTCTGCTTTGGTGCCCAGGTTGTGGCGGAAGCGGTCTGCCACGGGCAGGCCAATGACCTTGAATTTATCTTCGGGCATTCCCAGGTGGATGCCGCGCTGGCGGGCTTCTTCGGTGGGGACGATGACCAGGTCGGCGCGGTGATCGTACCACATGGCATGGGTCGAGACCATGTCGGTGACGACGGTGATGTAGGGGGTTTTGGTGGTCATGGCGCGCAGGATGGCCATGTTGGGCACCGGGTGAACGGAGACAATCAGGTCGGCTGGGTGCTCGGAGATAAGGCGGTAGGCGGCCCGGCGCACATAGGGCCAGAAGGCAGCGTGGATGAAGCGCGCGCGGCGGCGACCGTCACTCATCTGGAAGGTGGACTTCCAGATGAGAGGCATGCCCGCCATGGCAGGGTAGGTGGGGCCGGCCAGGTTCAGGGGCGGCGGGCAGGCCAGGAAAATATCCACCATTTCGGTGGTCATCTTGCCCGGGTATTCGAGCTCGATGGCTTCAATAATCGCCTCGGCAGCGCTGCGGTGTCCTCCCCCGGTGTCTGAAAAGAGAAATAAGACCTTCGGTCGGTCAGCGTTGGTCAGACTCATCGGCTCCTCTTGGGAAAATGTGTTTGAGACGGTGGGCCAGCTCGCGCCTTGAAAGCAGCACGCGCCTGCCGCACTGGCAGCACTCCAGGCCGATATCGGCGCCCAACCGCACCACCATCCACTGGTCACTCCCGCACGGATGGGGCTTGCGCAGTTGAACGCGGTCTTGCAGCCTGAGGTCAGCCAGCACGTATAAGATTATACCACCCCATGTTATAATCGAAAAACGCAAGCCGCCCGGGACGGCTTATTCGATTAGAGGTGCTATGCTTGGTTTAGGTCTGGATATTGGAACGCTCATCGTTCTACTGATTGCCCTGATTCTTTCGCTCTCCGTGCACGAATTTGCGCACGCCTGGACGGCGAACTACCTTGGAGATGACACGCCGCGCGCTTACGGGCGGCTGACGCTTAACCCACTGGCCCATCTTGACCCCATCGGTACGCTGTTGCTGGTGTTGGGGGGCTTTGGCTGGGCCAAACCTGTGCCGGTCAACCCGTATAACCTCAACCGCCGCTCACCCGCCGGGATGATGTGGGTCTCGCTGGCCGGGCCGGCCTCCAATTTTCTCATGGCGGTGCTGGCTGCCATTCCGCTGAGGCTGGGTGGCGTGTCGTTTGGCAGCTCCGATTTTATGTTTAACCTGGCGCTTTTTCTGTACTACTTCACCACCATTAACCTGGGGTTGATGCTGTTCAATTTGCTGCCGCTGGCTCCGCTGGACGGCGAGAAGATTGCTGTGTATTTGCTGCCGCCTGCCTGGGGCCGCGCCCTGGCGAGCATTTCGCGCCTGGGACCCATCATCCTGCTGGTGATCATCTTTTTGCTGCCGCGCATGGGGGTGGATGTTTTTGACATCGTGATTTCGCCTGTGATGGATGCGCTATTAGACCTTTTGATAGGAGTTTGAGATGACCGTTCAAATCTCTGTTTTGGGATTGGGCCAGGTGGGCGTTTCTATTGGCCTGGCGCTGGCTGAACAAAAGGAAAAGATTACCCGCCTGGGCAACGACCGCGACCCGGCGGTGATGGCCAAAGCCAAAAAGATGGGCGCTTTTGATGCCACTACCTTCAGCCTGCCCGGCGCAGTGGAAAAAGCCGATGTGGTCATCCTGGCGCTGCCGGTGGATGAGCTTTACGAGGTGCTCAAGGTCATCGCCGCTGACTTGAAAGAAGGCGCGGTGGTCATTGATACCTCCACCGTCAAGGTGAAAGTGGCGGAATGGGCCAGGGAACTGCTGCCGGAGGGGCGCTACTTCGTCACCATGACGCCCACCTTCAACCCGGCTTACCTGGAGGAAACGGCTGTCGGCGCGGATGCTGCCCATGCTGACCTGTTCAAGAACAGCGTGATGGTCATCACCAGCGCCCCCGGAGTGGATGCGGATGCGTTGAAACTGGCTGCCGACCTGACCGCGCTGCTGGGAGCCACGCCCTTCTTTGCGGATGTGTACGAATCCGATGGGCTGATGGCTGCCAGCGCCCTGCTGCCGCGCTTGGTCTCCGCTGCGCTGCTCAACGCGGTGATGGATCAGCCCGGCTGGCAGGAGGGCCGTAAATTGGCTGGTAAAACCTTCGCGCAGGCCACCCTGCCCGCTCTGGAGCTTGATTCGGCGGGGACGCCCGGAAAGGAAGCCCTGCTCAACCAGGAAAACGTGCTGCGCGTGCTGGATAACTATCTGAACGAACTGTACACCCTGCGGGAGTTGATCGCCGAAAATAACGGCGAGGCGCTCGGAAAGCGCATCAGCCACGGACTGGGCAACCGCCAGTTGTGGCTCAAGCAGCGCCAGGCCGCCGATTGGGAGCAAAAACCCAAGGCTGAGCTGCCCACCGCCAGCGATATCCTGGGCGGCATTTTCCTGGGTCACTTCCGCAAGGGCAAAGAGAAGAAGTAATTGGCTTTTTTCTGCTACCTGGTGGAGTGCGCCGACGGCACGTATTACACCGGTTGGACCACCGACCCGGCGCGGCGCGAGCGCCAGCACAACCGCGGCGTGGGCGCGCGTTACACCCGCACGCACGCGCCGGTGCGCCTGGTGTACGTTGAACCCCAACCTGATCGTTCCAGCGCCATGCGGCGCGAACGGGCGCTTAAGGCGCTGACGCACGCGCAGAAGAAGAAGCTGGTTGAGAAATCTCCCCTGACCTGAGACCGGGATTTGACTGCTGCAGGGGGAGAAGGAGAACAATCCCATGCTGAGCAACCCGATAACCCATCCCACTCACCTTGCGGCTGCGCCCGGCAGGGTGAATTTGCTGGGCGAACACGTGGATTACAACGACGGCATGGTGCTGCCGGCGGCTATTGACCGTTCCGCGCGCATCACGGCGCGGCAGCATGCTGAGCGCACCATCACCCTGCACGCGCTGGATCTGAATGAGAACGTAACCTTTGCGCTGGACGGCCTGGAAGCCAAACGGGATGTCGCCGGGCGGAAGCTGCCGGGCTGGGCGCTCTACCCCGCCGGGATTGCCTGGGTGCTGCCGCAGCACCATTACCCCGTGGCCGGGTTCGAGGCGGCTTTCAGCTCGGATGTGCCGATGGGCTCGGGGCTATCCTCCTCGGCGGCGGTGGAGGTGGGCTTTGCGGCGCTGTGGCGGGTGATGGGCGGCTGGCAGATGGATAACATGACCCTGGCGCAAGTGTGCCTGGAGGCTGAGAGGCGCTACGTGGGGGTGAACTGCGGGCTGATGGATCAATTTGCCAGCGCGCACGGCGTGGAAGGGCACGCCCTGTATTTTGACACGCGCAGCCTGGCGTGGCACCCGGTTCCACTGCCAGCGCGTACCGCTATCGTCATCGCTGATTCGGGCGTGCGGCGCAGCCTGGCCAATTCTGCGTACAACGAGCGGCGGGCGGCCTGCGAGGAAGCGGTGCGCCTGCTGAAGCCACACTTGCAAGGCATGACCGCCCTGCGGGACGTCTCGCCGGAGGTTTTTTTGACTCTGCGCGGGGGGTTGCCGCTGGTGATTGCCAAACGCGCGCAGCACGTGGTGGAGGAATGCGCGCGGGTGAGCCGGGCGCTGGTGCTGCTGGAGGCGGGGGATGCCGCGGGTTTTGGCCAGTTGATGTTTGAAGGTCACGCCAGCCTGCGCGACCTCTACGAGGTGAGCATCCCTGAGCTGGATGCGCTGGTGGAACTGGCTGGCGGCATTAAAGGCTGCCGGGGGGCGCGGCTGAGCGGGGCGGGTTTTGGCGGCTGCACCGTCAACCTGGTGGAAGAAGACCGCGCGGAAGCGTTTATTGAGCAGTTGACGGAAGGCTACCGTGAGCGCACCGGGCTGAAGGCGCAGGTTTACCTGTGCCGCGCCAGCCGCGGAGCGCATGCCGAGGCGGTGTAGATGATTGAGCTGGAAGGACGTGATTTTTTGGCGGCGGGGGCATTGTTTGGCGCGGCGCCGTACGGGGTGCTGGCGGCGGGCACGCTGGAGGGGGGACATCCCGGGCGGGTGTTTGTAAACGACCCAACGCACCCGCAGGTGGGATTGATCTGTACGCGGGTGGGGTATTACTTCCTGGCCGGGCAGCCCTCTGAGGCGCAGGCCGAGGGGCTGGCGCGGCTGTTTACCGAAACCCTGATCCCGGCGCAGGTTGAGAATTTCCAGAATCCGGAATTTTTACTGTTTTATCACCCGCCCGACTGGGCCGAAAGGCTGTTGAAGCAGCTTGAGAGCCTGCGGCCGATTTTGATTTACAAAAAGCGCCACACGCTGCCTGCCGGCGCGCAAGCGGCACTGCAAGGCTGGCGGGAGCGCATTCCAGGGGGGATGCGCCTTGTGCCGCTGAGCGCGGCACTGCTGGAAAGCAACGCTGATTTGCGCGAGACGGCTGAACTGTTTTACGGCACGGGCGAGGACTTTTTGCAGCGCGGGCTGGGGGTGGCCCTGCTGGCGGGTGAGACGCTGGTATGCGCGTGCAGCACGGTTTTTACGGGGGCGGGCGAAGTGGAAATTGATATTCACACAGCGGAAGGCTACCGCGGGCGCGGGCTGGCTTTTTTGACGGCCTCAGCCTTCATCGAAGCCTGCCTTGAGCGGAATCTGCGCCCGGTGTGGGGCTGCTGGCCTGAGAACACGCCCTCGCTGAACCTGGCGCGGCGGCTGGGTTTTACGGCTGAAGCCGACCAGCCGGTGTGTTTGTGGGAGATGGGGTAAAAGGGGGAGGCCTGGGGCTTGAGAGCCACAGGCTTTTTTTATTGAGTTTAGAAACACCCCAAAGGTCGCCAGAGACCTCTGGGGTGGTGTCTATCACGGCGGAGAGGGGGGATTAATCGGTGAAGACCGGCAAATGGCCCAGCGAGATGATATCAGCCCACTTGGCACGCTCACCCTCGGTGAAGATGGCGGCTTCGGCCACCACGCGCGCGCCGGCTTTTTGCATCAGCAGGCGCATGCCCTGCAGGGTGGAGCCGGTGCTGATGACGTCATCCAGGATGACCACGCGCTTCTTTTCCAACAGGCGGCGGTCTTTTTCATCCAGGTAGAGGGTTTGCGGCTGGCCGGTGGTGATGGAGAGGGTTTCGGCCTGCAGGGCCTGGCCCATGTAGGGCTTGTAAGCTTTGCGCAGGATGACGTACGGCTTGCCGCTGACCACTGAAAGGGCGTGCGCCAGGGGGATGCTCTTGGTTTCGGCGGTGACCAGCACGTCGTAGGGCAGCGCGGAGAGTTTTTCGGCGAGGGCTTTGGCGCAGGCTGTGACCAGCTCGGTATCGCCGAGGATGTTGAGGATGGCAATGCGCAGGCCGGGCTTGATTTCGAACAGGGTTAGCTCGCGGTGCACGCCGGCGATATCAACGGGGTAGGTGGGGCGTTTTTCGGTCATGGGTACCTCCACTGGTGAACAGGGTGATTTATTAGACCCATTAAGTGTATCACAAACCTGCGGCCCAGATCAGGGGGGCGCGTTCGAGAGCGCACCCTACCGCTACTTGAGCCTGTCTTAGCAGTAAAGCAGGTTATCCCAAACCGTCAAGGAACAGATCCAACGAGCATGGCACAATACTTTCCACAGATTAGTAGGGTGCGTTCGAGAACGCACCCTACCGCTACTTCAGTGGAACCCATTGCCAGGCGGGGCCGTGACCGGGGTAAACCGTGTGGATGGGCAGGGCGTTGAGCCTGGCAAGGCTGGCGCTGGCGGCCTGAGGGTCATCCATGATGCTGTTGAGGGCCGGGGTGGTGGTGTTTTCCAGCAGGTCGCCACAGAACAGGCTGTTCCCCGCCTGTGCTACCACCAGCAGGCCGAGCGAGCCTCTGGAGTGGCCGGGCAGCGAGAAAAGTTGCGCGGTGAGACCATAGGGGGATAGGTCAAAGCCTTCGTCAACGAGAAGGTCTGGCGTAAAGCGGTCTTTGCTGCCAAAGCCAAACAAAAACGGCGCCAACTTGCGGATGAGGGCATTGCCCTTTTTGCGATTGCAGAACATGTCTCCGCGTTCGGCCATGCCCAGGTCGGCAGCGTGCATGGCGATTTTTGCGCCATACCGACCGCGCAGGAAGGCGGCGTTACCGGTGTGGTCAAAGTCGCCGTGGGTGATTAAAATCAGCGCGAGGCGGCTCGTTGAACAGCCGAGGCGCTCCAGTTCTTCCACCAGGTGGGCGCGCTGGTTGGAACTGCCCGTATCCACCAGGATAAAGCCGGAGGGGGTTTCCAGCAGGTAGCAGTTGACCTGTCCCATGCGGTAGGGCAGGGATAAATGGATGGGATGGATGCGGGGGAGGGCGCTCATGCCTGGGACTGCCGCCGGTGCAGCCAGATGGCAAACTGGGCTCCGAAAAGCAGCGCCAGCACCAGCAGCAGCACAAAAAATACCTGGATGCGGACGGCTTCGGAGGTGAAGATGGGGGAATCGGGGTGGAGGACGTTTTCGATGCCGCCGAGCTGCCACCACAGCGCCGCGCCAAAGA
Source organism: uncultured Anaerolineaceae bacterium (assembly GCA_964453035.1). Lineage (GTDB taxonomy): Bacteria > Chloroflexota > Anaerolineae > Anaerolineales > Anaerolineaceae > CAYVOX01. The sequence continues at coordinate 13,189 of CAYVOX010000037.1, forward strand.
GCAGGTTGCCCAGGTTGGTGAGCCAGGCGGTGTTCATCACGGCCAGCCCGGCCTGCAGCAGCACCCCCACGATGCCAAAGGTAAGCGGGATGCGAAAACGGGGCTCATCGAAGAAGACGCCGCCCCAGTTGAGCTGCATCACCAGCAGGGACATGGGCAGGTAGGTGAGCCAGAAGAGCAGGCCCGTCCGTCCCAGCGCCAGCGACCAGCCCGTCCAGCCGTTCCAGCGGCGCAGCGCCAGGCCGAGCAGCCCGGTCAGGCCAGCCAGGGCAGCCAGGCCAAAGGCGACTTTGCCGGCCCAGACCCATGCGCCGTGGATGTAAACGATGCGCACGTTAGCACCCAGGGTGCGCTCCAGGGGGGCAAAGGCCGCAACCAGCCCAAACAAGAGCAGATTGATCAAAAAGCCGGGAAGTTTTGCAAAGATGCGCTGCATTTTCATGACCTGAGGATCAATTGGGATGAGAGACATGCTGCCGCTCTATGAAAGGTAGAGCGCTCGCCACCTGTCGGCGGCTCAACATGACACCGATAATTCCCGTATTCCCCGCTGCGCCAGGGTGAGGTGTAGCCATTAATCCAGGGCTTTACGCGGCACTTCGGGCAGGCCCTGGAAGTAAACGATGCGTTCGTTGTAATCTTCCACCCGGCCGGCGCGTTTGAGGCGCTCCAGGTCCTCGGAGGTGGCGAGGTGGCTGACCTGGGAGCCGCTGCCGCGAATCAATCCACCCTCGAGGGCATCCTGAAACTCACCCTCGCCCCATTCAATCACCACCCTGCCGTCTCTCAGCACCACCACCCACTGGCGGTTGACCGGCGTTCCTGTTGGCATCCTGATCCTCCGCGGAAAGCTGCCCGGTTATTTGGAGGCTTTCTGCAACATGAGTTGACCGAAGGAGGTATCGCGCAGGCGAACAATCAGTTCGCGCTGCGTTTCGCACCAGATGGGGCGGATCGGGCAATTCTCGCCGAAGGGACAACCATCCGGTTGCGCGCTGCATTCGTTGAGCGAAATGGGACCGTCAATGGCTTCGACGACTTCCAGCACCGAAATGGCCTGTGGCGGGCGAGCCAGGGATACGCCTCCCTTGGCGCCACGCGAGGTGTGGATGAGCCCGGCGATGGAGAGCTGGGAGATGATTTTAGCCAGGAATGAGGGTGGAATGTGCTGCTTCTCCGCGATGGCGCTGGTGGCAGCTTTTTTCTCCGGTTCTAATTCTGCGAGATATAATATCGCGCGGAGGGCGTAATCGGCTTGACGGGTGATCTGCATGGCGTTCTATCCTTAATCAGAAAAGCAGGTAAGATTTGTCCTGATTTATTATTTTATCGGCAATAGATTTTTGACGCAAGTGACAGAGGTCATCCTGCCAGGATGATATTTTACCAACGCCCTGGCGGCGAATTGCGGCGTGCGGGAAGGTTAAGGAGGGGGTTCGCGGGTATAATTAACCTATGAGCGACTTCCGATTTTACATTCCCATTCAAGTGCGTTATGCCGACCTGGACCCCCAGTGGCATGTCAACAACGCCCGCACGCTGGTTTTTGTGGAGCAGGGGCGTTTTACTTATCTGCGCCACCTCAATTTGTGGGACGGGGTGGATTTCTTCAAGCTGGGCCTGATTGTGGCGGATGTGCACATTGCCTACCTGGAGCCGATTACCTGGGAGCAGAACATCCGGGTGGGGGTGCGCGTGAGCCGCATTGGCACCAAGAGCCTGACGTTTGAATACCTGGTGGAGGATGCAACCACCGGAAAGGCGCTGGCGACGGCGGAGACGGTGATGGTGGCGTTTGATTATCACCGGCATACCAGCATCCCCGTGCCGGAGGACTGGCGGCAGAAGATTAAAGCATTCGAGGGACTATCATGAAGACGCCTATACCCCCCATTGATACGTACTTTTTGCAGGAATTTTTGACCCGCCTGCTCAACACGCCCAGCCCAACCGGCTTTGCGGAGATGGCGGTTGAACTGCTTGAGCAGACGCTGGCGGGTTTTCCGGAATTGAGCATGAAGCGCACGCGCAAAGGCGCTTTACTTATCAGCCTGGCGGGCGAGGCTAACGACCACCCGCGCGCGCTGACGGCCCATGTGGATACGCTGGGCGCGATGGTGAAGGAAATCAAGGGCAACGGGCGGCTCAAGCTGACCAAAATTGGCGGGTATGCGATGAACACGGTGGAAGGCGAGGGCTGCACGGTGTTCAGCGCTGATGGGCGGCGTTACCGCGGCTCGTACCTGCTCAACAAGGCCTCATCCCACGTGTACGGCGCAGCGGTCAATGAGACCAAACGGGACGAGGATGCGCTGGAAGTGCGCCTGGATGAGCATGTGCAAAACGCCGCGGAGACGGGTGCGTTGGGGATCGCTGTGGGGGATTTTGTGGCGTTTGACCCGCGGGTTGAATTGTCCAACGGTTTTGTGCGCTCACGCCACCTGGATGATAAAGCCTGTGTGGCCTGCCTGGTGGCAGCCCTCAAGGCGCTGCACGACGGTGGGTTGAAGCCGGTTCAAAGCGCGCACCTGCTCATCAGTAATTACGAGGAAGTGGGCCACGGCGCGGCGGCGGGCATTCCGACGGAGGTGGAGGAACTGGTGGCGGTGGATATGGCGGCGGTGGGTGACGGGCAAACTTCGGATGAATTCCACGCCACGCTGTGTGTTAAAGATTCGGGCGGGCCGTACCATCACGGGCTGAGCCAGCGCCTGCGCCAGCTGGCGGAAGAATACCAGATTGCCAGCAAGGTGGATATTTACCCATATTACGGCTCGGATGGGGAGGCCTACTGGCGGGCGGGCGGTGATGTGGCGGTGGCGCTGATTGGCCCGGGGGTGGATGCCTCTCACAATTACGAGCGCACCCACCTGGATGCGCTGGTGGCTACCACGCAGTGGGTGCTGGCGTATTTGTTGAATTGAATCTGACCTGCTTTGCGATTTAATAACCCCGGCGAGTTTAAGTTGCCGGGGTAACAGCTTGGCGGGGTATTTTCCCTGGCCTTCTCACGGCAACTCTTTTTTGGAGAGGTGTATACTTTTTATTGGATTGAGAAACGGCGAATCGTTTACATCCGCTAAACTTTGAGCATGGAGGTAAGCATGTTAGAATTTTTAGGAGCCATCCTGATCGTGATCGGGGCGGCGTTCATCGTGGCAGCGCTGGTTTCAAAACGGCGCGCAAACGCAGCCAGTAGCTGGCCCACTGTTGGGGGGACCATCCTCAAAATGGAGTTGGTACGGCATGTGAACAGGAGCAGCGGCATCACCTCGGTCTCTTACGAGCCGAAGGTAGAGTACCAGTACGCGGTGATGGGGCAGCCCTACACAGGCAAGCGGCTGGCCTTTGGCACCATGCGGGTTAAAGAGGCCGAGGGAGAGCAAATCAGGGCGAAGTACCGCGAAGGCGCGCAGGTGGCGGTGCATTACAACCCGGAGAAACCCACCGAGTCGCTGCTGGAACAGTCGGCGATGGGCAGCGGGGTTCAGCTGGTGATTGGCATCATCATGGCCGTCATGGGGCTGGCGCTGATAGTGATCAGCCTGCTTTAGACCTTTTTGGTGAGTTGTTGGGGCCGCACCAGGCTACGGCCCCACCCAGACCACGCGGTAAACACGCCCGCCTTTATCATCAGAAACATAGAGCGCGCCATCTGCGCCGGGCAGCACATCTGCCGGGCGGCCCCAGGTGAGCGCGCTGCCGCAAGTTTGGCCGGGGGCGCGGAAACCGCCGAGAAATTCCTGACTGAGCGTGGGGGTTTCGCCGTTCAGCAGGATGCGTTCCACTTTGCAATCACGAATGCTGGCGGTGGTGGTGTTCCACGAGCCGTGATAGGCCACGTACAGGCTGGACTGGTACGCGGGTGGGAAGGCCAGGCGCGCATTGCCCAATTCCATACCCAGCGGGGCGGCATGGGCTGGCCCGGTGAAGAGCGCCGGGACGACATTGGCAAGCGAGCAATCAAAGCCGGGGGGGAGGGCCAGGTTGCTTTGAGGGTCGAGCACCTCGGGTTGGGTGGGCAGGTTAATACCGTTGGTGGGGGTGTAGCAGTAGGGCCAGCCGTGAGATTTGTTACCCTGTACGGGAATGATGATTTCTTCGGGGGGGAGGGTGTCTGGCGTGTTCTGGGCATCCAGCAGGTTATCGCGTCCGTTGTGGTCAGCCCAGAGCTGGCCTGAAGGGGTCCATAGGAAGTCCACGCTGTTTCGCAGGCCCCAGGCCCACACCGGGCGCTTACGAACGTCGGCATCACTGGCGAAGGGGTTATCGGCGGGGATGGAGCCATCCGGGTTGAAGCGCAGGATGGCGGCGCGGCGCGGGTCGCTTTCAACGCACACGTTGCAGGAGGAGCCGGCTGCCACATAGAGCAAGCCATCCGGGCCAAAATGCAGGGTGCGGGAGGTGTGCCCGCCGGGGCCGGGGATGTTATCGGTAACCAGCTCGCGGGTTTCGAGCGAGCCGTCGGCGTTGGCATCTTGCAGACGCTCTACCTTGCCGGCCTGAGCCACATAGAGCCAGCCTGAGCGCCATTCCAGGCCGTGGGGGTTGGCGAGGCCGCTAGCGACGATCTCGGTGGCGTCTGAAAGGCCATCACGGTTGCGATCGGGCAGGCGGGCGATTTGACCGCTGTTGTAGAGCGAGATGTAGAGGGCGTTATCGGGGCCGACGGCCATGAAGCGCGGGTAGCCGACCAGGTTCTGGGCGAAGATGCGCACGGCAAAACCGGGGGGAACCGTCAGGCGGGCGGCGGCTTCATCGGCGGGGGGCAGCACGGGAGAATTGATGACCTGCGGCAGGTAAACGGTGGGGGTGACGGGGGCGGAGGGGAGGGTTTTAACGCCCGGTGGGGGCAGGGTTGCGGGTTGCGGGGAGGTAGCGGGGGTGGCGGAGACGGGCGGCAGGCTGGGCGGGGTTAGGAGCATCACCAGCAGGATAAGCAGCGCGGTGAGCAGCATGAGAAAGGGGAGTTTGCGGGAGGCGTTCATTTTCCTTGCCTTAAGTGGATAAAATCTGTCCGATTAGTGCATCATACCGAATCCGGGAGCAAAAATCAAGGGCGGTTGGGACAAAAGGTTGTTTTGTTTAATTGGATGTACAATTAAACCAACCTAGTTTGAGGAGCCTGCCATGCAACCTAACGCTTACCTGACCCCCAGCGAGCTGGTTTACCTGAACGGCGAGAAGTTTGCGCAGAAAGTGCGCCTGGGCAACACCAAACTGCTGCACAACGACCAGGATGTGGGCCTGGTGCAACTGGTGGTGGCGATCCTGCGGGCGGGGCTGTTTACGCAGGAGCAGTACCGCACCTTGAAGCTGGAAGTGCGCAAGAAGAAGGTGCTGCTGGGATTGGCTTCGACGGAGACGCTCTACGCCGACCCGGTTGGCCCGATGCCCGCCTGGCCGGAGGGCACGCTGGAGGCAGCCTTGCCGCCGCTGGCGCAGAGTTTTTACCAGAACAAGGGCGATAACGAGGTGATTAACCTCATTTTCGCCTGGCTGGGGCAGACGGTATCCTCGCCGTATGAACTGGCGCTGGAGAAAGTAAAGTGGGGGTTGGTGAAGCGCGGCCTGCTGGAAGTGCAGGAGGAGCGCAAGCTGAAGATTTTCGTCTCACGCAAGTTCATCTGCCCGCTGGCGACTCTGCGCCTGGCGGCCCAGCAGCCTTTGCAGCCGGTTTTTGACCTGTTTAATTTTTACAGCCAGTCCAGGCCGGATGTTTGGAAAGAGAGCGAGGAAGCCATCCGCAAGGGCGTAGGCGCGCGGCAGGAGAAGGACAACAGCTCAGATTTTGATTAGCGGCCTACCCAGGCATCCAGGGCGGTGACAAACTTGGAATAGGCGTTAGCGCGCTGCGGGAAGGCGGCAATCACGTCAGCCAGCTGGCGGGCGTGGTTGAGGTCGCATTTTAATTCCATCACCAAGCCGTCGCGGTGGGGGGTCTTGAAATCCAGATTGGGGTGGGCGCACAGCCACTGGTCGTAGTTGGTGAGGTCAAAATCGAGCGTCAGGCGGATGGCTTCATCGGCTGAGACGTAATATTCGCGCCAGTAGGTGTTGATGACCAGGGGGCGGGCTACTGCCAGAAGCTGGTGAAAGATGCCATCGGTTTTGGCGAGCAGGGCGGCATGGATGGAGGCCCAATCGGCGGCGCGCAGGTCTAAGTCCAGGTCCACGGGCTGCACCAGCTTCCAGCCGGAACGCTCGCTCTTGTTTTTGACCTCCACCTGACCGCGGGCGCGCTCCAGGTTCTGGCCGTACCAGCGGAAGCGCAGCTTGCGGCGCAGGCTGGCGCTTTCGATGTGGTCGTTGTAGGTATCCAGGTCGAAGGTGTCGAAGTAGATGTTGTTGACGCGGCGGGGCGGGAAGGGGGTGATGAACCCGGCGGGATGAAGCTGCACCCAGCCGCGCACCTGGGGGGCCAACAGGGCGTCATAGACCATTTTTAGCTCGTAGCGCACGCCGCGCTCTTCAAATTCAACAGCCATCAGTTCCCCAGAATGCCTTGCTGGTAGAGCAGGTCCACATCCAGGTCAACGGGCTGGACGGGTTTGCCGCGCAGGAGGATGGTGCTGCCGGTTTGCGCCACGGCTTCTTTGATGGTATCGAGGATGGTGAGGTTGGTGGTCTCGATGGAGGCGGGGCCGTAAACTGGCTTTTTAATGTAAGCTGCCAGCGCTGCAAAGCTGGCTTTGCGGATGGTGGAATCGGACAGGGTGACTCTGGAGAGATCCTTAGAGGCCACGCCGATGCCGACGGTATCTATGCTGACGCCGTCAATTGTCACGGTGCTGTTCTCGCCCACGGAGACGCCCTTATCGCCGATGCGCTCCATGCGGGTATCGTAGATGACGGCGCTGGTGCCGCTCACATCTACGGCGTCGCCGGCGATATCGTGAAAGGTGCAGTTGGAGATGATGCCGGTGGAGAAATCGGAATCGAAGGCATCCGCAAAGGTAGTGGAAAACTCGGAATCGCGGAAGGTGAACTGGCCGTGGATGACGTTGATGGCATCCTCGGTCCGGTTTCTTCCGATGAGGGCGTGATCGAGGAGGATATCGGACTGGAAGAAGGTGATGCCGCCGGTGAGGGTCCAGCCGGAGCGGTCGATGCCGCCGGTTTTTTCGACGGCGGCGTAACGCCACTCAGAACCCTGCGCGGAGGACATGACCACGATGCCGCCCCAGGTATCCTGTTGAGCGGTGAGGACCACCGGTGCATTGGACTCGCCGAGAAGACTGAGGGCGGCGGTGGTGTAGAGGATGGCGGAGGGTTCAAAGCGCAGCACGGTGCCGGCAGGGATGATGAGTTGGACGCCTGAGGGGAGGGTCAGGTCACCCTGCACATCCCAGATGCCGGGTTTGACGGTGAGGAGCTGTGAATCGGGGGTTTTGTTGAGAAAAGGATGCTGCTGCAGGACCTGTACCAGGGAGGGCTGAACGGGGGCGGGTCCGGTCTTGACCGATTCCGGATTGCGCCCACCGCGCAGGGCAACGCGGTATTCGCGCTCAATGCCCACGGTGCGCACTACCACTTCAACTTTGGGGTCGGGCTGGTCTAACCCGGCGTTATTTTCCAGCCGGTAGCTGATTTTGACAGGCTGAAACACCTGGCTGGTGAGGTTGATGACCGGCGCCAGGGCGACAGGGGTGGGGCTGGTGGCGGCGCGCTTGCCGTTGATTTCCACGCCGACCACTTCCACGGGCAGCAGCAGGATATTGCCGACTTCAAGGGTGAGGGTGGGCGGGTTGGCGGCGCCGGGCTCAAGGCTGCTGGCCTGGTAAAACCCGCGCACGGGGACGGCAGGCTGCAATTCCAGTGAGAGCATCTTGCGGCGGTACTCAAGTTCTTCCCAGTCCACGGTCACATTCTCGCTAAATTCCACCTGAAGACCGTCGCGGAGATGGTCGTGGGCGGGGGTGAGCGCTTTTTTGAGATTCTGAACGTAATCCGATTGGGTGAGGCGCTCCAGGTTGCGAACGTAGGACACGCGCACGTCGGGGTCGTTGAAGAGGGGTGATTTAGCAAATTCGGCAGCGAGGGAATCGCGGTTGCTGCACCAGTTGTTGGGCTCGTTATCGTAGGGGACGGGTTCCAGGCGGGCGGTGACGGGGTTGTAGTAGAAGCGCAGGTTGTGCCAGGCCAGGCCGTGGCACACCGACCACAAATCACTGAGGGCAAAGTAGCGCCCCACCAGGTCAATATCGAAGGTTTGCGCGGCGGTACGCTCGCCGTTGCGGTAAGCGGTGAGCAAGCCGATGGCGGCTTCGGCTTCAGCTTTGAGAACAGGATTTTCCGCGATGCGCGATTCCTGGAAGGGGGTAATTTCAGAATTCCACAGGTTGGTAATCATGAACTGGCCTTCATTGGCCACGTCCTGCGCCCAGAAGGTGGAGAAATTTTGCCACATCAGGTCTTCGTTGAAGCGGATGATGACTCCCTGGCGGCGGCCCTGGGATTCAATTAATTCCGGGGCAAAATTTTCTTCCAGGGCGTAGATGCCGAGCAGCTTGCCGTTGAGCAGCACGTTGATGAACTCGTAGCGCGGACTGAGGATGCCCTCCTGCACCAGGTTCTGGTGGAAGGCCCATTCGTAGAGGAAGTTGCGCGTGTGGGGCGACTGGATGGAGAACTGGCGGGTGTGGAGAATTTCGCCGTCTTCCTTGAGGTGGATGCGGAAGGACCACTTATCGCCCTGGAGGTGGTCGGTCCAATCGCCTTTGAGGCGCAACTTTGCCTCCAGGTTGGGGCCGCCGGTGAGGTGCACCTGGGCATCCACAAAGTCGGCGTCGGTGGTGTTGAGCACGCCGATTTCGATAGCTTCCTGGCGCTTGTTGAGCAGCTTCTGGTAGCCTTCAAAGGGCAGGTCAATGTAGAGGGTGGGCAGGCCGTTCTCAAGGTACATGCGGATTTCGTTGGTGACGTTCTTCTCAACCTCTTTGACCGCTTCGGGCACGGCTTTTGAACCGGCGATTAATTCTTTAACAAGACCTAAAGCGGGGAGGTAAACGCGTTTATAGGAATACAGCCCGGCGAAAAAAGTGACCGCCAGTAAAACCAGCAGGATGAAGTATCGAAAGCGGGATTTGAGGAACTTTTTGAGCGCGGGGAAGACCTCCCGCCTGGGTTGCGGCGTGTCGATCTTCACGCTTAGCCCCCCAGCAGGTTGTTCTGTTCCACCAGGCTGAAGGCGTTGCCGGGGAAGGCCTGGTTGAGGGCATCCATCACGCGCACCAGTGCTGCTTCATCACGCACGGAGATGTAGTAGGTGAGCTGCATGCGAGGGCCAGATTGGTCCATGCGGCGCAGGTCTATCTGGGGAATCTCTTTGGCGAGCAGCTGATTGACCTGGGTGAAAGTGGCTGAGCCGGAGGCGGAGTTTTCAATTTGAATGTTGAGGTAGAGACTGTGCGAGCCTTTGCGTTTGGCGCGGTAGAGGGCGCGGGCGAAGAGATAGGCGAGGATGAAGGCAACGGCGACGAGGGTGGGGATGCGCTGGTCGGCGCCAAGGCCCAGGCCGACGGCGATGGCGAGAAAGAGGAAAATGAGCTCTTCGGGATCTTTAATGGCAGTGCGGAAGCGCACGATGGAGAGCGCGCCAACCAACCCCAGCGAGAGCGCCAGCGAGGATTTGATGATGGTGATGACGAGCAGGGTGATGAGGGTGAGGGTGGGCAGGATGGGGGCGAATTGCGAGCGGTTGGAGAGGGATGCGCCGAAGCGCACGTAATACCAGGCGATGAAAAGCGAGAGGGCTGCTCCGAGGGCAAGGTTGAGCAGCATGGTGGAAATGGAGAGAGGCGCGGTGGCATCAACAGGCATGGGATGGCTCCAGTAAGGTTTTTGGCGGGGGTCAGGCTCAACGCAGCATTAAAAAACCCCTGTGAAGAAGCTGATTTTTTATGATATCACAAAAAAATGGCCAAATAGAACTACATGACTAAGAAAATGATAAGAGGGCGAAAAATTGCCGATGAGGGGCTTTTGAGGGATAATTACCTGAAGAAAGCGAGGTGGAGCCGATGAAAACGATTGGATTAATCGGGGGGATGAGCTGGGAATCGTCGCTGGAATATTACCGGCTGGTCAACGAGGGAGTCAAGGCGCGGCTGGGCGGGCTGCATTCAGCGCGGTGCGTGATGGTCTCGGTGGATTTTGCGGAGATTGAGGTTTTGCAGAGCAGCGCGCGCTGGGAAGAAGCCGGGCTGCGCATGGCAGAGGTGGCGCAAAGCCTGGAGCGCGCCGGGGCGGAAGGGGTGGTGCTGTGCACCAACACCATGCACCGCCTGGCGGGACAGATCGAGGCGGCGGTGCGCATCCCGTTCCTGCACATCGCGGATGCAGCAGCGGAGCGCATC
>CAYVOX010000038.1:0-18187 GCA_964453035.1 uncultured Anaerolineaceae bacterium
CAAATCCGTCCGGTCATGAATCAAAACCAGCTTCAAGCGCTCTTTTGCCTGATTGGCGCTCGCCGGCTTGTTACCCATCAACCTGTCCAGCCACCCGGCCATTTCAGTTCCCTCCCTGCCGCAATAACCGGCCAATCTTCCCAAAGAAACCATCTTTTTCTTCAAGGTTCAGAAAGGGCACTTGTTCGCCTTTGATTCTTCGCGCAATGTTATTAAACGCCTGCCCCGCCCTGGATTTTTGATCAAAGGCAATCGGTTGTCCACGATTGGTGCTCATGATAACCGTTTCATCCTCAGGAACAATTCCAATCAGGTCAATAGCCAGCAATTCCAGCACATCTGCCGGAGCAAGCATATCTCCCCGTTTGACCATTCCCGGGTTCAACCGGTTGATGATAAGTCTTGCCGGACCTTTCTCCTCAGCCTCAATCAGCCCGATGATTCGGTCGGCATCTCTCACAGCAGAGACCTCGGGATTGGTCACCACCAGGATCGTGTCGGCTGGTGCTATCGCGTTTCGGAAGCCGCGCTCAATCCCTGCCGGGGAGTCGATGAGGATATAATCAAAATCAGGTCTCAACTCGTCGCACAGGCGCACCATGTCGCTGGGTGATACCGCCGATTTATCGCGTGTCTGCGCCGCTGGAATGAGAAAAAGTTCAGGCATGCGTTTATCTCTGATCATCGCCTGCCGCAGGCGGCAGCGCGCTTCCACCACATCTACCAGGTCATAAACAATCCGGTTTTCCAATCCCAGAACCACATCCAGGTTCCTCAAACCGATATCACCGTCAATACAAACCACCTTGGCGCCCAATCCCGCCAGCGCCACAGCCAGGTTGGCTGTTGTTGTCGTTTTTCCAACCCCCCCCTTACCAGAACTAACAGTGATGACAGTGGCTGTCATAAACCTCCCTCTCTAAATTCCCAAGGATCTGCAATGACTTGCTGGTTGATAATATGCGCAATTTCCGGCTGCGGCTTTCCCTTGCGTTTTGGCGGGATCGCCACTTTATCGGCTATACGCAGTTGCATCGGCGATAAATCTAACGCGCATACTTCTGCTTTCTCATTCCCTTCTGCCCCGGCATGCACCACTCCCCTCAGCCGTCCCCACACCACCACGCTGCCAGTAGCAATGATTTCTGCCCCTGGGTTGACGTCGCCAATCACTACCACATTCCCCTTGTATTCTACCTTGTGACCCGAGCGCAGCGTTCGATGGATAAGAATTGCCACCTCACCATCCAGGGTAGCGCTTGCCGGCTTAATGACACGCTCAGGCTTTGGGATTGAAAGGCGGGTAGCCAACCCCAACACCTGGGCTGTCTTTTCCGTCACGGGTGAATTGCTCAGTACCGCCCATAGGCTCACCCCGTTTTCCGAAAGCTGATCTCTTAGGCTGCACATCTCAGTTGCATGCAGGATGTGATTGCCAATATCCAGCGCAACTTTGGCGCCCTGGAAGAAACTGGCCTGCTCACGGATATGCTCGACCAGCGCTTTTTGCAGGTCAGGCCATTCGCCTTCCCCCAACGTGATGAGCAATCCCTCCTTCACACCCTTGATTTGTACCAGCAGCTTACGTTCACTGATCATTTTTACCTGAGTTTTCTTAAAGTGAGGCAATATTATATCAGATTCTGGAATAGGTGTTCTAACCTACTTGGCGGCATCAATGGCTTTTAGCTCAAAGTAGGTTTCCATCACCTGCCGCACTATTGGCGCAGCAACTGTGGAACCCTCACCACCATTGTAAACAAACGCCACTACAGCAATTTCCGGGTCGTCAAAAGGTGCATATCCCACATACCAGGCGTGCGCCGGCCAGTTGCCAAACGTGCAGCGGTTGTTTGCCTGCGCCACGTTATCACAATATTCCGCCGTTCCTGTCTTCCCGGCAGTGGGGATAGACATCCCCTCAAATATCGTTGAGGCAGTGCCATCCACCACCACTTTACGCATGGCCTGTTTCACCAGGTCAACCACCCAGGACTCCACCACCTTCTTTTCGCTGGTCGCAAAACCGCGTTCATCGAAAATCGTGATTACCGGTTCTTTGGTAATATCCTTCGCGATGGTCGGGGTGGCAGTTTTCACCACCTTACCGTCTGCGTCAACCACCTCTTTGAGTAGGGTCGGTTTGACTTGCTTTCCATCGTTCGCAATGGTCGCCGCAGACATCAACACCTGCAGCGGCGTCGAAAGCACATAACCCTGGCCGATCCCCGCGATGTAGGTATCTCCCGTGGACCAGTTCTCGCCTACATTCAGGCGTTTCCAATCTGGATCAGGAATCAAGCCAGTTGCCTCTCCGGGCAGTTCGATACCGGTCAATTCGTCGTAACCCAGTGCGCGTGCATATTCCCGCAACCTCTGGATGCCCAACCCTTCCGGCACTTCATCCTCATACCCGCCGCTAATTTTATAAAAATATACATCGCACGAAAGCGCAAACCCGCTGAGAAAATCCAGCTTTCCATGCCCGCCGCCGGTTTGCTTATAAATGTAACACACGTAGGGGCGCTCTAAACCCGGGTCATTGGGCGAGTATTTTTCCGTCAACGTGATTTGCCCGGGGTCATCAATCAACTGATCAGGCGTGATTAATCCTTCATTCAGCACCCCAATCGAGGCTGCCAGCTTGAATACCGATCCCGGCGGATGCTCTGCCGAGATGGCGTGGTTAAACAGCGGCTTCTGCGGGTCCTGGCTCAACTGGTTGTAATAATAAGCCGGGATCTGCCGCGCCATCCGGTTGTTCTCAAAGGTCGGCTCAGAAACCAGCGACAAAACCTCTCCCGTCTTCGGATTCATCGCTATTACCACGCCGTTGGATAAACCCATATCTGGAAAACGCCGGTTCCAGTAATCCATCTGGTTCACCAGGGCTGTCTTTGCCGCAGATTGCAGTCGCGAATCCAGCGTGAGCCGCACATTGTAGCCTGGGATTGGGTCGGTGGGTTCTTCCAGGTCGCGAATGACCTTACCCGCCACATCCACCTCCACCACACGCTTGCCGTTTTGACCGATGAGGTAATCATCAAACGTTAGTTCAACGCCCCCAAAACCCACTTTATCCCGGTTTGGAATAAAGCCTTGCTCCCGGTACTCTTTCTCGTAAGCCGCCGGGATCGGCCCCAGGAAACCCACCACCTCCGCCGTCAAGTAACCTGTGGGGTACTCCCGGATGGGAACAATCTCAATCCCAACTCCGGGCAATTCGGATGATTTCTCTTGCAGGGTCATCGCAGTTTTTTGATCAACGTTACACTTGACCTGGACCGGTGTATAAGGGGCATTGGTATCCTGAATGTACACAATCTGCGTGATACCCAGGTCATTATCGCAGGGTTTGAAAGCCTTCACCGTATCTTCCTCAGTGTTACCCTGCGAGACTGGTACGCCCGTCAGGTTGGAAACCTGGCGATACACCTCTTGAACGGCACCCGGATCAAGCGGTAGTTCAGCCGGTGTGATAATTACATTGAAAGACGCCACATTCTGCGCCAGGATGGTACCGTTGCGATCGTAGATTAATCCGCGCTGGGTGGGTTCGCTGATGGTGGTAATACGGTTGTTTTCAGCTCGCGCCAGGTACTCGCCCCCCTGGAACACCTGCAAATTCAACAAACGCAGCACAAAAACACCAAACACCAGGATGATGATCCCGTAAAACGTAAATAACCGCCAGCGGTCAAAGGAAATTCTCGAAGGTAAGGGTCGGTTCATACATTCACCTCAACCGGATAAACCAGCCTTGCCAGGTCCGTCATGATGACGTAAACCGGCAGAGCAATCAACAAATTCAGCAGGATGCTCGGCAGCGTAATCCATGACAGGCTTTCTTCAAGCGGCAGGTTCACGCCGTTGATAAACAGCATGACAATTGAAATCAGATGTTGCAATGTGGATCCAATCACAACGCCAAGGAACAGCACCAGAATGGGTATCTGCCACACCCTGCGCCGCAACACCCTGATAAGACCCACCACCAGCAAGTAGCAAACCAGCGGGGTAAAACTGGGCAGCGCGGAAATGGCACTCACCAACAAGCCCCCCACCACCGCCCACGCCCAGGAACTGGTGACGTTCTCCTGCAGCGCCCAGGCAATCAAGATGACCAGAATAAGGTCAGGAATGCCTCCCAGCAGCGGCAAATTACTGGCAATCGCCAGCTGAACCATTAAAGCCAGCACCATCACAGGAATTGAAAGAAGGGTTGCCATTCTACCGCACAGCTGTTGGCACCAGGGGTTGAATATCCACCGGCTTGAAATTGGTGATAATCAACACCGCCCTCAGATTGGTAAGGTCCGCTGCCGTCTGGATAGCAGCCGACTGGAATAACTCATTAGTCCTTTTACGGACACTCACCACCTGTCCAACCACAATATCCTGGGGGTAGTTGCCCCCCAGGCCAGAGGTCAATACCAGTTCTCCCGGCTGAAGGTTGACATCCTGAGGTACCATCTCCAGGGTCACTTCACCGGTCACAGAACCTTTAATTTGGGCTTCCTTCTGGCTGGATTTCAACCTTACATTCACCGCCGAGGAAGCATCCGAGATCAATCTCACCCGCGCCCCACCTGCAGTTACCGCATCAATCCGCCCCACCAATCCCTGCTGCGTCACCACCGGCATACCATGACGGATGCCATCATCCGAGCCCTTATCCAGGAATACGTACTGCAAAAACGGGCTTGGATCGCGCCCAATGACTGCCGCTGCCACGTACTGGTTTTGCGGACGCGCGCGCGCGAAATCCAGCAGGGCATACAACACCTGTGATTCACTCAACTGCTGCTGCAACTGCACAATTTGAATTTCGAGGCTGGAAACTTTATTTTCCAATTCGGTGTTTCGTAGACGCACTGCTGCCACATCTCTTGGAACCGTCAGAAATTCCACGAACGTCTGGTACCGTCCAGATAACCACTCCTGGGCTGTTATCAACGGGTCCGTGGCAACCTTAAGCGCCGGACCCAGATAGCCCGCCAACGCCAAAACAATGACCCCACTGATGATTAAAAAGGCAATGAAGGTTCGCCAGATTTGCGGGGAAAGATTTTTCATGTTAGTCAGACAATAAAACGATCGTCACCAACCGCCTCTCGCGCTTTACCGGGCGCCAGAACGATCCAATCCAACCAGGAATTGGCGGTAATTATCCAGGTTCTCCAGGATCATAGTTGCGCCGCGAACCACGCACGTGAGCGGGTCGTCGGCCACCCAAACTCGAAGGTTTAACTCATCTGTCAACCGATCAACCAGTCCACCCAGCTGCGAACCCCCACCAGCCAGGCACACCCCCGATTCGATTAAGTCGGCCACAATTTCTGGAGGCGCCTCGTCCAGCGCATCCTTGATGGTCTCCACAATCACCTGAACCGATCCCGTAATGGCTTCGCGAATCTCAACCGATGAAACCTCCAGCGCTTCAGGCAATCCTGAAACCAGGTTACGACCTCTCACCGTGAAGGTTTTCTCAACCGGCAAGGGATAAGCTGAGCCGATGGTCATTTTAACCATTTCAGCCATGCGTTCGCCAATGAAAAGGTTATATTTGTTGCGAATGTAGGTGATAATATCCTGGTCCAACTCATCGCCCGCCACCCTTAACGAGCGCGAGACCACGATCCCACCCATTGAGATAATGGCGACCTCGGTTGTTCCTCCCCCGATATCCACCACCATGCTGCCGCGGACTTCAGTCACCGGCAAGCCTGCGCCGAGCGCTGCAGCCCTCGGTTCCTCAATCAGAAAAGCATCCCGCGCGCCAGCCGCCATCGCCGCGTCATACACGGCGCGTTTTTCCACTTCCGTTGCGCCAGAGGGAATGCCAATCACCACTCTCGGACGCGGCATCGGCACCAGGGATTGCTGGTGGGCTTTACCGATAAAATACCCCAGCATCGCCTGTGTAATCTCAAATTCGGAGATCACCCCATCCCTAAGCGGGCGAACCGCAATCACATTCGCTGGGGTGCGTCCCACCATCTCTTTTGCCTGGGCGCCAATCGCCAGCGGACGGCGGCTGCGTTTCTCAATCGCAACCCACGATGGTTCATTAATAACAATCCCCTTACCGCGCACGCTCACCAGGGTGTTGGCTGTACCCAGGTCGATGCCGATATCGAGAGAGAATAACCCCAACAACCAGTTGAGTGGATTAAAAGCCAATCGTTGCTCCTTCACGCCCGATGAAACATCACTGTCAGAAAAATTATACCATAGTCAGATTCGCCCATTGTTACAACCACTTTGCTCAACCTGCCCCTCGTGAAGGTTTATTAATGATTTACACCTGTGATATAATGTCAATCGTTAACCGCGGGTGTCGCCAAGTGGTAAGGCAGTAGCTTCCCAAGTTACCATTCGTGGGTTCGAGTCCCATCACCCGCTCACCAAACTTCCTCATGCGAGGAAGTTTTTTCATTATTAATCCTCTCTCCAAGGTGGTACACATTTTGCACATCGCTTAACAAAAGTGTAATCGTATTAAACTGATCTGCAAGGTATTTATAAAGGGTAACTTTATATAATAGGAAAGACCTGGGCAGTGCCTGCCAGTATTTCTATTTGTGATCCAGGTCAGGAGCTAAACAGCATGGCGGAAAAGAAAACCATCCTTTACGTCGAAGACAATCTAGAAAATCGCATTTTAGTGCGGCGTTTGCTGCTTTCTGAAGGCTACATCGTCGTCGAAGCTGAAAATGCCGTCAAGGCGCTTGAAATCCTCAAATCATCCCGTCCCGACCTCATTCTCATGGATATTAATATGCCCGATGTGGACGGTTACACCCTTACCAGTCAAATCAAAGCCCTCCCCGCCTACCAATCTGTACCCGTCATCGCCCTCACCGCCAATGTTATGCGCGGCGACCGCGAAAAGGTCTTCAAGGCCGGCTGCAACGGCTATATTGAAAAACCCATCGATGTTGACCGCTTCTTAATCCAGGTGGCGCAATTCTTTCCAGCTTCATAGACAGGTTATCCCATGCTCAATCACCTGACTAATTTTTCCCCCACCAAAGACTTATCCGGTCCGGCTGATCCCTCAAAATCCGCCTCCTCCCGCGATATCACTATCCTGGTCGTTGAAGATAACGTTTCAAATTTTGTGTTGATCGCGCGCATGCTGGGCTTTCTGGGAATTCACTGCGAATGGAAGACCTCGGGCTTTGAGGTGGTCGAATATGCCGACACCCTCCCCCGCATAGACCTTATTTTGATGGATATTCGCCTGCCCTATGAAGACGGCTACAGCGCATTGCGTAAAATCCGCCAATCCGCGCACCTCAAGCACATCCCCGTAGTTGCCGTGACGGCAGAAGCCAG
Organism: uncultured Anaerolineaceae bacterium; assembly: GCA_964453035.1. Classification (GTDB taxonomy): domain Bacteria; phylum Chloroflexota; class Anaerolineae; order Anaerolineales; family Anaerolineaceae; genus CAYVOX01. Next base: position 7,342 of record CAYVOX010000038.1, read on the forward strand.
CCTTGAACAGATGGAAAAAGCGCGTAAATCAGGTTTTGACGGCTTTTTGGGTAAGCCTCTCGATCCCGATCGCTTTCCAGACCAGATTCAGAGGATTTTAGCCAGCCAGCCCGTCTGGGAAATTGGTTACGACTAGGAGCTCGGTATGCCAGAGAAGAAAATCACCGGGGTACCCCTGCAGGATAAGCAGTTCAAAATCAAGTGGAGTCTTTCTTTCACAGTTGTGCTTGGCTTGATTCTCTTGATTTCCATCCCGGTTACGGTCATGGGTCTTGCCACCTATTTCCGCTCGCGCGATTTGATGACCGAGCAGGCCTCCAATCAGCTCAACACCATCATTCAGACGCAGTCTCTCGAAGCCAGTCAAATAGCCGCCGCCACCAGGACTTACCTGGATGAATTACTCAATGACTCCTTGGTTCGAGATGCCATCGACCGCCTGGTCAACGAAGCAGACGACGCCAACGCCTACCTGACCGCCTACCAGTTGAACGGCTTTCGCAACCGTACACCTCTGTTCGGCACAACCTACGCCGACCAGATTTCCATCATCTTGCCCAACGGGCGCATCCTGATCTCAACCAAAGCCGACCTGGCCAATCAGAACATCAACCAGGTTGAACCGATTAAGCAGCTTTTGGGAACCGACACCGCAACAACCTCATTTGACATCCAGGGTTTTGCCCCCGACCAATACACCCTTCTGGCTACCCGGGTCTTTAAATCTAATCCACCCAGGTCGCTCACTGCAACCATCCTCGTCTCCGCGCAGGCTAACCGCCTCTCGCAGCTCCTCCTCTCCTCGATGAGCCTGTTCCCCGAAGCTAACGCCCACTTCATCACCTCGAATGGGCAGAGCATCGGTTTTTCTATTGATGACCGCGAGACGCTGCGCAACCTTTCCTGGCACGACGAGCATTATGAATATCTCCAGAGGGTGTTTGCCAGCCCAGAACGCGAAGGTTTTACCGATTACGGCACCGTTGACCGCGGGCACGTCTTTGCCTACGCCAAATGGATCCCTTCGCTTAAAACCGGCCTCGTTCTCGAAGTGCCCCAGACCATCGTTTTTCAGCAGGTTGATGCGCTCGTTCCTTTCACCTCGCTGCTGATTACAATCGCTATTCTTGTTGCGGCAGTACTGGCCTTTATCGGCTCTCGTTTCCTCACTCGCCCTCTGGTACAGCTTGCCGCCAAGGCGCGCCGCTTTGCCAACGGAGATTGGAGCCAGCGTGCCCCTGTCAACCGCTCCGATGAGATCGGTCTTCTGGCAGCATCGTTCAACAACATGGTGGAACAGATTAGCGATCTCTACCGCTCCATGGAAAACCGCGTTGAGCAGCGCTCCCAGCAGATTCGCACTGCCTCTGAGATTGGTCAAATCGCCACCTCATCCTCCAGCCGTGAAGAAATCGTCCAAAAGACGGCCAGCCTGGTGCTCGAACGGTTCGGCTACCCCCTGGCAGCCATCGCCCTGATCGAGGAATCCGGTCTCAACGCGGTCATCACCGCTGCTCAGAGCTCCACTCCGCTGTCTAAAGATTTACTCGGCAAGCGTATCCCAATCAATGATAGCTCACTCGTCGGTTGGGTTGCCCGTCACAACCAGGCGCGCGTCGTCACCACCGCCGAAGAAACCAACGCCCAGTTTACCTCCGAATTCCAGTCCGGCTCCCGCTCAGCCCTCGCCATGCCCATCGCCATCGGCAACCGGGTGCTTGGGGTGTTTGAAGTTCAAGACACCTCCGCCCAGGGCTTTGATAACGAAACACTCTCCGTGTTGCAAACACTTTGCAACCAGGTTGCCAACGGCCTGCAAAACATGCGCCTGCTCGAAGCCACTCAAATCAACCTCGAAGAGACTTCTCTACTCTACCGCGCCAGCCGTCAAATCACCATGACGCAAAACGAGCCGGAATTGCTTAAAGTTTTCACCGAAACCCTGATAAGAACGCCGTTTGTCAGCGCGGTCTTCTTCCTTCAGGCTGATTATCTCGGCATCCAGACGCTTGTTGACCCACGCAGCCAGCAACCTACCGCCACAACCCAGGGTATAACCCTTCCACTACGCAACATCTCCACGCTGCTCACCGACTCACGTCTGGTCATCATTGAAGACCTCTCCGTCGATTCAGAGTACGCCAACCTTCTATCTTTCTTTGTCCGGCGTGGTTGCCGCACAGCCGCCATCTTCCCCATCAAACTGGGTGAAAAACTTTCTCGCGTGGTTGTGCTCGGCTCGCGCGAACCCCTCAGCCTCACCGAAACCAGCCTGCAGCCGTACTCTAACCTTATTGAAGTCATCACCACCACTCTTGAGCGCTTCAGAATTCACGAAACCCTCCAGCAGCGCGTCAATGAGCTTCAAACCATTGCCACAGTCAGCCAGGCCATTTCCGCCGAAACGGATATCTACCAGCTCTACCACCTCTTACACCAACAGGTCATGCAAATCATTGGCAGCGATATCGGCTTCCTGGTGGCTAATTATTCACCACGGGATAACCTCATCCATATTCCCTATATCTTTGAAAACGGTGAGTTGCTCTCAATCAACCCCTTCCCCCTTGGTGAAGGCCTCACCTCCCATCTGATCAAATCGCGCCAACCCCTCATGATGGTTAAGAATACAGAGGCGCAAACCCGGCAGTTAGGTGCAAAAATCATCGGTAAAACTGCAAAGTCCTGGCTTGGTGTCCCATTGATCCTCGGTAATGACGTCCTCGGCGCTATCGTCCTGCAGGATACAGATAAGGAAGAGCGATTTACCGAAACCGACCTGGCTCTCTTCAACACCCTGGCGCCTCAGGTGGCTACCGCCATCCGCAACGCCCAGCTGCTGACCGAAATGCAGCAAGCTTTACACGCCTATGACCAGGAGCGCTTCTTGCTCAACACCTTGCTGGAAAACATCCCCGAGCAGGTCTTTTTCAAGGATGCGGACGGGCGCTACATCCGCGTTAGCCAGTCCTACGCCAGGAGTATTGGCCTGCAATCGCCCGAACAGGCTGTCCATCAAACCGATCAGCAGTTGCTGGAATCCCAAACGGCGGAACGTAATCAATCCGAGTTCGATACCGTCCTCACCTCGCGCCAGCCCATCCAGACTCAGGAGAAAGCACTGCAGGACGAAAAAACCATCTGGACGGATATCTCCCGCATCCCCATGCTTGACCAGGAAAACCTTCCGGTGGGCATCCTCGGCATTAACCGCGATATTTCTGAGCTCAAACAGGCCGAAGAATTGGCTCAACACCGCGCTCTGCATCTCAGCATCGCCCAGGAAATCGCCCGTGATACTTCCAGCACCCTCGAGACAAATGTGCTTCTGCGTAATGCCACCCAAATGATCCGCGACCGGTTCGGATTTTACCATTCCTCAATCTTCCTGCTCGATGCGCTTGGCGAGTACGCCGAATTGCGTGAATCCACCGGTGAAGTTGGCGAACGGATGAAATCCCTCCACCACCGACTGGCGGTTGGCTCTCAATCTCTGGTCGGTCAGGCTACAGCCAGCGGTCAACCGGTCATCATCAACGATGTCGCCAAATACCAGTTTTATTATGCCAATCCCCTCCTGCCCGATACGCGCTCCGAGCTGGTCATCCCCCTCAAAGTCGGCGAGAGAATCATCGGTGCCATTGATGTGCAGAGTACCCAGCTCAACGCCTTTGTTGAGGAAGACGTCAAAATCCTCACCATCCTGGCCGACCAACTGGCTATTGCCATTTACAACGCTGTCCTGTTCACCGATTCTCAAACCAGCCTGTCCCAGCACCGCCTTATCCATCAAATTACCGTGTCTGCTTCCTCCAAACTGGAGCTGGATGACGCCCTCTCGATGACTGTCAAGACCCTTCAGGAAAAACGCCAAAAAGACCGTGTGGCAATCTACCTGCTCAACGCATCCAACCAGCTTGAGCTAAAAACCGAAGCGGGCTTTGACGAACACAGTCTGGCTGCACTCACTTATGAGCTTGACGAGGGCGTTACCGGGAAGTCAGCTCAGAGCCTGCAGCAAGTTCTGGTTAAGGACGCCCTCAACGAGCCCGGGATGGAAACGCCCACCCTGCAGACGCGCTCCATTTTAGCCACCCCCATCACCTTTGCCAACCGGTTGATTGGCGTCTTGTACAGTGAGAACCCGGAACCTGTCGCATATCACGAAAACGACCTCGAAATCTACGCCTCCCTTGCCAACACGCTGGGCGCCATCATTTCCAACGCCCGCCTGGTCGAAGCCGTTCGCCTTCAGGTTGAGCGCCAGCGCCGCCTTTTCGACGTCACCAATCGCATCCGTCAGACGTTGGATATGAAATCCATCATGGAAGTATCCGCTTCAGAGATCGCGCGCGCAGTCAATGCCCGGCGCGCCAGGATTGACCTTTCTATCGGTGAGGTGAACGAGCCTCAAATCGTCCGGGATGGGAATGGTTACCACGATGAGGAGAAACGCTCATGAACCTGATTAAAGCTATCTCTCCCGCCTACACCCCTCCCCATTTGGAAGGTAAGCCTACCCTCCTCATCCTCCGGGAAAAAATTGTTCAAACCTTCCTACTGCTCCTGGCAATCGGAACGCTGGTTGCTTACGCCGCCTTCTTCAAATCCTACCTTGATAATCAGTCCTACTTCACCCTGATCGGCTACACCGTTCTCACCTTTTCGGTGGTGGTGCTGGTTCTGGCTCGCCAGGCGCCTTATTTCCTCCGCGCCGGCGTGATTCTCCTCGGTATTTTAGGCATTGCAGTCATCTCTTTTCTCCAGCGCGGTCTGGCTGGTGATGGGCGCACCTTTCTCCTGGCATGGAGCATTTTCACAATTTTGCTGGCGTCCACACGATTGGGTTACGTCACCATTTTGGTCAACGCTATATTGTATAGCTCAGCCGCATTTTTATTCATTAACCAACGGTTTTCCCCGCTTTCTGCAGGCGCCCCGAACATCATCGATGCAACCAGTTGGACAAGTGGCGGCGTTTTCTTTGTTTTCCTTAACGTGGTTGTTGTTGCCGTGATTGGTTTCATGATTAATAACCTCCAAAAAACGCTCTCCCAATCCGCAGAACTGGCTCGCGAGCTTGGAAAAGAACGCTTTACCCTCCAATCCCGCGTTGAGCAGCGCACCAAAGATCTACAGAAACAGCTCATCCAGATTCGCGTGGCTTCCGAAATTTCACGCGCCGTCAGCACCGTTCTTGACCCGCAAGCCCTACCTCAAACCGTGGTTGACCTCATCCGCGACCGCTTTGATCTCTACTACACCGGCTTTTTCACCGCTGACCGCAGTGGGTACGCCATCCTCACCGCAGGCACTGGCGAAGCCGGGCGCAAGATGATTGCAGCCTCGCACCGCCTGGCGATTGGCAGTGCCTCCATGATCGGTTGGTGCATCGCCAACCGCACCCCGCGTGTCGCTCTCGACGTAGGCGAAGAAGCCGTTCGTTTCAACAATCCCTACCTCCCCGCCACCCGCTCCGAAATGGCTGTGCCCATCATCAGCCGCGGCGTGGCACTCGGTGCGCTCACCATCCAGTCCGACCAACCCAACGCCTTCAACGAGGCCGATATCCTCATCCTCCAGAGCATCGCCGACAGCCTGGCTGTTGCCATGGAAAACGCGCGCCTCTTCCAGCAATCTCAGGAAAACCTTGAAGAGATTCGCACGCTTAACAAGAATTATCTACAGCAGGCCTGGTCTGATGTGCTGGATGAATTTGGCGAAATGAGCTGCACTGTCGAGAATCCCAACCCAACCGCCAAAGGCAAGACACACCCCATTTTTATCCCCATTGCCCTCAGAGACCAGGTACTCGGAACGCTTACCCTCGAAACCGAATCAGACTCGCTCACCCCCGAAGAACAGACCTTTGTGGAAGCAGTGACCGTGCAAACCGCTCTGGCACTGGAAAATGCCCGCCTGGTTGAAGAAACGCAACGCCGGGTCCAACAGGAACAAACCCTTAACGACCTCACCTCCGAGTTCTCGAAGGTCTTCAGTATCGATGAATTACTGCGCTCAGCGCTCAAAGGCATCAGCCAGTTGCCCTCCGTCTCCGAAGTCTCCGTCCACCTGGTTCCACCTCAAACCGCCGCCGCCCTCCCACCCGTTCCGGGGGATAACGGAAAGGAGCATGCATGAAATCCTTCTTCCTCAGTTTCCTGCCATCTCGCCCCCCAAAATCCATCGACCCATCCGATTCGCTGCTCATCCTCCGCGAACGGATTCTTCAGATTATCCTGCTCTCCGTCTCAGGACTTGGCTCTCTATTCTTTCTGGTCACAGTCACGCAATCTCTCAGGCGCAGTCCCATTTTCATCGCTCTGGTCGGCATTACCGTCCTTATCATGCTCCTCCTGGCGCTTTTCCGGCAGTGGTCGTTCAAAATCCGCTCATGGCTCACCATCTTTGTTCTTTATGTTCTAACCATCACCGCCATAGCCATCTACGGCCTGGATGGTTCTGGTATGCTCCTGGCCTTATCTGTGACGGTCATTATCTTCCTGATGCGCGGCCCAGCCGTTGGTTTTGCCATGTCGGTCGTCAACGTGCTCACCGTTGTTGTCATCGGCTGGTTGATGGTCACCGGTCGGATGAATCCCCCCGCCCCCGAATACACCTATGACTCTACCATGCTGGGGGGCTGGCTCAACACCGGTTTGGCCTATATCGTCCTCACAGCTGCCGTCATGACATCCGTTGTCACCATGGTGGTTGGCTTACAGCAGGCTACCCAGAACCAGAAATTACTCTCCCTCGAGCTCATCGAGGAGCGCTCCAATCTTGAGAGTAAAGTCATCCAGCGCACGCAGGAAGTTGAACGCCGCGCCATCCAGTTGGAGATTGCCACATCCATCGCCCGCGAGATCCTGCAGGAAACCGACCTGGATAAATTGCTCAACAACGCCGTTGAACTCATTCGGGAACGGTTTGCACTCTACTATGCAGCCCTCTTTTTAGTTGACGACCAGGGGGAATATGCTGTATTGAGGTCGGGCACCGGTGAGGCCGGTCGCGAGATGCTCCTGCGCGGGCACAGGCTCAAAGTTGGACAGGTTGGCATGGTCGGCTATGTTGTCGCCAACAATGAATTTCGCCTGGCGCAGGATGTTAAATCTGATTTATCCCACTATGACAATCCTTTTTTACCTGCCACGCAAGCAGAGTTAGCCCTTCCGTTGACGTTGGAAGGCAAAGTGATTGGCGCTCTGGATGTGCAAAGTACTCAAAAAGATTTCTTCACCCCTGAAGATATCAAAGCCCTCCAGCTCACCGCCGATCAAATTGCCGTTGCCATTCAACGCGCCCGCCTCATCGCCCGGCTTGAAGAAACCGTCACCAGCCTTGAAAAAGGCATGCGCCAGTTCACCCAGCAATCCTGGGGCACCCACCTCAAATCCTCCCGCCAGAACTTTTCCTACCGGATTAACCAGTCAAGGCTAGATGAGGACGCCCATCTCGGACCACAGGCTGCCGATGCGCTCGCCTTTGGAAAACCTTCCGTGAGCCAACCGGAAGGTGAAGGCAACCTTTCCACCATCGCCCTGCCCATCACGCTGCGCAACCAGGTTCTCGGCGTGATCGACGTGCGATTTGACAGCCAAAAAACACCCCAGAACCTTCTTTCCCTGCTCCAGGCAGCCGCCGATCGCCTGGCGCTCGCTCTTGAAAACGCCCGCTTGCTTGAGGAAGTTAAGTTCAGAGCCGAATCAGACCGCCTCGTTAGCGGTGTGAGCAACCGGGTACGCGCTGCCACCAATGTGGATAACGTCCTCAAAACAGCCGCCGCTGAGCTTGGGCGTAGCCTGGGCGTCAGCGAAGTACTGGTTCAGCTCATCACCTCAGATTAACCCCTGGATGGAACGATATGATAGCTAATTCCACCTTCAATTTCAATGACCCGCTCGCCCATCCAACTGAGATGGCTCAGGCGCGCATTCGCCTGTCCCTCATTATCATGCGCGTGGTCTCAGCCATTTTCTTCATCGCAGGCACCAGTGTTTTCTTTGTCGTTCCACAGGATTCAGACTGGAAGTATTACGCAATCGCTCTCGGTTTAAATATCCTCGGCGGATTGATTATCTACACCACGTCAGAAGGCGTCCCCGACCCGCGGGCGAAATTATTCAGGTTTCAGATATTCTTCCACTTGGGTGTTCTTTTTACCGGGCTCTTAATTTCAGGTATTAGCCTGTTTGCAGCGCTTCTCAGCCTGCTTTTCTCGATCCTCATTTCATCCATCATGCTCGCTGGCAGCGATAGCGAAGCGGGTGTGACCATTGGGATCGTGTCCGCTTTCATCATCCTGGCGGGCAGCGTCTTTATGACCCGCGTTCAAATTCCCCTGCCGCTCTTCCAGATTTTCCTCCCGCCTCTGGTTGGAGTGCTCATCATCAGTTACATGGCGATGATTAGCCTGGGTATTGTCTCTGTGCCGCTGCGCATCAAGCTGATTATCGCCTCCCTGGTCATGGTGACCATTCCTCTGGTCATCCTCTCAATTGTTTCCACCACTTCATCGCGCAACTCCATTTCCACCCAGCGCAATGAAAACCTGGTACTTGCCGCGGAACGCACTGCTTCCGCCGTTGATAACTTCATCCTCTCCAACCTCAACGCCGTAGAAGAGGACAGTAAAAACCCCCTCATCTTGAATTACCTTGCTGCTTCCGAATCCGGGCGGGCAGAACAACTGGAAGGCTTGAAAATCACATTTGCAGCCCTCAACCAGCGCTCCTCGGGTGTCATTCGCTCCATCGGCCTGCTCGACACGACTGGTATCAACATCTATGACACCGACCAGGCAAGAATCAACCAGCTTGAAAGCTTTTCTGATTATTTCATCGAAGCATTTGCCCGGAAAAGATCTTTTGTCTCCGAAATTCGTTTTTCCGAGGTAGATAATAAACCAAATATCACCATGAGCAGCCCCATCGTTGATGGTGAAGCCAATTCTCAGGGTGTACTGAGGGTCATCCTGAGCGCAGATGCCATCCAAACCGTGCTTGAAGCCAACACCAACCTGGCTGGTCCCAACACCCGCCCCCTCTTGCTCGATGAGAACCAGGTGCGCCTGGCAGATACATACAACTCGACATTCATTTATAAATCCCTCGCCCCGCTGACTACCACTCAACTGGTGACCCTGAAAATCACCGGTCGCCTTCCTAACCTGCCGGATGCCCTCTTGAGCACCAACATGACTGAACTTTCCACTCAGCTGGCATCCCCCCGCGGCAAGAAATTCTTCACCGCGGTGATGACCACCTCCTATCCTGAGACGCAAAACACCGAAACCATCACAACCGCACATCTCACAACCAAACCCTGGACGGTTCTCTACACACAGCGCACAGCTCTCGTTCAAAGCCTCATCGAGGAACAAACAACCCTTTCCTGGTTAATTACCACCATCATTGCCTTCCTCACCACCATCGCCGCCACCGTGATCGCCCGCACCATCAGCAATCCGGTAACCCGCCTGACAGAAACCGCCCAGGTGATTGTTTCAGGCAAGCTGGATGCGGTTGCAGAAGTCACCACCACAGATGAGGTGGGCACCCTCGCCAGCATGTTCAACACCATGACATCTCAACTGCGGACGTCCATCAACGAACTGGAAGATCGCGTCGCCGATAGAACCCGAGAACTTGACGCTCAGAACAAATCTCTCGCTTACCGCAGCCGCCAAATTGAGACCATCGCTGAAGTTGCCCGCGGCATTACCTCCACCCAGGATCTGGAAAAACTGCTCACCCTGGTCACTGAACTTGTCAGCCAGCGCTTCGGGTTTTATCATGCGGGCATCTTCCTGCTGGATGAAAAAAAGCAATTCGCGGTGCTCCGGGCAGCCAACAGCACCGGCGGAAAACGCATGCTAGCCCGCCAGCACAAGCTAAAGGTAGGTCAGGTGGGCATTGTGGGCTACGCCACCGGAAACGCCGCTCCCCGCATTGCAACAGACGTGGGTGAAGACGCGGTTTATTTCAACAACCCCGACCTACCCCTCACCCGCTCAGAGATGGCCTTGCCACTCATTGCCAGCGGCGAAGTCATCGGCGCGCTGGATATTCAAAGCGTTGAGCCAAACGCCTTTAGCAATCAGGATATCGAACTCTTCTCCACCCTGGCTGACCAGGTTGCTGTAGGCATCATCAACAGCCGCCTGTTCGATGATACCCAGAAAGCCCTTGAAGAAGCGCAGGCTGTCCACCGCCAGTACCTCAAGCAGGAGTGGGTACGCCAGGCAGCCCAGCAACCCGTCAGCGGCTACCAGTATGTAGCCGGCAGCCTGCTCCCAATCACCGGAGAGGTTGAGCCAGAGCTGCAAACTGTTCTGCAGAGCGGTCAAACCGTCACCAGCACAGCCCAACAGGAAGCATCCGGGACTGCTTCCCTGGGCGTTCCGATTATCCTCAAAGGACAGGTCATCGGCGCCATTCAACTCCAGGATTCAAAAGAGGGTGGGCGCGAATGGAATGAGACCGAAATTGCCGCTGCCCGGGCTGTCGCCGACCAGATTGCCCAGGCGCTGGAAAATGCCCGCCTGTTCGAACAGACAGCCCGCCGCGCTGAACGCGAGCGTAAGGTGCTGGAGATTACCAGCAAAATCCGCGCCACCAACGACCCTCAGGCCATGTTGGATATTGCCGTGGCCGAGGTTCAGCAAGCCCTTGGCGCCAGCCGTGTACAGGTCGTTTTCAGTGAAGCCGGCCTGAGCAACAACGGAAGCGACCCATCTGCCCATTAATGAGCTTGTGAGGTTTTCTATGAGTTATCGAATCGCAATCGTCAACGAAAAAGGCGGCGTGGCCAAAACAACCACCTCCATCTCGCTGGGAGCCGT
>CAYVOX010000038.1:18287-23312 GCA_964453035.1 uncultured Anaerolineaceae bacterium
CGCGCCCTCGAACCCTTATCCTCAACCTGCGATTTCATCATCATGGACTGCCCCCCCTTCCTGGGCGCGGTCACCCTCAACGCGCTCACCGCAGCGGATTTGCTCCTCGTCCCAACTCAGGCGGAATTCTTCTCCATCTACGCCCTGCGAAATTTAATGAACCTGGTTCGCCGCATCCGCACTCAATACAATCCCAGGCTTACCTACCGTTTACTGCTCACGATGTTTGATCGCCGCAACCGCATTCACCGCACCATGGCCGAACAACTTCGCGCCTCTTTTACCAGCGGCGTTATGCAAACCACAATCGACACCGACACAAAATTACGCGAAAGCCCCATCGCGGGCGTCCCTATCATTCAACATGCCCCCAAAAGCCGGTCGGCGCAGCAATATCGCGCCCTCGCCCAGGAGATAATCGAATATGTCAAAGAAACAACTATCCAGCCGGCTTAATTCCCTATTCGCTCACCTCGAGGAAAGCGAGCCCGTCGCTTCTCCAGCCACCCGCAGCGGTGTTCTGCCTAGCTGGTCGTGGGAGGTTGACAATGCGGGATTGTACCTTACCATCAGCGCAGATGTTCAGGATGCGCTCGGGCTCTCCCCTCAGAAATTTATCGGACAATCCATCTTCTCATACAAGATTTCGCCTCAATCTGCCTCTGAACTGCGCAATCTGCTCCAATCCAATCAATTCCCGCTTGAATTTGATGTTTATTATCTCAACGCTGAAAATCAGCTGGTGACAACCCGCATGATGGTCTTCAGCAATATTTCCGAATCCGGCCAACCAGAAGGCTGGAGGGGTTTTACGCAAGTTGTCTTGCCTGCCGGTCAAATCGAATCATCCGCCTCCGTGGGAACAATCTTCCCACCCACTTCCTCGCCAGGTACTCCGCCTGCGTTTCCTGCTCCGGTCAGCCGGGCAACCTCCATCCGTGAGTTTAAGTCAGCCCGTCCCGCCGCTGGCACATTCTGGACAAAAACTGCCCGCCATAGTTCGCAGTCGCTTAAAACCTCAGCCATTAAGGGGTCGGAGGATGAGCCTGCAGTTTTAGCCGTCCCTGTGAAACTCAGCGATGAAGAGCACGCCGTCATCGAAATCCTTGACGACCGCGGGCAACGTGCCTGGACCGAAAACGATCAGCTTCTGGTCGAAGAAGTTAGCCGGCAGCTCTCCCTTGCCCTTGAGAATGCCCGCCTTTATCAGACCGTTCAGCAAGAGCTTTCTGAAAGGGTTAAGGCAGAGCAAGAGATTATCCGCCGCAGCCAGGACCTGGCTGCCCTCAACCAGGCCGGCCAACAGCTCAGCAAGCTGGCCTCCCGCGAAGAAATCTTGAACCTTGTCAAGGATAGCATTGGTCGCCTGGTAGATAACCGCAACCTGTGCATCGCCCTGTTTGACGAGCCCAACCAGCGCGTTTCCTTCCCCATCCACCAGGTCAACGGGCAACCATCCACCCTGGAATCCCGACCCCTCCAGGCCGGGGTGGTTGACCATGTGCTGATGTCGAAGACTCCCATGCTCATCACTACTTCCACCGGCCAGGTTCTCACTGAGAAAGGCATCACCCTTCCAAACCCAGTTCCGGCTTAGTTGGTGGCAATTCCCTTGCTGGCAGGTGAACGCGTGGTTGGCGCTTTCATCCTTCAAGATTTTGATACCGAAAACGCCTTTACACCGCTGCATGTTGAGCTGCTTTCCACCCTCGCCTCGCAAGTCACCACCGCGTTGGAAAATACAAACCTCTTCCAGGAAATCCGCAACGCCCTTCAATCGCTGGAAACGCGCGAGCGTTACCAGGCCAACGTTGCCCGGGCAGTTGCCCTGCTCACCGAATCGGGCACCAGCGCCCTGCCAGATGTACTCAGCGCCATTGGCCAGGCCTCAATGGCCTCTCGCGTGTATTACGCTGAAGCTCAACAGGAGGGTTCTGACCTTAACTGGCGCATGACCTCAGCCTGGGTTGATTCAAGCTATACCTATGTTTTTGATAGCAGTCGGATGCAGCGCGTTCTCGTCTCAGATTTTCCGCATTGGGCCTCAACCCTCAAAGAGAAAGGCTGGTTCAGCGGCACGCTCACCCAGTTCGAATCTCCTGAAAAAGAATTCCTGCACCACCAGGGCATTTTTTCCACCCTCCTGCTCTCCGTGCCCGGAAAAAACGCCACACCCGGATTCATCGCTATTGATCAACTCTACGAAGAGCGTGAATGGCTCAAAGAAGAAGTCAATGTTCTGCGCGTCGCAGCCGATGCGCTCTCCAACACCTTCATCCGCGAAGACCTGCTGGGGAAATTACAGGTTTCGCTTGATGAAACCGAAACACTCTACAATGCCAGCCACAGCCTGGCGCTAGCCAGCACCCTGGACGAGATGGTACAGGCGGTAGCGCTCAGCCTGAACACCCCCACCATCAACCGCGCGGTACTGGCCCTGTTCGAGAACAACGCCAAAAACGAGTTATCCAGTCTTAAAGTCGAATCGACCTGGCACTCCGGTCAGGGCACGCCTCCGCCTTCCGTTGGCACCCAGCTGCCGCTCAACGTTTACGGCAAGGCGTTCTCCAGCGCCAATCCCATTTTTTACAGCGATATCTTCGAATCGCGCGTTCCCGGCGCTTTCCGTGACCTATTGGCCCACGAAAATATTCGCTCGCTCGCCATCCTACCCCTGTGGATTGGCAAGCGCCAGCTCGGCGTTCTCCTTCTCCAGGCTGAAGACCGCCACGTCTTTACCGAACGCGAGACACGTTCTTACCCGCCCCTCATTGACCAGATGGCGACCGCTGTTGAAAACCTGCGCCTCTTCCAACAGACGCAAGATGCCCTTGCAGAAACCGGGTTACTCTATGAAATCAGCAGCGGCATTTCCCAGGCTGCCACCCCCGGCGACCTCATCACCCTGGTTGGCTCGCGCATGATGCCTCAACAGGCGTATAAAGCGGGCATCTGGCAGATCACCCAGACCTCACCTTCCGGCGAGCCGCTTGAGTTTGAGATTGTCGGCTGTTACCAGGTCGGCGAAGGGTGCCGTGCAGTTGGAATCAACTTTTCTGCTCAAAAATTCCCGTACTGGACAAAACTGGCCTCGGAAACAACCATTATTAATTCCATTGAAACGCCAGAAATTGACACCGTCACCCGCCACACCCTGCAAAACATTGGGATACAATCTGGTGTTTTTGTGCCACTCTCCAGCGGATCACACCTCATCGGTTTCCTCGTCGCTGCCTCGGATCATCCTGCCACCTTCGCCGACGACGAAGTACGTTTGCTCAAAGTGGCCGGCAGCGGTATCTCGGTAGCCCTTGAAAAGCAACGCCTGCTCACCGAAGCCCAGCAGCGCGCCCGCGAGCTGCAGACCGCCGCTGAAATTGCCCGCGACACCACATCAACCCTCTCCACCGATATCCTTCTCAGCCGCATGGTGAACCTCATTCGAGACCGCTTCGACTTTTACCATGTTTCCATCTTCCTGCTCGATGAAACCCGGAATTTTGCAATCGTTCGTGAATCTACCGGTGATGCAGGCAAGGCGCTCAAACAACGCAACCACCGCCTTGCAGTCGGTTCCCGCTCCGTCATCGGCTCCGCCACGTCAACCGGTCAAACCATTTGCCTCAACGACGTCTCGCTGAGCCCGCTCTACTATCCCAACCCGCTTCTCCCCGAGACCCGCTCCGAAACAGGCATCCCCCTCAAGTTGGGAGACCAGGTCATCGGCGCACTCGACCTGCAGTCAACCCAGCCCAATGCCTTCTCCCAGGATGATCTCACCGTGCTTCAAATTCTCGGCGATCAAATTGCTGTCGCCATCGAGAACGCCCGCGCTTACGAGTTGACCCAGAAAGCGTTTGAGGATATGAAAGAGGTTGACCGCCTCAAGAGCCAGTTCCTCGCCAACATGAGCCACGAGCTGCGCACACCACTGAATTCAATCATCGGCTTCTCGCGCGTCATCCTTAAAGGCATTGATGGCCCCATTAATGATACTCAGAAGCAAGATCTCTCCGCCATTTACAACTCAGGCCAGCACCTGCTGACCCTGATCAACAACATCCTCGATCTTTCCAAGATCGAAGCCGGTAAGATGGAACTGCAATACGCCGATATCAACCTGAGCGATCTGATTAACTCCGTCATGTCAACCGCGGTAGGTCTGGTCAAGGACCGCCCTGTTCGTCTCAATCAAATCATTCCAGATTACATCCCCACCGTCCAGGCTGACCCCACCCGCATCCGCCAGGTGCTCCTCAACTTTGTCTCAAACGCTGCCAAGTTCACCGAACAGGGCATCATCACCGTTGAAGCCTCCCTCAGCACTGACCCAACCGGCAAGCCGGAGGTGATGGTGACCATTACGGATACAGGCGCCGGCATCGCCCCGCAAGATCAGTACAAACTCTTCCAGCCCTTCTCCCAGGTGGATGATTCACCCACTCGCAAAACCGGTGGTACCGGCCTGGGTCTTTCGATTTGCCGCTCCTTTATCGAAATGCACAACGGTCGCATCGGTTTGCTGCGCAGCGAAATTGGCGTGGGCAGCACCTTCTTTTTCACACTGCCTCTGCCGCAGCCCGAACAAACAGAAGAAGAAACCAACGGCACAAACGTCATCCTTTCGATTGATGACGACCCACAGGTTATTTCCCTCTACCAGCGTTACCTGCGTCCCCAGGGCTACCAGGTCATCCCGGTCACCAACCCGCGCGAGGCAGTTGCCCGCGCCATTGAGCTCAAGCCGTATGCCATCACTCTGGATATCATGATGCCCGATATTGATGGCTGGAGCGTGATGCAGGCCCTTAAAACCGACCCTCAAACCCGCAATATTCCCATCCTGGTGTGCTCAATCCTTGAGGAAGAAGAAAAGGGTTTCAGCCTGGGCGCCTCCGACTACCTGGTCAAACCCTTCCTGCAGGAGGATTTATCCAACGCCATCAATCGCCTCAATAATGACGGGAAAATCCATAAGATCCTGGTTATTGATGACGACCCTGAAGATCTACGTCTGGTTCAAAA
>CAYVOX010000039.1:0-22258 GCA_964453035.1 uncultured Anaerolineaceae bacterium
AATGGCCGGGTGGCTTGATAGATTGTTGGGTAACAAGCCGGCGAGCGCCAATCAGGCAAAAGAGCGCTTGAAACTGGTTTTGATTCATGACCGGACAGATTTGACGCCGGAAAAACTGGAAAAAATGAAGGTTGAACTGCTGCAGGTGATTGTAAAGTATATTGACATTGATCCATCTCAGGTACGCATACACATGGCTCAGGAAGGGCGGGACCAGAGGCTTGTGGCGGATGTGCCCCTCAAGCAGGCGCAGCGAAAACGCGCTGGATAGGAAATGAAACGCGAAACCTGGAAGCATTTTGATTTCTGGCTTTTTGGGGCGGTGGTGATACTTTGCATTTTTGGCATCGCCATGATCCGCTCGGCCATTGCTGGAAACGAGGCGCTTGAAGAACAGGTTACCCGCCAGATTGTCTTTGTTGTGATTGGCATCGCGGTGATGCTTGTGGTCGGCTTGATTGATTACCATTTCTGGGCATCGCTTTCTCGCCTGCTGTATGCGGTTATCATCGGGTTGTTGTTTATTGTTTACATTATGGGGGTGGCGAGTTTTGGCGCCACACGGTGGATCCAGGCGGGGTTGGTGAACATCCAACCCTCGGAGCTGGCCAAGATAATTATGATCCTGGTGCTTGCAGATTGGTTTTACCGCCATAAAGAAGACGCGAAGGATCTGCGCTGGGTTTTCCGCAGCCTGGTAGTGATTGGTGCGGTGGTTATCTGGATTGTCTTGCAGCCCAATTTGAGCAATACGATTGTGCTTCTGGTGCTGTGGTTTGCTTTGTTGTGGCTATCAGGGTTACCGCTGAAATATATTTTGCTTTTCGCAGTGGCGGGGATTCTGCTGGCTGTGCTGGTATTCCCGTTTTTGGAGCCTTACCAGCAGCAGCGCATCATCACGTTTGCGTTTCCGGACCCTGAAGCGCGCCACGGCAACAGCTACAATGTTGACCAGGCTTTGGTCACGATCGGTTCGGGCGGGTTGTTCGGTCAGGGCTACGGACACAGCACCCAGGTACAGTTACGCTTCCTAAAAGTGCGGCACACCGATTTTATCTTCTCTGCCATGGCGGCGGAGTTTGGTTTTGTTGGCACCATCATTGTGATGGGACTCATCCTTTTTGTGATTTTTCGCTGCCTGCGGGCGGTGCGTTTATCAAATGACCTGTACGGGTCGCTGATCGCGTTTGGGGTGGCGGTTTTGCTTACGTTTCAGACGGCAGTGAATATTGGGGTGAATTTGAACCTGATTCCGGTGACGGGTCTGACTTTGCCATTCGTCAGTTACGGCGGTAGTTCGATTCTTTCGCTGACGATTGGCATCGGCCTGGTGGAATCGGTCATTTCCAGACACAAATCACTTGAATTCTAACCTCGATTCATCTTGACGCTGTTCTACCTTGGGATACAATAAGGGCTGCGGGGCGATGGCGGAATCGGCAGACGCAACGGACTTAAAATCCGTCGATGGAGACATCGTGAGGGTTCGACCCCCTCTCGCCCCACCTGACAACCTGCAAATGCGGGTTGTTTTTTATTACAATCATTGATCTATCCGGGGTTACTGACCCACAAGGATACTTAGATGCCAACCAAGTGGAAAAAGTGGTTAAAGATGTTGGTTGTTGCCGCTGCATTGGCGGTCGTATTGCTGCTGGCAGGTATTTTATTGATAGCATTGTTTAATCCATACCTCAACGGGGAAAAAACTGCGTTGCTGGTGAAAGAGATGCTGGAATCTCAGGCTAAGATAGAGGAGAATATCCGCAATTACTTCAAGAGTGCGAAATTCACTTTTGAGCAGCCCCTGGTGGTGCAGGATCCCTACGGCAGAGCGCCGTTGACTGCGCTGGCGCTATTTGACACGCCCGAGAAGGCGCAAATAGCGGTGCATGTGCCCGGTCAAAGCCCGGAGAGCGCGGTGGATTTTGCTTTTGAAGGCTACTACACGCACCATGAGATTCCCATTTATGGTCTATTAGCCGGGAAAACCAATCGGGTGCAGCTCAGCCTGCGAACGGAAAGCGGCGTGACCAGCCAGATGGTGCTTGAGGTGCTAACTGAACCGTTACCCGCCTACCTGCTGAATCTCAGTGCGGATAAGGTTAATCGAAGCAAGTACAGCGCGGGTTTTAATTTTACATTTGAGGAACATAAGACGGTTTTTGATATTGATGGGGCAGTGCGCTGGTTTGCTCCGCAATCCAGTTTCCAGGTTTTCACACCGCTGAAGAATGGGAGGTATCTTTATACCTATTCAGCAGATAATGAGAATCTCATCATGGAGCAGGACCTGCTGGGAAAGATTTACAGCATCTACAACCTCCTGGATGGTGTGCATCACGATATTATCGAGCTTCCCAGCGGAAATTTGCTGGTCACCAGCGCGGACCGAAAATCGGGCATCAAGGAAGATATTCTTTACGAGTTGGATCGAAGCAGCGGGCACATTGTTCGGACGATTGATTTTAAGCAAATTCTGGATCAAAACCGCCCGCATGAGATTGGTTACGCGGATAATGACTGGCTGCATTTGAATTCGATTTTCTATGATGAGGCGGATGATTCGATTATCATTTCCAGCCGGGCGCAGAGCGCAGTGGTGAAGTTGAGCTATCCGGAAATGAGCATTAAATGGATTCTAGGCACGCACGAGAATTGGGGCGAGAAATTCGCTCCATATCTGCTAACCCCAACCGGTGAGGATTTTGCGTGGCCGTGGTCGCAGCACCACGCTACGGTGGTAGAGGAAATTCCTGGTAAGGATCGAAAAATCGTCCTCCAGTTATTTGATAATGGACTTTACCGGAGCTTTGACGCGGCGAAAGCTTTTTCACCGGCTGAATCTTACAGCAGGATGGTGCAATACGAAATCAATGAGGCAGCCCGAACGATTAAGCAGGTGTGGGAATACGGCAAGAACCGCGGCAGCGAGATCTTTGCTCATTCGGCAAGCAGCGCGTATCTTCTCAACAATGGGAATATCCTGGGCACATGGGGAAATATCACCAAAGATGCTGAGGGACGCCCGATGGTTAAAAACAGCGGCGGTGCAAAGTGGGAGTCGAAAATCATTGAGGTGGATCCCTCCAACAATGAGGTGGTTTTTGAAAGCACGTTGAGCGTGATGCTCAATTACCGTTCCTTCAGGGCGAGTTTCTATGAAAGATATGATGAGGGGCATGATTTACTTTCGAAAAGGGTCAATGATACCTCTGATTTGGATTTAATTGACCGGGTACAAATGTTGCAGCAGGATATCAAGAACACCCAAGACCCCGTGATTCTCTTTTTCAAGCGACTGGTGCGCAGCGTGCTTGACTGAGCGCGATGGATGATTTATGTTGGTAAATAAATGCCGGGAACGCAATGTCACCGGCATTTATTTTTGATCTGGCAAGTCCAGGTCAGTTGATGTGGCTATCGACCCAGTCGATGATAACCTTAAATACTTCCTCTTTCCAGGGCTCATTGTGAAGCTCGTGATACCCTTCTTCAAACATCTTAAAGGTACATTGAGCCTTCAGCTGGTTAGCGAAGCGCGCGTTTGTGGCGGCGTTGACCAAATGGTCCTTCGCGCCTTGCAGCAGG
Source organism: uncultured Anaerolineaceae bacterium (assembly GCA_964453035.1). Classification (GTDB taxonomy): domain Bacteria; phylum Chloroflexota; class Anaerolineae; order Anaerolineales; family Anaerolineaceae; genus CAYVOX01. The sequence goes on from CAYVOX010000039.1 coordinate 3,592, forward strand.
AGCAGTGGAACAGGAAATTCGCCTTTGAATTCGGAGATCTTTTTGCCATTATTAATCAATTCGTAGCCAAGGCGGGTAGAAATCATAGGATGGACAAGCGGGTCAGCCTGATAATTCTTAATGACCGCAAAATCATGCGAGAGGTTGTTAACATCCAGGCCGTTTTTCATGGTAAAGGACGGAGCCAACTGGCTGAGGACTTTAGCCATGAGTAATTTGGCGGGAGGTACCGCACCGGGATCAAGGCCGGGACTGGTGGCGATGGTTCCACGCACTTTTGGAGCGTGAAACAGGCTGGTATAGAGAACCAGCGCGCCGCCCAGGCTGTGACCGTATAAGAATTGTGGAATTCCGGGGAATTGGGCGGTGGTAAGGGCGATCAACTGGTTGATATCCCCTGAAGCGGTATCGTAGGACGGAATGTGGCCGCGTGTGCCGGGTGACTTGCCGTGTCCACGCAGGTCAATAGCAGTCACAGCGAACCCCGCGGCGTTGAGTGCCCGGGCAACATGCGCATATCTGCCGGAATGTTCGCCCAGACCATGGATCAGGTTGATTGACGCGCGAACCTCTCCCTGGGGGAGCCATTGCTCGGCAAATAGATTCACGCCGTCTGATGCTTTCAGTGACAGTTCGGAATGAGACATTAGGCCTCCAAATACTTGTAAATTTCTATAAGTGTATCGCCAATGGGCTTACCGGGCAAGGCAATTTTGCGTGTCAATGATACAATCATCATGATATGGATAATTCAGGGGCTTCACATGATGTGAATCGAACACACCAGGGTATAACCGAGTATGAACCGGCAGCGGGATGCAGCGTTGCTGTGCTGTTTTCGATGGTGTGGATTGGAGGGATCATCCTGGCAAGCCATGCAGCTCAATGGTTCGTCGAGCAAGGGATGGTTGAAGGATCGATCCGGCAAGACCCTGGCAGGTGGATGATCAGCCTGGCAGCCGGCCTGGGAATTGTGATCCCGTTTGGGCTGCTCTCCCGTTTGAAAAACCGGACGTACAGTGCATTATTCAAATCCTGGGCGCTGGTAGGCATGGTGATTTTACTTCTGACGCCGACGCGGCTCCTGCCTATTCCCAACAGCCAGGGGGTAGCTGCTTTGCAACTGTTAGGATTGACGCTCTTCTGCCTGGCACTTTATTTGGTGTCAGGGCGGTCACTCCAAAGTACTCCGTTTACGAAGGAAAGTGGCAGCTGGTTTGCAATTCTTTCAGTGCTGGGCATGGGTGGAATGTTGGGCTTTGGGTGGGTGACGATGGGGGCACTGGGATCCTGGCTGGATGTTGTTCTGGGGGCGGCAGTCGGGTTGCTTGGCGGCGCAGCTCTGTTCCTTTCATTGTCTACTGGGATATTGCAGGTGCCTGAGATGCGCGGTGACAGCAACTACTTTTTTAAGGGCATTGCAATTTCCCAGGCGCTGGTGATACTGTGTGGAGCGTTAGGCATTAATGGAAACGAGTGGGTTTTATTGATGGTTGTGCCTGCGGTGGGGTGGCTGGCGGGTCTGTGGCTGAAACCTGCAGGGTTATTGAGGAATGGTTTTGTCCTCTTTGTGGGCGCAGCGTTTTCCTGGCCTTTGATCTGGGTGGATGCAGACGAATTATCCCTCATCATTACCCTGGGACAGGGCGAGTTGTTTGATTGGATTGGCGCGGCTGCGGTGATTGCGCTGGTGACAGGCTTGCTTTTGACTGTGTTTACGTTTGCGGCTATCCGGTTCAAGCGCCGTTTGCATTTTGGCGCAAAGATCGCGGGGATTGGGCTAGCGATCATTATCCTGGCGTTGGGCGCTCTTTATGTTGTGCGAGGTTCACCGGGCTTGTTTGGCGAGAGGTTGTTTGTCATCCTGAAAGAACAGGTTGACCTGAGCGCAGTACCAGAGACGCTGGCGTATGAAGAGCGGCGAGAAGCGGTTTATGAACTGCTGGTCAGTCATGCGGAGGCTACCCAGGCAGATCTGCGCACAGATTTGCAGTGGTGGGGAATAAACTATAAGCCTTTTTACCTGGTCAATGCGCTTGAGGTTGATGCCGGACCGTTGGCCCGGTTACTGCTCTCGGCTCACCCGGCAGTGGAGCGGGTCCTGGATAATCCCATTCTGCGCCCTTTACCGCAAGCACTACCTGAAGCCTATCAACCTGGTGAGCCTGAGAAAAGCACCTTGTGGAATTTGCGCATGATTAAGGCGGATCATGTCTGGGATGAACTCAACGTGCGAGGCGCAGGCATCATTATCGGACAATCTGACAGTGGCGTGCAGGGTAACCACCCTGAACTGGCAGAAAAGTACCACGGACTGAACGTGGGGGACGAAAGGAACTGGTTTGATCCCTGGTTTGAGTCCAAATCACCGGTGGATGCAGGGGGGCATGGAACGCATACCCTGGGGACGATCCTGGGCGACACAGTAGGGGTGGCACCCGAGGCAACCTGGATAGGATGTGTGAACCTGGCCCGCAATCTGGGCAATCCGGGTTACTACCTCAGCTGCATGCAATTTATGCTGGCGCCTTTCCCGCAGAATGGTGACCCTTTTAAGGAAGGTGAACCGCTTGCGGGAGCCCATGTTTTTAACAATTCCTGGGGGTGCCCTCCGATTGAAGGTTGCGATGCAAGCTCTCTGGAGGCAGCAGTTAGAGCTTTGCGCAAAGCAGGGGTATTTGTGGTTGTTTCGGCGGGAAATTCCGGATTGAGCGGTTGCGGGAGCGTTGATTCACCCCTGGCGATTTATGATGATGTTTATACGGTCGGGGCCGTGGATAGCAGCGGCAACCGGGCTGATTTTAGCAGCCTGGGACCCGTTGTGGTGGATGGGAGCCGTCGAATAAAACCAGATATTCTTGCGCCTGGAGAAGGAATTTATTCCTCATACCCGGGAAGTGGGTATAATACCCTTGCCGGAACGTCCATGGCCGGACCGCATGTGGTTGGCGTGGTTGCGTTGATGTGGTCGGCTAACCCAAGGTTAATCGGTGATGTTGGCCTGACGGAGCGGATTCTGAGTCAAACAGCCACAGCTTATACAGGCCTGAAAGTCAGATGTGATGACGAGCAAGATGATCCGCCGAGCAACGTCAGTGGCTACGGGATTGTGGATGCCTACGCTGCTGTTCGAGCAGCGCTGGCATTGGAACCATAGGCGAAACTCCGACTGGGGGACGGGGTTATACTTATTAAGCGACAGGACCCTGACCATTGAATGATATGACTGATGATACGGCTCTGGAGCGAGCCATTCAGGGCGATCCTGAGGCTTTTAGCGTTCTTTATGAGCGCAATATTGGGCGCATTTACAACTACATATTTTACCGGACGGGCAGTCCGAGCGACGCTGAGGATTTGACAGAGCGTGTTTTTCACCGCGCGCTGGGACATATCCAATCCTACAAAATCCGAGGGGTGCCGTTCACAGCCTGGTTATACCGGATTGCTCACAACCTGGTAGCAAACTGGCATCGCGATAACCAGCGCAACAAGGAAGTACCGCTCGAAGACCGAGAAATGCCGGTCAACAACTCCGCGCATCCTGAGCATGAATTGGTTCAGAGCCAGGAACGGGAGCGTTTACTGGCAGCCATTCGAAAGCTGCCTGAAGACCGGCAACAACTCATCATCTTGAAATTTGTTGAGCACCTTTCTAACTTTGAGGTGGCGGTTATAATGGGAAGAAGCGAAGGCGCGATTAAAAGCCTGTATCACCGCACTTTGACGGCTTTACGCGATGATTTAAAGCAGGACGAAAAATAAGAAAAGGGGCGAGGAGTGAGGAAATGTTACGCATAGTGACCGATGGCGCTGCCGATATGCCGGTTGAATGGTACGAGAAGTTTAAGATTAATCTTCTTCCTTTGAGAATCCGGTTTGGCGAAACGACGTACATTCAGGGCGTTGATGTTACCCCAGACAATTTCTACAAACTGGTTAAGGAAAAGAAGGCGATTCCCAAATCAAGCCTGCCTTCACCGCTGCAGGTGGTTGAGTTTTACCGGAAAATTGCTCAAAAGGGCGACCAAATCTTATCCATTCACATTGCCAGTAAGATGTCTGGAACATTTTCAACGGTTGAGATGGCAGCGCGGGAACTGGCGGGAGAACTGGATATCCACCCCTTTGATTCAGGGGCAGGGTCAGCAGCGTTGGGCTTTATGTGCAGGGAAGCGCGTATTCTTGAGGAGCGCGGTTTATCGCTTCAGGAAATCCTGAAGAACCTCGAGAGGATGAAGCAGCGGCTGGCGGTCGTTTTCACAGTGGACAATTTGGAATTTGCCAGGATGAGCGGAAGAATCAACGGCATCCAGGCGGCGATTTCATCTTTGTTAAAAATCAAGCCCATCATTGTGTTAAAAGACGGTTTGCTGGGCATGGCTGAAAAGGTTCGAACCCGCCAGAAGGCACTGGACCGCATCCTGGATGATGTTAAAGCCCAGGTCGGAGAGCAAAAGGTGTTCCTGGCTGTGGTGCACGCGGCTGACCCGGCGACTGCAAGAGATCTCATCGAACAGGCAAAGAAAAAATTTAGAATCGTGGACTCGTTTGTGGAAGATTTATCAATTCCGGTGGCGGCCAATCTTGGCCCAGGCACCATTGGAATTGTGGCGATTCCGGTTGAGGAGTGACGGATGATTAATTCAATCAATGTGACTGGTCGATCTCAACTGGACGACGCCTTTGAGCAGTTGCTGGCTTCATCATTGGATAGCGTTGAGCCTGACCCGGCATTTGTCGGGCAATTAAAGCGAAGGTTGACGCATAAACCGGAGGTGGAGTTGGAAAAAACACAATGGATGACGGCATACTTGATGATTGGCGTTGGCTTATTCAGCGGAGCGCTGCTGTTCTGGGTGATTAACCAGCTCTTCAGGGGCGTAAGGGCGATGATCTGGAGATAGATATCTCTGCCTGAATCTAATCAACAAATCATCAACACAAACGAATGGATGTTCAAGGCGTCCATTCGTTATTTTTTTTTATTACTGCAGGCGAGATCGTTATTCGTTGGAAATATTACACTTCTCGGCGAGTTGCTGGATCGATGGTTCGACCAGCAGGCTGCCATCAGGAAAGCGAATGGTGGGAACGCTGCGATAACCGTTGTTGACTTTTTCAACATAAGCGCTGGCTTCTTTATCCTGGTCAATATCAATCCATTGATAGGGGATTTTGTTCTGGTCAAAGAAGCGCAAGGCGCGGCGCGTATCACCGCACCAGCGGGTACCGTAAATGATAATCTGTTCTGGCATGGGTCAGGCGTTTATCCTTTCATGGAGGGATATAACAAAAAGATTGGCTTCGGCGAGCAAATCGACTTCTGGTGGGAGGGCATAATTTTCATCAACGCGCATGGTGAGATGTTGCGCCCACAGGTAGAATTGGGGCGAAAAGCCAGGGAGCGTCGAGAGGGTCTGAAGGGCAATCAGGGCAACCGTGGGGGCGTTTTCAGGGTGAAAACGGGTCAAATAAGCCTGTGCAGCCCAGCCTGCTGCCCGCCGGGCACAGACGCGGGCTTTTCCTTCAAGACCGTGGGCGCGGGCTTGATGAGCCCTGTCCAGCTCGCGCATAATTTCTTGCTGCATGATCGTCTTCACCAGTTAATTTTACTGCAAGTTTTGAAGTGGAGCGAGGAACTTATGTTAAAATTAAAAGCATGAAAATTGTGTTCATGGGCTCACCTGAGTTTGCCGTTCCCAGCCTGCTGAGGCTGGCAGATCAATACACGATTGTGGGGGTTGTCACCCAGCCTGACAGACCGGCAGGACGCGGGCAGGTATTAACCTCACCGCCGATAAAATTGGAATCGCAAAAGTTGGGCTTGAGTATCATTCAGCCGCAAAAATTGCGCGAACCAGGCGCATGGGAACAACTGCAGACCTGGGCGCCTGATCTTATCGTGGTAGCAGCTTTCGGGCAAATTCTAAGAGCAAATGTGCTGGAACTACCGCGTTATGGATGCATCAATGTTCATGCCTCGCTGCTGCCCAGGTGGCGGGGAGCTGCGCCGATCCAGGCTGCCATTATGAATGGCGATAAAACCACCGGCGCAACTATCATGAAGATGGATGCCGGGGTAGATACGGGCTCCATCCTGGCTCAGAGAGCGGTTGAAATTTTACCTGACGACACAACTGGCTCGCTCCTGCCGCGTTTGGCGGAGGTTGGGGCGGAGTTGCTGGTTGAAACCTTGCCCCGCTACCTGAGCGGAAACCTGGTGCCCGTGGCGCAGGACGAGGATAAAGCCACACGGGCAGCCATGATCCACAAAGAGGATGCCCTGTTGGATTTGACTCAATCTGCTGAAGCTTTAGAGCGGCGCGTGAGAGCTTTCCAACCCTGGCCGGGAACATTCATTCCGCGTGAAGACGGGATTCTTAAGATTCTGAAGGCACGCGTCCAGGCAGGCAGGTGCCAGCCCGGTGAGCGCAGCATCCAGGGGAGATACCCGGCGGTTGGAACGGGCGAGGGTTGGCTGGTGTTGGATTGGGTACAACCCGCCGGGAAGAAAGCCATGCCGGGTAATGCGTTTCTTCAGGGTTCAAGGGGATGGGTGACGCTCCATGTCTGAAAAAGTCGGTGCGCCGTTGTCTTTTCTGGTTTTTGGGGTGGGGGCTATTGGCGGTTACGTGGGTGGGAGCCTGGCGCTGGCCGGGCAAGAGGTGATGTTTATTGAAAGAGCGGAAGTAGCCGAGTCAATTCGGATGAGTGGATTGCGCGTAAGGGTTGGTGAGGTTGAACGTCACCTGAAGGAAGTGGAGGTGGTTACTTCGGTTCAAGAAGCACTACCCATGCGTAAGTATGATGCTGCCATTGTAGCGGTTAAATCCTTTGATACGGAAGCGGTGGCGGAGAGCATCCAGCCAGTGGCGCAGCAGTTCCCTCCGGTGGTGTGCCTGCAAAATGGGGTGGAAAACGAACAGGTTTTGAGCAAAACACTTGGCAGTGAAAAGGTAATTGCGGGAACGGTGACAACTGCGGTTGGCCGCGGCGGGGTGGGGCAGGTTTTTGTGGAAAAGTTGAGGGGGCTGGGGGTAGCCACCGAGCATCCGCTTGCGCCGGCGGTGATAAGCGCGATGAATGGGGCGGGATTGCGCGCCTGGGGATTTGCAAATGCTGAAGGTATGAAATGGTCGAAGATGCTGACGAATTTGTTGGCTAATGCCTCATCAGCGATTCTGGACTACTCCCCGGCGATGATTTATGCTCAGCCTGGATTATTCCGGGCTGAGGTTTTGATGTTGAAAGAGGCTCTGGCGGTGATGCGGGCGATGGAAATTCCGGTGATTGACCTGCCCGCGACGCCCGTGAAAGCGCTGGTGAACCTGATGACGAGACTGCCAGCCTGGATGAGCCAGCCGCTGTTATTCCAGGCGCTGGGCAAAGGGCGAGGTGGAAAAATGCCGTCATTTCATATTGACCTGTACGCTGGACGGGGGAAAAGTGAGGTGGATTACCTCAATGGAGCCGTCTCGCGGTTTGGAAGCAAGGTGGGGGTGGCTACGCCGGTCAATGATTGGATGACGCGCGTGCTAGGTCTGCTGACGGGGGGCGAGCTTTCAAAGGATGCGTTGGCGCATAACGCTGAAAAATACCTGGCGTGGATGAGGGATAACCAGCCTTAAGCCGCTACGGAAGGCTAGATGATTAAATCGCAGCGGATGACGTGCTCATCGTAGGACATGGTGACCTTCTGGCCTGGTTGCAGAACCAGAAAATCGGCATAGTCATTGTTTTCCCATTCGGCAAACAGTAAGCGCCGAATGAGGAGCAAATCGCCAGCCATGCGCTCAAAAGTCCAACCGCGTCGGAGAGCTTCCTCCCGCGCGCGGGTTTCAACCTCAGTTCCATTGGAAATTCCCATTTCGATGAAAACAGCGCGCTGGTAGTGCTGCTGCCAGGCTCCCATCACTTCCATCAGATAATCCGCGTTATCCTGCCCGTACTTGCGAACATATTCGTCGTAAACCTTGCGAATATCCTCTTCAAAATCAGAACCCATTGAAAGCGAGGTTGCGGTTCCTTCCGCGCGCTCGATGTAATCCTGAGCATACCAATAGGTTCCGGGATGCTGCTCAAATTGCTCCTGATATCTCTGGCGGCTACCCAGGAACAGGCTGATGCAATCATGCACTCTGGGAATCACCAGGGGGACGGTTGCGGCGGAAAGACCGGCGGTGGCTTTACCGCACAGGCCATAGGCAAGCGTTACATAATTGTAGCGTTGGGGTGAAGCGGCGTTGATGTACTGCTGAAGCATTTCCCGGAGGTCACCTGGCCTGTGGTGCAAACCGCGCTCAACCAGAACGACATCCACGATGTGGGGCGAAAGGGCAGCGCAATGATAGGCGGGACGGGCGAGCGCTTCACAGGTCAGGCATAGAATCCGCATATTAACTCCACCGGGAAAAGAATAAGGGGATTATAACGGGATTGCGGAGGTGGAGCAAGCGAGATTGGTTGCCAGAAACTTAGGGCGCGTAGCCGAGCGCGTAGAAAGTGGGGACAAAAAGGATGCGTTCACCTCTTTGCCATGCAACTTCATCCAAACCCTGCATTTGCGATAGTTCGTAAGGAGAGAGGAGAGCGGCGAGATCAGAACGCAGAACCGACCATTCGGATTCGAGTGCCTGTTGGGAAGGAGGCGATGACCATTGACCGCCGAGCAGACCAGCCTCGACCTGCATGAGACCCGCCTGGATGAAGTATTGTTTGAGCTTACGTCCCGTTTCAGGGTCAGCGCCTTGCTCTATAAGGGCTTGAGCCTGAAGGTGCCCGAGGGCAACCAGTGGTGCAGGGTGGTCGATGCGTCCGCCGTAATCGGGTTCAGCAAGAGCTACGATACAGCCCCCTGAACGGGTTACCCGTTTCATCTCGTCCAGCAGGGAGAGGGGGTTGTGAATCCAGAGAAGCAGATAATGGCAAATAACAACATCAAAAAAGGCTGCGGGAAGGGGAAGCTTTAGCCCATCCGCCAGCAGGTAACTGGTTGCAGGGTCAGAGGTGTGGGCAAGGTGTAAAAAATCAAGGCGCAAGTCTAGACCATAGACGCGCGCCTGAGTTTGCCGATGTAAATCAAAAGTGATAACGCCTGTGCCGCAGCCTACTTCAAGAATATTTGTGGCTGATGAAAGGACGGTTTTCTGGTAGAGATACTGGCGCACCTGGTCCGTCCAGACGGCTTGCCGGGTAAATCGACGGTGCCATTCGTCCACAGTGAGCATGGTTATTTTGGCCGCTGAGCCCAGACTTCTTCGAAGGAATTGTTGAGCAGGTTACCCAGCAGGCGTTCGTCGCCCTGGGTAGGGAACACATCGCCATCTGGTTCAACATAAAGCCAGGCGCTGCCGGCACCCTGCGGGAGTTCTTCGTGACCCTGGATTTCAGCAGCAACGGGGTTGAAGGACGAGTAGGGTACTGGAATATCCCAGACGAGGGTAAGCCCCAGGTAGGCAGCGAATTTTTGAGCAGAAACCAGAGATTCATTCAGGTCTGGTTGAATGGCGCTGAGGGAGAGATGCTTGACCTGCAGGTAACCGAGGGTGGCGATGGCTTCTTCGATCGTGGACGCGTTTTGAGGGTCTAGCGTGAGGTGGACAGTGAGAGCGATATCCTCCGCTAACACGGCCTTGACGGCTTGCAAGGCTTTCTGGTTGGAAGGATCGAGGGTGAGCATGATGTGATCTAATCCGCTCTGGAGGACGGCGCGCAGAAAATCGGGATCTGCCAGGCGCAGCCCATTGGTGAGCAAGCCGGCTACCATGCCCTGTTTTTCAGCGTAGTGAATCAGGTCAACCAGGTCATCTCGAAGGGTGGGTTCGCCGCCCGTAAAAACCACATGGGGGATACCCGCCAGGCTTGCTTTTTCGATTATCGTTATCCACTCGGCAGTACTTAGCTCCTGGCGGACGCGGTCAGCAGGCGCAACCCCTGCCTGAGTGCCATCCGTTTGCCGGTAGGTTAGAGCACAATCTACCCGGTAGGGGGCAGATAGTGAACCGGTGTAAAGGGCAGCGCGCTCAATATCTAAAAACGTCACCGGGTCTAAATCAGGCGTCTGAACCAGGGTGTTAATCTTCTCACGCACATCAGAAAAATCCTGGCTGGCCTGGGTTGGTGAGATATGGTATCGCCCGGCGAAGATTTGACCAATTTCGTTCTCAGGAGTCTGCTGGATGATGTGATAGATGTACTCGGCGGCGGTCTGATTGAGATGAAGGACGGTATGCGCATTGATAATCAGCACGCCTTGACCACCAGGCTCAATGCGCAGGTGCAACCGCAGAGGGCTGGGCGAATCAGGTGGCGATTGAAAACGATATGTACCGGTTTTGAGCGGAGTGGCGGGAGGGAAAAAGCGTTGAATGAGGTTACGAATGGCTTGCATGGATACCTCCGGGTAGGTGTGGGCGGGCCAGGGGACATCCCCCACCACATTCTGAAAAAAGGGCGCAATTTTGACAATACGCAGGCGCATCCTGACGCTCGCGCAGGCGGACTGCAAGGTCATGGTTCCAAATGGAGGACCAATCCGCTTTCAGGAAGTTACCAAGCGACTGGTAGTAGGATTGGCAGGGGATGACGCTGCCGTCAGGCTCGATGCACATGTTATAAAGGGCGGCTGTGCAGCCTTTGACGCCCAGTTCAAGAAGCATCGGATCAAAATGGCAGTACTGGGTGGGGGTGTACCAGATGAGGCGCTGCCCGGTACGGTTGGTGTGCGCGCGGGCGATTTCCAGAAGCGGAGGCAGGTCGCTCTCAGCGAGACCGGAGCCGACGGAAGCCCCTCGACCGGAATAAATAAGCGCATTAAGGCCTATGGTGGGAACGCCAAGCTCTTCAAGGAAAGACAACATCCCGGGCAGGTCGGAGGTGTTTTGCTGTAGCAGGGTAGAGTTCGTCATGACGAAAAGGCGCGTGGAAAGGACGTTTTTGATTCCTTGAATAGTATCCTGCCAGGCGCCAGGAACGGATACCATCTGATCGTGAACTGTCGGGATGTGAGATTCTAAGGTAATCTGAACGTGGTCCAAACCTGCTTCGATAAGTTTCTTGACAAACTGTAAATCCCGTAATTTGCGTCCGTTGGTGTTGATGCCGGTAATCTGCCCGTTTTTTTCCGCATGGGCAATCAAATCGGGCAGGTCAGGGCGAAGGGTAGGCTCGCCGCCGGTGAAAACGATGTGAGGGATGCCAATCTGCCAGAGTCTATCAAGGATGAGCTTCCACTGGTCAGTTGAGAGCTCGGGGAAGGAGCGGGGACGGGCATTGTAGCAATGCGCGCAGTCGTTGTTGCACCGGTAGGTGAGCGCCAGATCCATGCGGTAAGGAGCGGATGGACGGGTTGAGAAAGGCGCGAGGGTATCGAGATTGAGTTCGCACACCGGGCAGGCGCCATCGGGGCGGATGAGGTTATCCAAATCGGATGCAAACTGCGCATAGTCATGGTTGGCCTGTTGGCTCGAAATGTTGTAGCGCCGGGTGAGAGAGGTGACCGCCTGCTTCGGGGAAACTTTTGTGAAGAAAAGATATGCCATAAAGGAGGCGGTTGGGTTGAGGTGAAGTGAACGGCTGGCGTTGACCAGCAACAATCCCTGTCCATCCTGTTCGAGTCGTAGGTGGAGGCGAGTCTTTTCTGCTCCATTGCGCTGCTCAAAATGGTAAATGCCCGGTGGAGGAAGCTCCACCGTTTGAAAGGATTGAAACGGTTTTAGCAGACGGATTTTCAGGTCAGAAAGCATGGATGGGTCCGCGAAGGATCAACGACCACCGCCAGCGCAGGCACAGGCGCAGCCCGCGCAGGCACAGGCGCAGGCGCATGCGCAGGAGCGCCCACCGCTTGAGCCGCCGCCTTTGCTGGCGGTGTAGGTGGAGGTTGGCACAGGATTGGTTTTATCGGTGACGCCGCCAGTGAAGGAGGTAAGGTCGCCCATCACGCCACCGGCAAAGGATTGGACGCTGTTAACAATGGATGCCGCGAAATCGGAGCCGGGCAGGCTGGGCAGCGGAATTGAGATTTGTCCACCGCCGGAGGGCGCGGGAACATTGGCGTTTTGAATTGTGGGACGAATGGTTGGATCGACGCGACCCCACCAGGTGGGAATGAACACCGGACCGGTGCGGAATACCTCGCGGGTGCGGTCGTCAAAGTTCTTGTCCAGCATGGTCCAATCCACGGCTTCGTCGAATTTTTGCATTTTCACTTCAGGTGTGGCGGCTGCTTCGACCTGTTCCCAGGCTTTGCGCATAATGGTCGTATAGTAATCAATCGTCTCTTTGCGGCTGAAGCCTTTCATCTTTTCGGTCAGGGATTTGACCAGGTCAACCATCATGTTTTGCAGCAGGCGGCGGCGAACGGCCTGGTTGCTCTCGGTGAAGGCTTCGATGAAGCTCTTTTCGTAAGGGTAGAGTCCTTCCGGTTGAGGTTGAACTGCATCAACTTTGAGCGGATCTTTGCTGCTAACCACGGCGGCATTCTTTTTGACGGTGCTGAACAAAATCATGGTGAGAATCTTATCCATGGGTTGTTCCATAAGAATGGCTGCCTCAACGGCGGTGAGGCCGCGCTTGATGCCCATGCCTTCAATGGCTAACTTTGGGGGAAGGTATTTCAATTTGCGGGCTTTGGAACCCCAGATTGCTCCGTAGATGGAAAGCCCGACAAAAATGAAGCCAAAAATCGCCATACCAGCGCAGCAAAGATCTTCTTCGTTGATGTTGAGGCTGATGTTGACGGCGGGTTTTTTCTGGATGGTATTGGCAGGTACTACGCGAGCCGGGAAACTTGCGCCAAACTGGTATTGGGCGCATGCGCTGGCTGAGGAAGATTGCCAGGTGTAGTATTTCACGCCAGAATCGAGGGCGCCGGTGGTGGGATCCTTGGCGCCGGGCCAGTTGACCGGTTGATGATAACGCGGTTCTTCAGCGTTCACATCCGCGGGAAAGAAGATGGATACGCTCAAGTCGGTTGAACCGACCACATACTCGCATCCAAAATAGTTGGGCTGGAAGTTGATGCTGGCGTAGTTCTCAGGAAGGTCCTTGAGGTCTGATTCGTAGATTTCACGGCGGACAAGCGGGATGAGGACGTGTACTTCACCGGTCTGACCAGCGCGAATGGCATTGGCGCCTAAACCCAGAGCAATGCCTGGTTTGACGTATTCGGACTTCTGGATATCGGTGATTTTCTTGCCAGCGACTTCAGCGGAGACGCTTTTGAGGTCGTAATCCCCATTTTTGGGTACGCCGACGTCAACATAGTCAATAGCAGGCGCGCCGGTTTGGTTCTGGAAGGTGATGTAATACTCGATGGTTTGAGTGCCATCCTTATTGATATAAACATTTGCGACCGTTTTGAGCACCCGGAAGCGGTAGGACTGGGCAACTGCCGGTTGAACGGCCAGGATGAGAAGAACAGCTAGAAGAACCAGGGCAATTAATTTCTTCTTCATTGGCGTGCGCTCTTTCCCTTTTAGATTACCACTTGGGTTCTTCGGTCAGCTGATAAGATGTTTTGCAGTATGGACAGGTGACGACAGGCGCGCCAGCGACAATTTTTACATCAGCTTCGCTGATGACGCCGCCGCAAGACTTGCACTTGAGGGTATCCATGCTGACGTTGCCGGGCATATCAATCTGCAGGGTGACGTTGGTGGTCGAGGTGGCTGGTTTTTTGGAGGCAAACCAGATGATGCCGAAACCAACCGCGATGGAAATGGCGCCTACGACAATCCAGATCCCACCGCCTCCCTGGCTGCTGCCTGACCCCCAGATGAACAATACCCCAAAGAAAATGAGAATCGCAGAGAAAATATAGGCAATGATTTTCATAAAGAGGCCCTCCGTAAGGTATAGTTTAGCATATTTTTGTCCATCGGTTATGCGCTGGCCTATCAAAATTCTTTGCTATAATGCAAAGCATGAGCGAACCTTCTTTATATAACGAATTACTCAATCTGAAGTCTCAAATCAATTTCCACAATTATCGTTACCATGTGCTGGATGCCCCAGTGATTAGCGACCTGGAATATGACCGGCTGGTAGCGCGTTTGAGGGAGGTTGAGAGGCTGCATCCAGAGTGGATTACACCTGATTCGCCAACGCAGCGCACCGGTGGGGCAATTTCGGAAAAGTTCCAGAAGGTTGTGCATGCCGCGCCGATTTTGAGCCTGGCAGCTGCTTACGATTTGGCAGGCGTCAGAGCCTGGTTTGAGCGCATTCGTAAGCTGGATGAACGGGTGGAGCAGGTTAGTTTTGTGATTGAGCCGAAGATTGACGGCTTGACGGTGGTGTTGCGTTATGAGAACGGCGTTTTTGTTCAGGGAGCCACGCGCGGCGATGGCGAGGTGGGAGAGGATATCACCTCCAACCTGCGCACTATCAAAGCCATTCCGCTGCGTATCCCGGTTGACCCGGATGGAATGAAGGCGCCGGCTGAGCTGGTGGTGCGTGGCGAGGCTTTTATTGAGATCAAAGCATTTGAGCGGCTTAATAAACGGCTTGAGGAACAGGGTGAACGCACCTACCTGAACCCGCGCAACACAGCAGCTGGGTCGCTGCGGCAACTTGACCCGTCTTTAACGGCTTCTCGACCTCTAACGCTGCTTTCTTATGCGATTGTTGCAATCAGCGACGAGCCCCCAGAAACGCAGTGGGATGTGCTGGAGTATCTGAGGAAACTGGGTTTCCCGGTGGCGAGCGAGGTGGCGTTCTGTGTTAATTTTGCGGCAGTGTTGAAGACCTGCGAAGAATGGCAGCAAAAGCGGGATGCCTTGCCCTTTGAAGCCGATGGGATTGTCATCAAGATCAACGATACACAGGTGGCGAATGACCTGGGATTTGTCGGGAAAGATCCACGCGGGGCGCTGGCGTTGAAGTTCCCGGCTCGGGAGGTGAGCACCACCCTGATGGAGATTGGCGTGGCAGTGGGTCGGACGGGGGTCATTACACCCTACGCGGTCTTACAGCCGGTTGAAATTGGCGGTGTGGTGGTTAAACAGGCGACACTGCATAATTTTGATTACATCCAGGAGAAGGATATCCGGGTGGGGGATAGGGTGATGGTGAAGCGGGCGGGAGATGTGATTCCGTACGTTATTGGTCCGGTGGTGGAAGCCAGAACCGGTCAGGAGGTAGTTTATACGCCTCCGCAGGTATGCCCGGCCTGCGGACAGGCAGTGGAGCATATTGAGGGTGAAGTGGCCTGGTATTGCGTCAATGCCAGCTGCCCGGCGCAACTGGTGCGCCACCTGGAGCATTTTGTCTCGCGTGGAGCGATGGATATTGTTGGGCTGGGGATAAAAATTGTTGAACAGCTCGCAGATATCGGCCTGGCAAAGGATGTGGCGGATATTTTTTACCTGACGCGCGAGGATTTGCTCTCTCTGGATGGGTTTGCAGAGAAGAAGGCGGATAATCTTTTAAGGGCTATTGACGCTGCAAAAAAACAACCGCTTTCCAGGCTGGTGAATGCGCTGGGTATCCGAGGGGTGGGAGAGGTGATGGCGGTTGACCTGGCCGATCATTTTAGAAACCTAGGGCGACTGGCGGCAGCAAATATGGATGACCTGCAAAGGATTGGGGGGGTGGGACCAAATATCGCGAAGGCAGTGGTGGATTGGTTTGAGCGCCCAAATAACCAATTGGTGCTGAAAAAGCTCAAGGTGGCGGGCGTTTGGCCGGTTGCTGTCCCCAAGAAGGGGAAAGGTGACGGTTTGAGCGGGCTGGTGTTTGTCATCACGGGGACGCTGCCAAACCTTTCTCGCGAACAGGCGAAGTCCCTGATTGAGGAAAATGGTGGGAAGGTGACCGATTCGGTGAGCAAGAAAACGGATTACCTGGTTGTTGGGGAGGCTGCCGGTTCCAAGCTGGAAAAAGCCAGACAGCTGGGCGTAGCATTACTTGATGAAGCCGGGCTGGTTGCCATGATTGGAAAACAGGTTTGATGATGGAAAAGAGCCTCATTTTAAAACCCACGCGAGAGCGTTCTGTACTGCTCAGGCATCCCTGGATATTTTCTGGAGCGGTCGAGCGTATCAACGGTAATCCGGAAAACGGAGAGAGCGTGCTGGTTAAGACATCGCGGGGTGAGGCTCTGGGGTGGGCGGCTTTCAGCGCGCAATCGAAGATTCAGGCGAGGATGTGGCATTTTGAGCCGGATGAGCCGGTGGATGCAGCGTTTTTTCGGGCACGCTTGCGACGCGCGCTCCGGGCAAGGGGAGAAATCCTGGCAAGCGGGGAGACCAATGCTTGCAGGCTGGTGCACGCCGAATCCGATGGACTGCCGGGCGTGGTGGTGGACCGCTATGCGGATTGGCTGGTGGTGCAACTGCTTTCCGCGGGGGCTGAATACTGGCGGGAAGCGATCTTAGATGCGCTGGTTGAAGAGAGCGGCATTGATCAAATTTATGAACGCTCGGATGTGGATGTGCGGCAGTTGGAGGGGCTTGCGCCGCGCACGGGGCTGGCACGAGGAGTAGATGAACCCGGATTGTTGACCATTGAGGAAGGGGGGCACCGTTTTTTTGTTGATATCCAGAACGGGCACAAGACGGGTTTTTACCTTGACCAACGCGTTAATCGCAGGAGGTTTGCTGCCAGGGTTGAGGGTAAGAGCGTTTTGAATTGTTTTGCTTACACCGGAGCGTTTGCGGTTTATGGGCTAGCAGCCGGCGCTGAACGGGTGCTCTCAGTGGATAGCTCAGGGGAAGTGCTGTCCCTGGCGAGGAAGAATATTGACCTCAATGGATTACCCTCAGAGCGGGCAGAGTGGGTGGAGGGGGATGTTTTTTCGCTGCTGAGGTTATTTCGAGATCAGGCGAGAACGTTTGACGTCATCGTTTTAGACCCGCCCAAATTTGCACCAACGGCAGCCCAGGCGGAACGGGCGGCGCGGGGATATAAGGATATCAACCTGCTGGCGCTTAAGTTATTAAATCCCGGCGGTTTGTTGTTTACCTTTTCTTGTTCGGGGGGGATTTCACCCGATCTATTCCAAAAAATCCTGGCGGGGGCTGCCTTGGATGCCAGGGTGGATGCGGCGATTATTGAGTATCTGCATCAAGGACCGGATCATCCGGTGGCGTTGCAGTTTCCAGAGGGGGAGTATCTGAAAGGTTTATTGATTAGAAAGCAATAATCCGCCTGATGGCGGATTATTTATGGTGGAGATGGCGGGAATCGAACCCGCGTCCGAAAGAATCGTCCCGCGAACGCCTACGAGCGTAGTCATTCTTTGCTCTTACGCCCAGCCGGAGGAATAACAAACCGTGTGAGCGCCAGCTGCTTGAGCCCGAGAGCCCTCTTTCGTCCGGGGCGCAGCAACCCGGACGGCACTACTGGCTTTTTGGCGCCTGTTCTACCACCGGCCAGAGAGCGGGGTAGGCAGACGTAGCCTCACGGGGAGGCTAGGATGCGCATGCCTCAAGCTTACGCAGCGAGGGGCATAGCAGCATATGAAGTGCGGTTGGCACTTGATTTTTTGTGCTGAGTTTACGAGGTCGGCACCTCTCGGCTCGCAGTTCGGGGCCAGCCTCTCCCGTCGAAGCCTGTCATCCCCGATGCAACCTTATTATATACTTTTTTAGGATAAAAGGGTAAAATTGCCATGCCTCAAGCACCTCCATCCAGGTGCGGCGATCCCCATTCTGGAGGCTCAGATGATCACGTACTTGAAGAACACCGAAGCTGGCCTGGAAAAAATGGATGGTTTGGTCAATAACTGCTGGTTAAATGTAATTGATCCGACTCCAGAAGATATCCAAACGCTTGTTGAACTTGGTATTCCACAGGATTTTTCCACCTATCCCCTGGATATGGATGAGCGTGCGCGCACCGAGAAGGAAGATAACGGCATCATCCTGATTATTTTGCGCATCCCGTACTTCCAGGGCGTAAAAGTGGATATTCCATACACGACCATCCCTATGGGCATCATCATAACAGAGCGGTTTATTGTGACGATTTGCCGGTGGCCCAATGAAATCATTTCAGAGATGAGCTCCGGGAGGATGCGGGGACTTTCCACGGGGAAGCGCAACCGGTTTGTACTGCGGCTGTTATTGAGCACGGCTAATAAGTTCTTGATGTACTTGCGCGAAATCAACAAGGTGGTTGACTCACTTGAGGACAGGCTGCAGCTATCCCTGCGGAATAAGGAATTGACTGAGCTGCTGAAGTATCAGAAGAGCCTGGTTTATTTTGCTACGGCGCTGAAGATGAATGAATTGCTGCTCGAGCGTCTGCAACGCAGCCAACTTTTTCACATGTTCCCGGATGATGAAGACCTCCTGGATGATGTGATGATTGAAACGCAGCAGGCGATTGAAATGGTGAACATCTCCAGCAACATTCTGGTTTCCATGATGGATGCATTTGCTTCGGTGATTTCCAACAATCAGAATGCGGTGATGAAATTCCTGGCTTCTGCGACGATTGTAATGAGCATTCCGACCATTGTTACGAGCTTCTTCGGGATGAATGTGAACCTGCCTTTTGAGGATTATCCCCTGGCTTTTCTGGTGATCATTGGGATTTTTATTGTGTTAATGGTTGTAGTGATCTTGATTTTCTGGAAAAGAGACTGGTTTTAAGAAAACCCCCAGATATGGGGGTTTAGAGGTGGGCGGAACAGGACTCGAACCTGCGACCACATCTGTGTAAG
>CAYVOX010000040.1:0-7620 GCA_964453035.1 uncultured Anaerolineaceae bacterium
GATCCCTTGGCGTGCATGCGCCGCTCAGGGATCACCTCGCGGTCAAAGTGGGCCAGTTTTTCAAGATACCAGACGTCCTGCAGCAGCATGGGACCGCGCGGGCCGGCGGTCATGCTGTTCTGGTTATCGGGGACGGGCGCCCCGGCAACGGTGGTGAGCTTCTTCTTAGCTTTCATAGTCCTTTTCCCTTTCCTGTTTTGGATTTGATAGATTTTCCTTATAGATAATCATTATCCATTGGCTCGCAAAAAAATAACCCCTAAGGTGTATTTTCCTGGCACTGGCGGCACACCCCGTAAAAAACGAGCTGCGACTGCACCACCTGGAAGTCGTAGCGGTCTTTAATCTCCTGGTTGAGGGCGTGCAGCACGCGCACTTCGTCGCCATCCAGGATTTTTCCGCAGTGGGTGCAGATAAGGTGCGGGTGGGGGTAGGGCTTGTTGCCGTCAAAGTGGCTCTCGCCGCGCAGCGGGATCTCCAGCACCTCGCCCTCTTCCTTCAGCAGGTCGAGCGTCTTGTAAACGGTGGCCAGGCTGATGGTGGGGAACTGGGCGCGCAGCGCCGCGTAAAGCTGGGCCGCGTTGGGGTGCCCTTCGGAGGCCGCCAGCAGGCGCAGCAAGGCCAGCCGGTGCGAGGTGATGCGCCCGCCGCGGTTTTGCAGCTTGCTCAGAAGGGTGTGGTAACGCAGTTCAGGGTCGGCCATAATGGATAATTATTATCTTTAGAGAAATATTATCTATATTGTAATGGATTTGCGCGCGCAATGCAACTGTTTTCGCCGCTTTTTTGGCGCCTTTTCGGGCCGTTCAGCGGCGGCGGCTGCGCAGCATGTCATACCCCTGCGCCCCCAGCCCCAGTTGCGCCAGCATCAGCCAGCCCAGCGCCAGGCTGCCCACCCAGGCCGCGCCGGTTATCCACCCGGCTGCCCCGGCCTGCGCGCTTTGCACCTGCTGCTTGAGGCCGGTGGTGGTTTGCTGGTAGCGCTCCAGCACGTCCCGCGCGTCGCCCAGCGAGTCGCCCAGGCTGCCGGTGGCATCAGAAATCTTCCTCAGCTCTTCTTCCGCCGTGCCCAGGTTCTTCTTGCCCTCCTTCAGGCTGCCGCTGATGGTGCTCAGGCTGGGGGCGACGGCATCCAGGCTGGTGATGACCTCGCCGATGGCCGTGTTGAGCGGTTTTTCCGGTTTATAGATGCCTGTTTCCAGCAGGGGGATGCTGGCCAGAGCCTGCATGAAGTTATCGATGAACAGCGCGCTGCTCCTGGCCGATTCCAGCGCGGTCTGCGTGGCATCTACCATCGCCGGCACGTCCTGGTCGGCCAGCCCGGCGACAGAATCGAGCAGGGGGTTGATTTGGTGGATGGTGGAGGCCAGCGCGTCAATCGTTTTCTGCAGCGCACCCACATCCCCGCGGGCGGTTTCCACCAGCTGGCTCACGGCGGTCAGCCCGTCCTGCGTGGCGGCCAGGGTTTGTTCGGCGGTGGAGAGGCCCTCCAGCACGGTCTGGGTCAGCGCCGGGCGGAAACGCCAGATGGCAACCAGCCCGATGATGCTTAAAACCAGCCCGGCCACCGCCGCGATCATCAGCAGCACCCCAAAATACCTTCTCAGGCTCATGCGATTCCTCCGGTCAAGCCAACCTCTGTTCTCTGCGCCTATGCTAACATGAAATCCGCCTTGCTGCCAGAAAGAGCAGCCCCCGCCGCGCAGCCCTCCCCCAAACCCGCAAAGCTATACTATAATTCCTCTGCATGAACGACCCCGCGACTAAAGATACCTCCCGTAATGCTGCCAGGACCAACACCGAAATCATGATGACGTACCTGGAGCATTTCGATGCATTGCGCAAAGCTCTGATGCGCAGCCTGATTGCCGTTGTCCTCGGCAGCGCCATCAGCTTTGCCTTTGCCCAGCAGCTCATCGAAGTGCTCGCCATCCCCATCGGCGGCGTGGATAAACTCACCGCCATCGAGGTCACCGAAAGCCTGGGCGTTTTCATGCGCGTGTCGCTGCTGGCGGGTTTTATCCTCTCGCTGCCGGTGATTTTCTTTCAGATTCTGGCCTTCTTCGACCTGCAGCCCAACGAGAAAAAATACGTGCGGCGCTTTGTCCCCTTTGCGGTGCTGCTTTTCATCGGCGGGGTAGCCTTCAACTACTTCGTCATGCTGCCGGCGGCGCTACCCTTCCTGACCGAATTTCTCGGAATCAAAACCGTGCCGCGCCTCTCCAACTACATTGAATTTGTCACCAATTTCATGTTCTGGGTGGGTGTCAGCTTTGAAATGCCCCTCATCATGTACATCCTGGCCAGGCTGCGCTTTGTCAGCGCGCGCATGCTGCTGCGCGGCTGGCGCTACGCCCTGCTCATCATCGCGGTGCTCTCGGCCTTCATCACCCCCACCGGTGACCCCATCAACATGGGCCTGATGATGCTGCCGCTGGCTGCTCTCTACATCCTCAGCATTGTCCTGGCTGGTGTGGCCCGCCGCAACGAAGATGCCACCGCGGCGCGCTCCTGAACGGGCGGCCTGCCAGATGGTTGAAAGCTGATATAATTTACCCACATTCAATTGGAGGTTGAACATGCCTAATTTTGGCGGTTGGGAATGGATTATCATCCTGATTATCGTCGTCCTCATCTTCGGGGTGGGACGCATCAGCAAAATTTCGGGCGAAATTGGCTCCAGTATTCGCGCCTTCCGCAAGGGCATCAAGGGCGATGAGGAAGAAGCGCCCACCGACGACAAAAACAAAAAAGGCTGAGTTGCTGCTGTCGTGTGGGATTCAACCGCGGGGAGCGCCGCTCCCGTGCTGATCTCACCGCACTAATCCATGGAAATTCTCGGTGTAGGCCCGCTTGAAATCATCCTGGTGCTCATCCTGGCGCTGGTGGTGCTCGGCCCGCAGGATATGGTCGCCACGGCTTTTAAAATCGGCGCGTGGGTGCGTAAGATTGTGCGCTCGCCCACCTGGCGCGAGATTGCCGATATGTCGCGCGAAATTCGCCAGATTCCCACCACCATCATGCGCGACTCCGGCCTGAAAGAAATTGCCGATGACGTCAAAAAGACCACCGCCGAGGTCAAAGCCCAGGCAGCCCAGGTCTCGCAGGAGCTTTCCGCGGAGGGTGCCGGGGCCAACCAGGACCTCAAGGCTGAGGCCAGCGCGCCCGCTCCCGCCCCCGGGCAACTCCCGCCCACCGGCATGCCTCCCCTCTCGCCGGATTATCCCCCCGCCCAACCCTGGGTGGAAGCTGCCGGCAACCAGCCTGCGCCGCCAAAACCGGAGGATTACCCCCAGACCATTGCCCTCGGCAAAGCCGAAGACCCCCGGAACATCCCCCAGCCGCCCGCCGCCGTAGAAGCGGAAGAGCAGCCCGCTCCCCGGCAGGCCCAGGACGGCGCCCCATCCGCATCCTGAACAGCCCTTGTCCCGCTCCGCCCCCCGCGTAGCACGCTTTATTCTCTTGCTGACAGCCCTGCTCCTCAGCGCCTGCCAGCCGGCCCAGGTCACCCCTCAGCCTACCCCTCAGCCTACCCCTCGGTCCACCCGCCAGCCGGTTGAGGAACGCGTCAATATCCTACCCGAGCAAGCCAGCCTCAACGGTCGCAGCCTGCCCCTGCCTGCCCCCGCCGCTTTTCGCTTCCTGGTGGTGGGGCACCTGTACGGTTCCAACGGCAGCAACGACCAGGAACCGGCCAAAGCCGTGCTTGACCAGTTCCCTGCCCTGGAGCGCCTTAACCTAAGCTTGTGGGTCTCGCTGGGGGATATGGTGCGGCAATCCCGCGATGATGATTTTGCCGCCTTCGAGCGCCTTTTTCTGCAGCGCGTGCGGGTGCCGGTCTTCAACACGCCCGGCAATCACGACGTGCAAAACCGCACCCTGTACCAGGAATGGTACGGCCCAACCTATTACAGCTTCATTTACGGCCCGGCAGCCTTCATCTTTCTGGATACCGAGATCGAAACCTGCGCCGTCACCGAACCCCAGCGCAGCATGCTGCAAACCGCATTGCAAGCTGCCCTGCAGGCAGAGGGGGTGGGCTCCATTTTTGTCTTCATGCACAAAACTCTCTTCCTCAAGAACGACGTGCTCTTTGCCCTCGACCGCGACCAGGCCAGCCCCAACGATTGGATTTGTTACAACAATGCCGGTTTTCCGCTGCTGCTGGATGAGCTGATTCTGCCGGCTGCCGCGCGCAAGCCGGTTTACCTGTTCGCCGGTGACGTGGGCGCGGAGGGCAACCTCTCGCCCTGGTTTGAGCAGCGCGCCGGGCAAAATCTGACCCTGGTGATGACCGGCCTGGGCGACCGTCCCACCGACGCGGGGATTCTGGTGACAGTGGATGCTTCCGGCGCGCGGTTGGAGCTTTACCCGCTGGCGGGGGCCAGGCTGCCGCCGCTGCAATCCTTCACCCCGGCCTACTGGGAAGCCTACGCCGCGTCCCTGCCGCCCTCCCCCACGCCGCAAAAATAATCGCCGGGGCGGCGGGTTCAGAATCGAACCCGCCCTACACCTGCACCCCCCAACGAGACCTGCTGGGTTTTCAAAAACCTGACAGGTCTGACCGGTTGCGGCTTATAGGCTCCCCGCTGCGTCTCTTCAGCGGGCGGCGAGTGCATGACTCCACCACCAAACCTTTGGGGTTTTGCTCGCGCCGGGGCGGCGGGTTCAGAATCGAACCCGCCCTACAACTGCACTCACAAACGAGCCCTGTCAGGTTTCAAAAACCTGACAGGGCTGACCGGTTGCGGCTTTTTTGCTCCCCGCTGCGTCCTCGCAGCGGGCGGCGGATTCGATTCTGAACCCGCCCTACAACTGGATAAGATGCGATTGCCCTATCACAGCGGAAATTTCGCAATCCAAAGCGGCGTTTTCGTGTACAATATCAGCTTAAGGCTTTATTTATTCAACAGAGGAGAATAATACAATGCAACCAGTACTGCAAGAAATCTTCGACAGCGTTCTCAACGGGCAGCAGAAAGTGTCCTCCGCCAAAGTGGCGCAGGCGCTGGCTGAAGGCATTCCCGCGGCTACCATCCTCAACGAGGGCATGGTGGCGGCGATGAGCGAAGTGGGGCGCCTGTTCGAAGAGGGCGAATATTTCGTCCCCGAGATGCTCATCGCGGCGCGCGCCATGCAATCCGGCCTGGCGGTTTTACGCCCGGCGCTGGTGCAGGCGGATTTCAGGCCCATCGGCAAGGTGGCGGCGGGCACGGTCAAGGGCGACCTGCACGACATTGGCAAAAACCTGGTGTGCATGATGCTGGAAGGCGCTTCCTTTGAAATCATGGACCTGGGCACTGACGTGAGCGCGGAAAAGTTTGTGGAAGCGGTGCGCAACGGTGCCAATATTATCGCCATGAGTGCCCTGCTGACCACCACCATGCCGAACATGAAGCTGACGGTGGAAGCCTTGAAGGCCGCCGGGCTGCGCGATCAGGTGAAGGTGATGGTGGGCGGCGCCCCGGTGACGGAGCAGTACGCGCGCGAAATTGGCGCCGACGGCTACGCCGCGGATGCCAGCCGGGCGGTGGCGCTGGCCAAGAGCCTGGCGTAATTCGTTCTGGAGGCCGATATGGCGCAAAACACCATCCTGGAGCGGCTGCGCTCCGGGCGCGTGCTGGTATCAGACGGGGCGACGGGCAGCAACCTGCAGCAGCGCGGGCTGAGCAAAGGCACCCCCGCGGAAGCCTGGGTGCTGGAGCAGCCGGAGCAAATTGCGCGCCTGCACCGTGATTTTCTGGAGGCGGGAGCCGATATTTTGCTGACCTGCACCTTCGGAGGCACCACGCTGCGCCTTGAACACGCCGGATTGGCCGGGCGCGCGCAGGAAATCAACCACCAGGCGGCGGCGCTGGCCCGCCAGGCGGCGAGCGGACGGGCGCTGGTGGGGGGCTCGATCGGCCCGACCGGGCAGATGATGCAGCCCTACGGCCCGCTGGCCGAAAGCGAGGCGCAGGCCGCCTTTGAGGTCCAGGCGCGCGCCCTGGCTGAGGCGGGCGTGGACCTGCTGGTGATTGAAACCCAGTTTGATCTATCTGAGGCACGCGCGGCGCTGCAGGCAGCGCGCGCCGTGTGCGCCCTGCCGGTGGTGTGCTCCTTCAGCTACGACCGCGGCACGCGCACCATGATGGGCGTTAAACCGGCGCAAATGGCCGCCGAGCTGGGCGACCTGGCGGACGTACTGGGCATCAACTGCGGGCGCAGCCTGGAAGATAACCTCAAGGCACTGCGTGAGCTGCGCGCGGCAACCGAAAAGCCGCTCTGGTTCAAGCCCAACGCCGGCCTGCCGGAACTGGACGCGCAGGGCAGCCCGGTCTATTCTGTGACGCCGGAGGAGATGGGCGCGCTTGCAGCCCTGTGGCTGCAAGCCGGGGCGCAAATCGTCGGTGGCTGCTGCGGCACCTCGCCGGCGCACCTGCAGGCTGTGGCAAGGGCAGCCCGGCAAGCGCCTGCCGCAAGGTGAGCGCAGCCCCTCGATGACAACTTTCACGGTTGACCTGGAACCGATTGGCCGGCGCATGGATGTGGACGCCGGCCTGACCTTGTTGGAAGCCGCCCAGAGAGCCGGGGTTGACCTGGTGGCGGCCTGCGGCGGGGTGGGAATCTGCGGCACCTGCAAGCTGCGCCTGGTGCGCGGCGAACTGACTGCGCTGACGGACAGCGAAAAGGAGCATCTCAGCGCGGCTGAAATTGCCGAGGGCTTCCGCCTGGCCTGCCAGGCGCAGCCGCTCTCAGATTTGCGCGTGGATATCCCGCGCGAGAGCCTGCCCGCGGCCCAGCAGATGCAGATTGACGGGCGCGAGGAGGCCTACCACCTGGAGCCCTCCGTCTGGCCGCTGGATTTAGCCCTGGAACCCCCGCACATTGAGGATTTGCGCTCTGACCAGGCGCGGGTGCAGTCGGCGCTGCGCCAGGCGGATCTGCCGGAGGCGACGGCTGAACTTTCGGCGTGGGCTCAGGTCACGCGCGCGCTGCGCGGCGGGAACTGGCAGGCGCGGCTGGCGCTGCGCTCGCACCCGGGCGGCGTGGAGCTGGTGGGGGCACTGCCGGCGGGCGCTGCCCTGCTGGGTTTTGCCATGGATATGGGCTCCACCAAGCTGGCGGCAT
The DNA here is from genome assembly GCA_964453035.1 of uncultured Anaerolineaceae bacterium. Classification (GTDB taxonomy): domain Bacteria; phylum Chloroflexota; class Anaerolineae; order Anaerolineales; family Anaerolineaceae; genus CAYVOX01. Next base: position 7,111 of record CAYVOX010000040.1, read on the forward strand.
ACCTGGTGGATCTGCGCACGGGCGGCACCCTGGCTAGCGGCGGGGTGATGAACCCGCAAATTGCCTACGGCGAGGACGTGGTCAGCCGCATTGCCTATGCCAACCGCGGCGTGGAGCAGCACCTGGCCCTGCAAACCCGCCTGGTGGATGCAGCCAACGGCCTGCTGGCGGAACTGTGCCACAAAGCCGGGGCGAGTATTGACCAGGTGGTGGACGCGGTGGTGGTGGGCAACACCGCCATGCACCACTTCTTCTGCGGGCTGCCGGTGGCGCAGCTGGGCGCCGCGCCGTACGTGGCTTCCGTCAGCCAGCCGGTGGATATCCGCGCGGAGGAGGTGGGGCTGAGGCTGGCGCCGGGCGCGCGCGTGCATTTACCCGCCAACATTGCCGGTTACGTAGGCGGCGACCATACCGCGGCGCTGCTCACCACGCAAGCCTACCCGCGCGATCACACCCTGGTGCTGGTGGATATTGGCACCAACACCGAAATCAGCCTGCTGCACGGCGGCA
>CAYVOX010000040.1:7720-20290 GCA_964453035.1 uncultured Anaerolineaceae bacterium
GGCGCCATTCGCGCCGGAATTGAGGTGCTGCTGGGCAAGGCAGGCATCGGCGCGGAACAGGTGGATGACTGGATTATCGCCGGGGCGTTTGGCACTTACCTTGACCTGGGCAGCGCGCTGCGGGTGGGCATGTTCCCCCACCAGCCGCTGGAGCGCTTTCACCAGGTGGGCAACGCGGCGGGGGTGGGCGCCCGGCAGATGCTGCTCTCGTGCCGCCAGCGCGAGCGGGCCTGCCAGATTATCGAGCGGGTGCATTACGTGGAACTGACCATCGAACCGGCGTTTGAACCGGCGTTTGTGGAAGCTATGTATTTTATTTAGCCTGCGGGCTTTACGGGAGGTTGTGATGAGCGAATTTGATATCAAACAGGTCAAGATTCAAGAACTGCTGGCGCGGTATAACCTGGATGGCTTGCTGCTGCAAAAGGTGAGCAGCTTTGCGTGGGCCACCTGCGGGGCGGTCTCTTACGTCAACACCGCCACCACCAACGGGGCGGGCTCACTGCTGATCCTGAGGGGGGAGCCTTACACGCTCAAGAGCGCCGACGGCCAGGCGCAGCGCATCCCCACGCTCGGCGCGCGCTACCTGTTGACCAACACCATTGAGGCGCCGCGCTTTGAGCAGGAGGAAGGCCTGGCGGCGCAGGGCTGGCAGTTCGCCGTGACGCCCTGGCACACGCCCGCCGGGCACCTGGAGCGGCTGACGAAGGGAGTGCGCCTGGGAGCGGATGGGTGCGTGCCGGGGGCGCTGGACCTGAGCGCCGAGATGACCCGCCTGCGCATGAACCTGCTGCCGGAGGAGGTGGAGCGCTTTAGAGCGCTGGGCGCGCTGTGCGGCGAGGCCATCGGCCAGGCGGTGGGAGCCGTGCGCCCGGGCATGACCGAGATGCAAATCGCCGCCCTGCTGGAGCAGGAGGTGCAATCGCGCGGGGCGCAGCCGGTGGTGGTGCTGGTAGCCACCGATGAGCGCATTTTCAAGTTCCGCCACCCGCTGCCGACCGGTAAAAGCATGCAAAAGTATGCCATGCTGGTGCTGTGCGCGCGTCAAAAGGGGCTGGTGGCCTCGGTGACGCGCCTGCTGCACCTGGGCGGGCTGCCGGATGAGGTGCGCCTGAAGATGGTGGCGACGGCCCAGGTGGACGCGGCTGCCATCCGCGCCACGCAACCCGGGCGCACGCTCGGCGAGATTTTTGGGCACATCCAGCAGGCTTACGCGGCGGTGGGCTTTGCCGACGAGTGGCATCTGCATCACCAGGGCGGCCCGGCGGGCTACGAACCGCGCGAGATGACCGCCAACCCCGCCAGCACGGAAGTAGCGGCGGTGGGGCAGGTTTACGCCTGGAACCCTTCCATCACGGGCACCAAGAGCGAAGACAGCGTGCTGGTGACGGAGGCGGGCTGCGAGGTGCTGACCACCACACCCGGCTGGCCGGTGATTGAGGTCAACGGGGTGCCCCGCCCGGCCATCCTTGAACTGTGAGCGCTGGCCCGATGAACCGCTCGCAAATCAACCACATCATGCGCCAGGCGGAGGCCTTTTTGGAGGAGCGCCGCTTTATCCTGCCGCCGTTTGCCCGCTGGAGCCCGGCGGACTGGCGGGGCAGGGGGGATGCCGCTCAGCAGATTGTGTCCTGCCGGCTGGGCTGGGATATCACCGACTTTGGGCTGGGTGATTTTGCGCGCTGCGGGCTGTTTTTGTTCACCCTGCGCAATGGCAATTTGAGTCCATCCGCCGTGGGGCCGCGCAAAACCTACGCGGAGAAGATTTTGATTGTGGAAGAGGGGCAGCTCACCCCGCTGCACTTTCACTGGTCGAAGATGGAGGATATCATCAACCGCGGCGGCGGCGACCTGCTGGTGCAGCTCTTCAACGCCCTGCCGGATGAGCAGATTGACCGCCAGTCGCCGGTGACGGTGTGGACCGACGGGGTGCAGCGCACTGTTCCCGCCGGGGGCACGCTGCGCCTGGGCCCGGGGGAGAGCATCACGCTGTCGCAGCGCAATTACCACGCCTTCTGGGCCGAGGGCGGCAGGCTGCTGCTGGGCGAGGTGAGCCAGGTGAACGATGACGCCGCCGATAACCGCTTCGCGCAGCCGGTAGGGCGCTTCCCCGCGATTGTGGAGGATGAAGCGCCGCTGCATCTGCTGTGCACCGATTATGAGCGCTATCTTTAGGGTTGATCTATGCTGATTAAAGCTTCGTCTGTTCCCCGTTTTGACTGGCGCGGGCTTTCCATCTGCGACCTGACCGCCCGCCTGGAGAGCCGCGCCTCGCTGGCGCGGGTGAGCGTTGCGCCGGGCACCGGGCACCCGCGCGCCTTATCGCTGGCCTCGGAAAAGTATTACCTGGTACTCGCCGGGCAGCTGCACTTCTATTGCGAGGGTGAGGTGCACCTGCTGGAGGAGGGCGACCTGCTGCTGGTGGCCCAGGGGCAGCGCTTTGCCTACGCCAACAAAACCAACCGCCCGGTGGAGCTGCTGCTGGCACACGTTCCGCGCTACAACCCGGAGGATGACGTGCTGGAAGAGCCGTTCTTCGGGCGAGCGCTGATTTATCACGTGGCGCGCCAGGAGGAATGGCAGGCCGCGCAGGGCGGGGAGCTTTACACCCCGGCGGCTTATAACAGCGACGGCTTCATTCACCTGTGCGAGGCCAGCGGGCTGGAGTACGTGGGCAACCGCTATTTTCACGGGCAGCAGGGATTGGTCATCCTGCAGGTGGACCCGCTGCGAGTGCATGCCCCGCTGCGCTATGAGGATTTGCTGGGGGGCGGGGTGTCTTTTCCGCACATTTACGGGCCGCTGAACGTGGATGCCGTGGAGCAGGTGATTGCCTTCCCGCCCAACGCAGACGGCACATTCAGCATTCCGCCGGAAGTGGGCTGACGCAAAGGGGGGTCCATCATGGACACCCCTTTTTGATGGCAAAAAGCGAGGATAAGGATGACATTCACCCCCGGGCTGGCGCTGTGCGAGGCTTTTTACCGGCAGGCCGTGCACCCCATTCTGGAGGATGCCTTTCCCGGGCTGCGTTATAGCGCGGCGCTGATCGGGTCGGGCTCTGAGGTGCTGGGCTTTGATACGGAAATGTCGGCTGACCATCACTGGGGCCCGCGCGTGATGCTGTTCATGGAGGAGGCCGACCTGCGCGCCTGCGGCGAGAGCCTGTACGTCACCCTGGCGGAGCGCCTGCCGCTCACCTTTGGCGGGTATCCGACCAATTTTTCGCCGCCGGTGGAGGCTAACGGGGTGCGCCTGCTGCAGGCGGTGGAGCGCGGCCCGGTGGCACACCGCGTGGAGACCTTCAGCGTGGCGGGATTCTGGCAGAGCTACCTGGGGGCAGAGCCGTGGGCGGAGCCCGACGTGCTGGACTGGCTGACCTTTGAAGAGCACCGCCTGCGGGCCATCACGGGCGGGGCGGTTTTCTGGGATGGGCTGCAGCCGGGGTTGCAGGCGGCGCGCGCGCAGCTGGCATATTATCCACGCGAGGTGTGGCTGTACCTGATGGCGGCGCAGTGGGCTAAAATTGGCCAGGAAGAGCCTTTTGTGGGGCGCGCCGGCAGCGTGGGCGACGAGCTGGGGTCGGCGGTGATTGCCGGGCGGCTGGCGGGCGCGCTGATGCGCCTGTGCTTTTTGATGGAGCGCCAGTACGCGCCTTACAGCAAGTGGTTTGGCACGGCTTTTAGTCGGCTGGCCTGCGCGCCGGAAATGATCGTTCCGCTGCAGGCGGCGCTGCGGGCAAACGCATGGCAGGCGCGCGAGGCGGCCCTGGGTGCCGCGCTGCAGGCTGCTGCGCGCCTGCACAACCGCCTGGGGCTGACGGAGGCGCTGCCCGAGCGCGTTTCAGCGTTTCACGGGCGGCCTTTCCAGGTGATCCACGCGGAGGAATTTGCGCGGGCGCTGGCGGCGCAGATCAGCGATCCGCGGGTGCGGGCGCTGCCGGCCAACATTGGGTCGGTGAACCAGTGGGTTGAGTCGGTGGATGTGCTGGAGAACGTGGGGTTGTGTGCCCGCTTGAAGGGCGTTTACGGCAAAGGGTGAAGCCGGTCATTGGCAGCCTGTTTCAGCAAAAATTGACGTAAATCATAACTTTCCGGGAGGTTTCTATGCGCGCTGAACGCCATCCGTGGTTGACGACTTTTGCCGTGTTGAGCATTGTGGCAGGGCTCATTTTTGTGGTCATCGCGCTGTTCTACGGCGATGCTTTCCTGGCGGAGATAGACGCCACCCAGGCAGGGTGGATGACGTGGGGTCTGCTCGTCATCGGGGTAATGAGCATCGGCGGCAGCATCTACGCCCTGGTGGTGAGCGCGGGCTTCCGGCGCTGGCAGGGGCTGCAAGGCTACCAGAAGGGCATTGCCCTGCTGTGCATGCTGCCGGGGCTGGTTCTGGCGGGGGCGCTGGCAATTCTGTGGGTTTCGATGACCAATAAGCGCCGCTCGCGGCGCTAGTGCCCATTCATCTAAAACTTGATGGAATGGGTACTGGTGCCCATTCATTTAGGATTTAATGGAATGGGTACTGGTGGGCTGACGTTTTTGTTAGCCCTTCAGGCACAAAGCTCGGCAAAATTTATGCTAGGATTAACCCACCGAACAAGCTGACACCGGGGAAGACATCATGACGCACGCTCAAGCTGTGGAAGAATTGCTGCAAAAATGCGAGACCCTGCTGGCGCAGGGTGAAACGCGCCAGGCATCGGTGCTGCTGGATAAGGTGCTGCGGTTGGATTTTGTCAACGCGCGCGCCTGGCAGATGCTGCATGGGTTGATCGGACAGGGGCGCCCGCTGGAGGTTTTCCAGCGCGAGTTTGCGCAGAAATACTACCCGGCGCGGGCGCATCTGCTGGAGCCGTTGGACCTGATCCCCTTGCCGCCGCCGGAAGCCGCGCCGGAGAACCCCCCGCCCGCGCCGGCGCCGGTCGAGGGGGCGGTGTGCGTCTATTGCGGGCGCTACAACCCGCCGGGGACGCCGCTCTGCCTGGTGTGCGGAGCAACCCTGGCCGCCCCGGCTGCGCCTCCGGTTGACGCCCGGGCGGAGGAACAGGCCTGCCCCAGGTGCGGTCACCAAAACGCAGCGCAGGCGCGTTTTTGCGCGCAGTGCGGCAAAGGCCTGCTGCAGGCGGATGAGCCCATCCCTGCGCCGCCCCCGGCGGTGCTGCAGGGCCATGAACCCGCGCTGGTTCCACCCCCGCAAACGGCAGTGCCGACCGTGCCCGCGCCGCAGGTGGTGGTGCTGCAGGGCCATGAACCCGCGTTGACCCCTCCGGCGCAAACGGCGGTGCCTTCTGCACCCGCGGCGGGGGGCGGGGCCGAGACGAACTGCCCGAATTGCGGGCGCGGCAACCCGCGCGACGCGCGCCTGTGCGCTTACTGCGGGTACGACTTTTTCTACAGGCGGGTGGTGACGGCGGAGAGCAAAGCGCAGCGCGAAAGGCCGGTTTTCCGTTTTCACTTTGTGGATATCGGCGACCTGGTGGTGGTGTTGAGCCTGTTTTTGCCGTGGGATTCGTCCACGGGCATCTTGTACATCCCTTATCTGTTGAATGTGTGGGGGGTGATTGCCAAAAATGATTTCGGAGGGTGGATCATCGCGTTTATTGTGACGGCGCTGGGGGCTTCCATTCTGGTGCGCGCCCGGCACCGGCTGCTGGCGGGGCTTTCGGCGGTGGGGTCGGTGGTTTCGCTGGTGGTGGCCGCCGAAGAAATGGGCAGCACGGAGGTGGGGGTGCCGGTGGCTTTCGCCGGGACGCTGCTGGTGCTGATGGGGGTGATTTTCTTTGAGAATGAGCGGTTGAGCCAGTGGTTGAGCATCCACAGGAAAACCATTCTGCTGGGGATTGCGGCCGTTCTGGGGCTGGCTTTTGTTGGTTTTCTGGTTTTCACAGGGGTGGATACCCTGCAAATGAATGCCACCACCAGCGCGAACAGGACGCGCTACGCCCAGACCAGTGCAGCAGTCACTCAAATTGCCCAGAATACCGCGCTCGTGAGAACCCAACGGGCGCAACAGACCGGCGCAGTGAATACGCAGGCCGCCGGGGTGAAGCAAAAAACGGCTGAAATCACCAACGCCACTGCGACCGCGGTTGCCAGGATGACACAATCTTTTCTTGCCACCCGGTCGCCAGCGGTGCAAACGCGCCAGGCTTCCGTACCTGCCGTAGGCGCAGACTTCCAAAAATACCAGGTCACCTATAAAGTTTCGTCGCTGCAATTTGGTGACCGCATTTACACCGCCAACGCGGATGGAAGCGACGCCCGCCAGGTGGTGGCAACCGTGTATAAATTTCAAAATTGTCCGCGCGTCTCGCCCAATCGAAAGCTGATGGCGTTTTCTCCCATCACCAGAGCCAATTCATCTATCCATGAGGTGTGGCTGGCGGATGCGAACGGCAACAATCCGCGCAAAATAACCGACGGTGATTGCCCGGTTTGGTCGCCAGACAGCCAGGCGTTGTATTTTATCTCTGGCAGCGCCATTACAAAGGTGAATATTGATGGGAGCGGACGAACGAAGGTTAAAGATAGCGTGGATAGCAGCAGCCCAAACGCCTATGCTTTTTCGGTATCTCCGGATGGTCGAACCCTGGTTTACACCAGCAAGGGCATCCTTTATGCGCTGAGCCTCAGCAATGGGAATACCAGGGCGCTGACCAGTGCCGCAATCGGAAAGGTCAGAACCCCCAACTTCTCGCCAGATGGCAACTGGATTGCGTTTTCTATGGAAACTGGCGGGCAGGATACGGATATCTATTTGATGCAGCTCAACGGCACGGGATTGCACAGGCTGACCTTTGACAGCCTGGGGAACTTCACCCCTTACTGGTCGCCGGACGGTGTATGGGTGGGGTTTGTTGGAAGGAATGGCAACGGATTTTTAAATTTTGTGGTTCGCGCTGACGGCAGCGGCAGGTTGCAGCGTATTCCGCTGAGCGGCTCGGAATTTTTCTTTGTCCCGTAGCCGCCCGCAGCGGCGCGAGAATTTCTGGGATGCAAGGGTGCTCAGGACGAAAAAATCCCGGGCATCCTTTTTTATCCTGGCATCCTGTAAATTTGTCATTTAGACCTGTTGGGTTTTTAAAACCCAACAGGTCTCGCGACGAGACCGCGTGGGGGAGTCTCTCTGGTAAAATGGGGGTAATGCGCTCATCTCCTTTTATTTTGCTCACCCTGGCGGGGTTGCTGGCGGCCTGCGCCGTCCAACCTGCGCCAACAGGCACATCCACGGCAGCGCTGCCAACCTGCTGCGCGGCGACTTCAACGGCGGCAAGCATTACCCCGCCTGCGCCCGCCACTTCCACCCACGCGCCAACCAGCATCCCCACCCGCACGCTCACCGCGCCGCCCACCGCCACCCTGCTGCCTTCTCCCACCGCGGATACGCGCCTGAAGCCGGAAGCCTGGCAGGATTGGCCGGTGACGCCGGGGCTTTCAGCGAAGATGCAGGCGCTCTACCGGGAAGGCTTGAAGCAGGGCAATAACCCTCGCGCGTTTTCAAAAATCGGCGACTGCCAGAACATCACCTCGCACTTCCTGGGCTTTTTTGACCAGCCCGCGCTCTACAACCTGGGGGATAAATACGCCGCGCTGCAGGGGGTGATTGACCACTTCAAGGGCTCCTTCGGGCGCGACTCGGCGGCGGTGCGGGCCGGGTTCAACGTGGCGGCGGTGCTCTCGCCGCTGCAGGCCGACCCGGCGGTGTGCAAAGCTGGCGAGACGCCGCTGCAGTGCGAGTTCCGCCTGCACCAGCCGAGCATTGCCATCATCAGCATGGAGACGTGGTGGGCCAAAAAGCCGGCCGAGGAGTACGCGCGCTACATGCGGCAAATCATTGAGTTTGTGCTGGCGCAAAAGACGGTACCCATTCTGGCGACCAAAGCCGACAACCTGGAGGGGGATCATTTGGTCAATGCGGTGATTGCCAGCCTGGCGTATGAATACGACATTCCGCTGTGGAACTTCTGGCGGGCGGTGCAGCCACTGCCTTACCACGGCCTGAACGATGATGGCTTCCACCTGACGAACGACCTTTCCACGCCGGATGACCCGCTGCTCTACCGCAGGCTTTCGGACCCGATGGCGGCGAAGGTGGCCTGGCCGGTGCGCAACATCACGGCGCTGCAGGCGCTGGAGGCGGTTTGGAAGGCGGCCAGCGGCAGGTAGGGGCGGTGGCGAGTGCATGACTGCGCCACCAAACCTTTGGGGTTTTGCTCGCGCCGGGGCGGCGGGTTCAGAATCGAACCCGCCCTACAACTACCTGTCGCTTCTCGTCAACGCCTTTATGAGACCTGTTAGGTTTCCAAAAACCTAACAGGTCTGGCTGGTTCGACTTACATGTTCCCCGCCGCTTCTCCTCAGCGTTGCGGCGGGCCACAAACCCGCCACAAAAACTTCACACCACCACCAAACCGTTGGGGTTTTGCTCGCGCCGGGGCGGCGGGTTCAGAATCGAACCCGCCCTATAACTACCTGTCGCTTCTCGTCAAACCTGACAGATCTTTAATGTCTTTGGGGTTTGGGGGTGGCGGCGTTGAGCCGCGCTTTTACCAGTAGTGGTGCACCAGCGGCTTGATGCGCGCCTGGTACAGCGCCTGCACCTGCGCCATGACTTCGTCTGAAATGGGCGGCAGGTCCGCCGCTGAGCAATTCTCCTCGGCCTGGGCGGGGCGTTTGGCGCCGGGGATGGCGCAGGTGACCGCCGGGTGCATGAGGATCCAGCGCAGGGCAAATTGGGTGAGGCTTAAGCCCTCTCCCACCAGAGGGCGCAGCGCTTCCACAAAATCCAGCGCAATGTCGTAATCCACGCCGGAGAAGGTCTCGCCGCGGTCGAAGGATTCACCGTGGCGGTTGAAGGCGCGGTGGTCATCGGCGCTGAAGGCGGACTGGCGGGTGAGCTTGCCAGTGAGCATGCCGGAAGAGAGCGGCAGGCGCGCCAGGATGCCCACCTGCCTGCGGGCAGCCTCGCGGAAGAACAGGTCGGCGGGGCGCTGGCGGAAGATGTTGTAAATAATCTGCACGGATTGCACGTTGGGATACTCGATGGCCTTGAGGGCTTCCTCCACCTTTTCCACGCTCACGCCGTAGAAGCGCAGCTTGCCTGCCTGCACCAGATCATCCAGCGCGGCGAAGGTCTGGGGCATGTAGTAAACGGCGGTGGGCGGGCAGTGCAGTTGCAGCAGGTCGAGGCAGTCGGTTTGCAGGTTGCGCAGCGAGCGCTCCACGAAGGCGGTGAGATTGGCGAGGCTGTAACCCTCGGCGGCGTGCGGGTTGAGGCGGCGCCCGGCCTTGGTGGCGATGGTGATGGGCACGCCGCACTCTTTGCGCAGGCGCGCCAGCAGGCGCTCGGAGTGCCCGTCGCCGTACACGTCGGCGGTATCGAAGAAATTGACGCCCAGTTCCACGGCGCGGCGCAGGGCAGCCAGGGATTCGTCATCCTGCACGGCGCCCCACGTGCCGCCGATGGCCCAGGCGCCAAAGCTGACGGCTGAGACCTGCCAGCCGGTGCGGCCAAGAGTACGGTATTGCATGCTTGCCTCCGTTGGAAGAGATTGGGTGTGACAGGGTAATTATAAGGCAGGTGGGCGCGAGGGTTTACGGCCTTGTGCGAGGGGTGAGGATGCCAAACCCCAGCAGCCCCAATCCCAGCGCGCCCAGCGGCAGGCTCAACCCCAGCAGGCGCTCATACGCCAGCGAATCGGGCGTGACGACCGGCGTGTTGATGCCTTGCAGCGCCACAACCGCGTTGGCGGCAAAGTGCAGTACCACCGCCGGCCAGATGCTTCCGCTTAGGGCTGCCACCGCCCCCCACCAACAGGCGATCACCAGCGTTTGCAGGGTGAGCAACGCGGCGGATTTCAGCGGCAGCTGGTTGCTGAGCACCTGGCTGAGGTGCAGCAGGGCAAACATCAGCGCGGTGAGCGCCACTGCGCCAATCTGCCCGCCGGGCGTGCCGCCCCAGGCGCGCAGCAGCACGTAAAGCGCCAGCCCGCGGAAGAGGATCTCTTCGCCCAGGCCGACCACCAGGGTGGTGGTGAGGATCTCGCGCGCGCGGGGATGGGCCAGGCTGGAAAAGTCAAAAGCGGCCTTGCCGTAGAAGGCATACAGGCTGGCGGCAGCGTAGTAGATCAATCCGGCCAGCGCCAGCAGCCACACCTGCCAGGTACCCACTTGCCCGATGCCGGAGGATTGCAACCAACCCAGCTGCCACGCCAGCACTACCACGCAGCCGCCCGCCACCAGCCGGCTGAGCGTGGCGCAGGTCGGGTCACCGTAGGGTTTGCGCAGCAGGCCGGAGAGGATGCCCAGCAAGAGCAACATCAGCACAAACCAGGCCGCGATCACAATCAGCACAAACCAGACTGGTTTGCTGAGCGCAAAGGATTGGATTCCGTTCATGTTGCCCTCCCCGGCGGCGAGCAGCGCAGCGGCCCGCCTGTAGTGCTCAGTTCCAAACCCCAAAGGTTGCCAAAAACTTTTGGGGTATTAAAGGTGATTATCTCCCACCGGAATCAGCGCGCAGCCTAAACCACCTCCAACAGCCCGGCCTGCTTGAGTTTTCCAATCGTCTCCGCCAGCGACCAGAGCGGCAGGTTGATTTTCTCGGCAATTTGCAGGTTGCTCGTTTTTCCGTCCACGTAGCCCAGGTAATTCATCATCGCCTTCACCAACCCCGCCGATTGTTTGGTGCTGAGGGTGGGGTAAAGGCCGCGCCGCCCCAGTTGCGGCTCGCACAGCACGGTGGGGCGCAGGATTTCATCCAGTTCAAGGCATTCCACCACCTTTTGCAGCAGTTCCAGGCTGCCCGCCAGCCCCGAGGGGGTCACCAGGTTCAGGTCATCCAGTGAGGTGTGGTATTCCGGGTAAACCTGGTAGCGCGAGCGCATCAACGAGCAGACCGGCAGGTCAATGCCGGGGCTGCAGTACTGGCGCTCGTCGCTGGCGCGGTCAAGGTAGGTGTAGGCGACGTATTCCGGGTGCAGGTGCTTGAGCGCGTGCTTTGCGGCACGGTCTGCCAGGGTATCACCCTGGCGCGAGGGCAGGTAAGAGTAGGCGCGCTCGTCGCCGATGCAGGTGATGTTGAAGCCCGCCGCCACCGCTTGCTGCAGGGCGCGGTAGTTACGGCTGAGGTAGGTGATGGAGCCGATCGTCTCGGGGATGAAGACGAAGCGGTAGGTGTAGCGCCGCTGGGGGAGCGCGGCGATCCACTGCGCCAGGAAGGTGTTGACCACCGGGCCGGAAAGCTCGTTGTTGGCCATCGAAGGGTGGCACAGGTAGGTGGAAAAGAATACCTCGCGCGCGCTTTGCCCGGGGATGACCAGCTCGCCGTAGGTCAGGCTACCCTGGATGAGGTCACTGTCAATTTTGACGCGGTACAATCCGGGCTGCAGCGCCTGGCGCTGGTTGTGCGCCAGGCAAAAGCCCCAGCGCTCGCGGTAATAGGAGGTGATGTAGGGGATGGCCTCGGGTTGCTCCGGCAGCGAGTAGAGGTGCTCCTGCAGCTCTTCCAGGGGCAGGAGGGCATCCACCGGGGTGGAATAACCGACCACGTGCAAATTGTTGCGCCTGAAATCGATAATCTTCGTGCCATCCGGGGCGAGGATGTAGGCGTCGCGGATGATCCACTCGCGCGGCACTTCCCAGTCAAAGACGGGCGTGCCGGTTGGCACCTCATGTACTTGCATGGCGGGCAAAAAACGCCGCAGAATCTGAAGCGACTGGCGAAACCCGGGGCCGGTGATGCTGCGCGGGATGGGGAACAGCTCCGCGCACAGGGCGTGCATTTGCTGGCCGGGGTCGGGCGTCATTCGGGGTCGCCTTCCACGCGGTAGAGGATGCCGCGGGCGCGCCCGGAGGTGAGGATATCGGCGATGAAGTCGTACATCTTGCGGGCGGAGATGACGCGCATGCCGTGGCCTTCATCCGGGCGGCAGCCGGAATAGAGCCCGGCCTGCCACATCAATTCGCCGCATGGGTTGACGTGGGTGAGGGTGCCCAGGTCAAAGTTGCGCACGAACAGGCCGTAGGTGCGGGGTTCGGTGGTGCCTTCGGCGCCGGTGTAGGGGGCGGTGAAGCGCTTGTGGAAGCGGTAGGGGGCATTGTGCATCTCTTCCACGTGGTGGTAGAAGGTCATGCTGTTCTGGTCGTAGAGGTTAAGGGCGGCAATCTTGGCATCCATCTGGCGCAGCATGGCAAAGGGCGAATCGGCGCCGTACCCGCTGAAGTTATCCACTCCGCGGAAGCGCTCGGCCTGGCGGCCCAGAACGGCAAAGGAGTAGATGGGGTGCCCGGTGCGCACCGCGCCGGGTGTGAGGCGCCCGGCTTCGGTCAGCGCGCCCATTTGCGAAGGGGTGGTGCGGATATCGAAGGGCACACCCTTGGTGAAGTCGAAGTTGAAGAGGGGCAGCAGTAGCGTGCCTTCCGGGCCCAGTGCCTGCAGGAAGGAATCGAGCACCATCTGCGGGGTGAGGGTGTGGCCCTGCCCGGCGTAGCGGGTGAAGGTGCGTTTGAGGCTGGTGTGGATGAGGATGGTGTCGCCGGGTTCGATGCCGGCGTGGCGCCAATCGGAAAC
>CAYVOX010000040.1:20390-22213 GCA_964453035.1 uncultured Anaerolineaceae bacterium
GCGCGCAGGGCGGGCTTGCCCAGCAGCGCAAACTCGCCGGGGCGGCAAACCTGCGTGCTGATGGTGTTGGCGATGATATCCAGCGTGTAACTGGCGGGCGGCGTGCAGGTGCTGGCGGCATCCAGCCACAGGCTGCCATCCCACAGGTACACCCGCAGCGTATTTTCCACCGCGGCGCGCGCCCCGGCGTTGGTGTACGTCATATTAACACTCACCGGCGCGAGGAAGTTGAACGCGGGCAGCGGAACTCCGCCCGCATCCAGTACGCTCAGTTCAAAGCCCAGCCCGCCAAAGGCCAGGCTGCCCATGGCATAGGTGGGCACCGCCAGCGGCGTGAACACCAGCGTGATGGTCTGCGCCACCGCGCCCGCCGGCACGCTCACCGTCACGCTGCCGTCGCGGGAGGTGAGCACGGCGCCGGCGCTGGTCACCGACTTGCTCACCGGCTGGTAGAGGTACCAGTCGGGATCTTTATTCGCCAGGTAGTTTTCCAGTGCGGTGGGCGGGACGGAGGGGTAAGGCGAGGGCACCACCAGGCTGTTGTACTCCAAAAACAGGCTGGGGTAATAGTCGGCGTCGGGGATGGCGGTGAGGTTCGCCAGCGTATCAGGGACGGCGCCGCTGAGATGGTTGCTGTAGAGGCTCAGGTAGAGCGAGATGCCCTCCTCGACGGCGCTGCCCATGCTGCCCAGTTCCGGCGGGATGCCCCCGCTGAGCTGGTTATAGGCCAGGTCGAGGTACTCCAGGTAAGCCAGGCTGCCCAGCTCCGGGGGGATGCCCCCGCTGAGCCGGTTGTTGTTGAGCGCCAGCGTCACCAGGTGCGCCAGGCTGCCCAACTCCGGCGGAATGGCCCCGCTTAACTGGTTTTCGTACAGGTACAGGTTTTCGAGCAGGCTCAGGCCGCCCAGTTCGGCGGGAATGCTCCCGCTGAGCTGGTTGCGCGAAAGAATCAGGTAGGTGAGCTTGACCAGCGCGCCAAACGTGGTGGGGATATCCCCGCTGAGTTGGTTGCCGGAAAGATCCAGCACCCCCAGGTTAACCAGGTTACCCATCTGGACGGGGATGCTGCCGGTGAGCAGGTTGTTCGCTATGTACAGCCCTTCCAGCGCGGCCAGGTTGCCCATTTCTGGCGGGATGCTTCCACTGAGCTGGTTGCGCGAGAGGATGAGCGTTTTGAGCGCCGCCAGGTTGCCCAGTTCAGGGGGGAGGCTGCCGGTGAGTTGGTTGTTGTGCAGGTACAGCGTCCCCAGGGCTGCCAGGTTGCCCAGTTCAGGGGGAATGGTGCCGCTCAACAGGTTCTTGGAAAGATTCAGAATCCCCAGGCTGGCGAGGTTGCCCAGGGAGGGCGGAATGCTCCCGCTGAGCTGATTGTCGTACAGGTTCAGCTCGAGCAGGCTGGAGAGGTTGCCCAGTTCAGGGGGAAGCGCGCCGGTCAGCAGGTTGGTGCTCAGGTCGAGATATTGCAGGTGGGCCAGGCTGCCCAGTCCCACCGGGATGCCCCCGGTGAATTTGTTGTTGGCCAGGCGCAGGTTGGTCAGATTTGCCAGGCTGCTTAACCAGGCAGGGAGCGACCCGCTGAGCGTGTTGCGGTGCAAAAGCAGCCCGGTGAGATGGGTGAGGGCGCTCAGGTCCGGCAGCGTGCCGCTCAGCTTGTTGTAAGAGAGATCCAGCGTTTGCAGGGCGGCGAGGTTGCCCAACTCCACGGGGATACTGCCGGTGAGCAGGTTGCTGCCCAGGTTGAGGGTTTGCAGAGCGGCCAGCGTCCCGGTGCCCAACTCTTTGGGGATGCCCCCGCTGAGCTGGTTGGAGCTGAGATTAAGGGT
>CAYVOX010000041.1:0-17694 GCA_964453035.1 uncultured Anaerolineaceae bacterium
GTCGAGAGATCAATGAAATTTGAGTAGGGGCTGGAGGGAGTGAGCGCCTGGTATTTTTGAATTTCATAGACTCGGAAGAAGCGCATCGAACCATCCCCATAGATGACGGCCATTTCCTGGCCAACTTTAATCGTGGAGAAACGAGCCCCGGCGAGGTAATCATGCGCCAGGATGCCTGTGGTGCGATACTGGCTGGCCATGCGGAACTGGGTGAGGGTATCTGCCTGGGTGGAGACGTAGCCGGCATTATTGGAGGGCTGTTGAACGATGGGAAAAGCCATCACGCCGGGCACAAAAATGCCAGTTGGAAGATCCGAACGCCCATTGTTGACGGCAACTGAAAAATCACGCAGTGATGGCAAGGCAGGGGCGGCAGGAGCGGCTTTTTCCGTCTCGGGGTTGGTAGCAGTTCCGGTGACGGCGGCGATGGGGTATGGTTGAATGAGGGATAATGAAATGACAGAAAGGAGTATTGCATAATGGAATAAGCGCTTAATAAACATAGTTGTATCCAGGTAATAAAATGGTAATAATATAATTAGATTTTAAATACTAATTGGAGATTTACAAGAGGAAAAGACCCAGGGAGTTGCCAGCTTGCAAAAGTGTTAGCTGCTAAAACGGCAGAAAGGGTTGCGGCGAGTTTTTGAAGCGAGGCTATACGGATACTTTTCTGGATTAATGGTGCGTGGTATAATTTTGGAAACTTGTAAATTCCCCCTAGACGGAGCATTTAAGGAGTAATTTATGTCAGGTCATTCCCATTGGGCGACGATTAAGCGAAAGAAGGGCGCCAGCGATGCAAAGCGCGGGCAAATCTACACGCGGTTGACGCGCGAGATTGTCATGGCTGCGCGAGAAGGCGGCGGTGACGCTGAAAGCAATTTCAGATTAAGGATTGCGGTTGAAAAAGCGCGCGGCTCGAATATGCCCAAAGACAATATAGAGAGAGCGATCAAACGCGGCACCGGCGAGAGCAAGGATGGCGTGTCTTTTGAGCAGTTGTATTATGAAGGATATGCTCCTCACGGCGTGGCGATGATGATTGAGTGCGTTACGGAGAATAAAAACCGCACGGTTGCTGAGGTGCGCCATGTCCTTTCAAGGGCGGGCGGTAATATGGGCGAAGGGGGATCGGTCTCATGGCAGTTTACGCGAACGGCCTATTTTGCCATCCCGGCTAAGGGCGTGAATTTTGACAAGGTGTTCGAGATTGGTGTAGATGGGGGCGCCAATGATGTGACGCAGGATGATGAAACGATTGAAATCTTTGCGCCGGTAGAGGCCTTTAAAATCCTGAGCGACAGCCTGCGTAAAAACAATATTCATCCTGAGGAAGCTGAATTGCGCATGATACCCAACCAGGAAATGGATCTGGAGGTTGACCAAACCTTGCAGGTGATGCGCTGCGTGGAAGCGCTGGAAGAACTGGATGACGTCCAGAACGTCTATACCAACCTGCGCATTTCGGACGAAGCCGTTGCTGCGATGGAATCGGCCTGATTTGATATGGTGGTCGTCGGCATTGATCCTGGCACGGCTACAACTGGATATGGATTTGTTGCCGAAAAGGATAACGGTGAGCTAGAGGCGCTGGATTACGGCGTTATTCTCACGCCAGCCGGCGAATCAATGCAGATACGGCTGCAAACCATTTTTAACCAACTTAAGTCTCTATTGCTTCTCCACCGCCCTAATTCAGGAGCGGTGGAGAAGTTGTTTTTTCAGAGAAACGTGACCACTGCGTTATCTGTTGGGCAGGCGAGAGGGGTGATTTTGCTGGCGATGGCTGAACATAACATCCCGGTGGCCGAATACACACCGTTGGAGGTAAAGCAGGCAATTGCTGGTTACGGTGGTGCTGAAAAAGCCCAGGTTCAGCTCATGGTGAAGGCTTTGCTAAGTCTGAGCGATATTCCACGACCGGACGATGCAGCGGATGCCCTGGCTATTGCCATTTGCCATATCAACACCAACCGGTTCAACCAACTTGCCGGGGAGGTGAAATGATAACCAGCAGCGCAAATCCGCGCCTTAAAGCGATTAGAAAACTGCGTGAAAGGAAAGAGCGCCAGGCGAGCCAGCTTTTCTATGTTGAAGGTTTACGTCCGGTGATTGAAGCGGTGCAATTGAAGGTTGACATTGAGACCATCATTTATTCGCCAGACCTCTTAACCAGTGAGATAGGTCGGAAGGCGATCGTACGGGCAAAAGCCTTGAATTACGAGATGCTGGAGACTTCGGCCCAGGTATTCAAATCGCTATCTTTGAAAGAGGACCCGCAGGGGATAGCTGCGGTGGCGCGGCAGCGCTGGCTGGAGCTGGACGAGGTGGAAATCAAATCGGGTGAACTGTGGGTTGCCCTGGTGGAGGTAGCGGATCCCGGCAACCTGGGGACTATTCTGCGTACGCTGGACGCGGTTGGCGGAAAGGGGGTCATTTTGCTCGATCACTCGACTGACCCGTATGACCCTTCGGCGATTCGCGCCAGCATGGGGGCGGTCTTTTCATTAAAAATAACAAAGACGTCGCTGGATAGTTTTTCGTCATGGAAGCTGTCCAACGCAGTCAAAGTGGTGGGGGCTGCGGGGAGCGCCGCTGAAGATTATCACAGGGTGGTGTATCCGGATAAAATGGTGTTGATGATGGGAAGCGAGCGTCAGGGATTTTTACCTCAGCATCTTGGGTTGTGCGACCAGGTGGTGCGTATTCCGATGGTCGGGAGAAGCGATTCGCTCAACCTGGCAGTGGCAACTGCGGTGGTTTTATATGAAATCTTCAATCAACAGCGTAGTGAAAGCGAGACGGCATGATCGCATACCTGGAAGGAGAAGTTATCGGGATTGGCGAGGACAGTCTGGTTGTTCGCGTTGGGGGAATCGGGCTTAAGGTGTTTGTGCCAACGGAAAATCGGACCAGCGCCAGGCTTGGCGAGACCGAGGGTTTGTTCACCCACCTGGTGGTGCGCGAAGACTCGCTAACCCTGTTTGGTTTTACCAGCCAGGAGGAGTGCGCCTTCTTCAACCTTTTGCTGGGTGTTAACGGCGTTGGACCTCGCACCGCCCTGGCGATTCTTTCCTCTTTGACGGTGGAGACGATGCGGCGGGCAGTGTTGAGTGAGATGCCGGATATTTTCGCGAGAGTCTCTGGTGTGGGGAAGAAAACCGCACAGAAAATCATCCTCTATTTGCAGGGGAAAGTGGGCACAGGGGTTGTGCTGGAAGGCATGCCGGCGCTGGATGTTGACTCGCAAATCATTGATGCCTTAACGGCGCTGGGATACAGCATTGTTGAGGCGCAAACGGCTTTGCAATCCTTGCCGAAGGATGCACCACGGGACCTGGAAGCCCGATTGCGGCTGGCATTACAGTATTTCAGTACCTGAGCCAGGCTTTTTATTGGCGAATGGGATTTTGTAAACTATAATTATGTCAACTAGACATTCCGACTGGATTATGATTTAATTTTGACAACTCTGGTCTTCATTATTTATTTCGATAACCTGGAGGCTCAATGAGCGAATTAATCAAGCAGCTTACCACTGATCTGCAGCAGAAAATCGATGCATTCCAACCACAACTTGAGGTGAGGGATATTGGCGTGGTGCTGGAGGCTGGTGATGGGATTGCTCAGGTCGAAGGATTAATGGGGGTTCGGTCTCAAGAACTCGTCCAGTTTGAAAACGGGGTGATGGGGATTGCCTTCAATCTAGAGAAAAACCAGGTTGGGGTCATCATGCTGGGAGAGTATTCTGGGATTTCAGAGGGAATGAAGGTGCGCTCAACCGGACGGATTGCCTCGGTTCCGGTTGGGGAAGGGTTGATTGGACGGGTGGTCAACGTACTCGGTGAACCTCTGGACGGAAAAGGCCCAATCAGCGTGGAAAAATATCGCCCGGTGGAGAGAATTGCGCCCGGCGTTGTACTGCGGCAGGATGTGGATACACCGGTTCAGACGGGGATCAAAGCGATTGACGCCATGATCCCGATTGGGCGTGGGCAGCGCGAGCTCATTATTGGTGACCGGCAAACCGGTAAAACTGCACTAGCCATTGATACCATCATCAACCAGAAGGGCAAAGACCTCATCTGCATTTATGTGGCCATCGGCCAAAAGAAAGCGGCAGTGGCACGCACCATCGCCTTACTGGAGCGGTTTGGGGCGATGGATCACACCATTGTGGTGATGGCAGCGGCTGACGAGCCTGCCGCGCTGCAGTATATTTCACCATATGCGGGATGCGCTATCGGTGAGGAGTTCATGGAAACCGGGCGAGATGCCCTGGTCATTTATGATGATCTTTCCAAACATGCGTGGGCTTACCGGCAGGTTTCGCTGCTGCTGCGCCGCCCACCAGGCCGTGAAGCGTATCCCGGGGATGTGTTCTACCTGCATTCGCGCCTGCTGGAACGCGCAGCTCGCCTGGCAGACAAGGTGGTCATTGTTAAGAAGGAATTTGAGGGAAAGCAAGCAAAAGCCAATGCTGGCGTGGATGGAAAAGTGTACGGCGGACCGCGTTCCAGGCACGATGCTGAAGCCGCGCTGGCAGCAATGGAGGAGCCTGAGCAGTACAAAGTGGTTAAAGTTAAAGGCAGCGGTGGTTCTCTAACGGCTTTACCCATCATTGAAACGTTGCTGGGTGATGTTTCGGCTTATATTCCGACCAACGTGATTTCCATCACCGACGGGCAAATCTACCTGGAGAACAACCTGTTCAATGCGGGTATCCGCCCGGCTATTAACGTGGGTATTTCAGTCTCCCGGGTGGGTGGTTCAGCGCAAACCCGGGCTATTCGCCAGGTGGCTTCTCGCCTGAGGTTGGATATGGCTGCATTCCGCGATCTGGCGGCTTTTGCCCAGTTTGGTTCGGATCTGGATAAATCTACCAAGGCACAGCTTGACCGCGGTTTGAGGTTGCAAGAGATTCTTAAGCAGCCGCAATATGAGCCGGTCTCGCTGGAGAACGAAGTAATTCTGCTTTTCGCGGGTACAAACGGGTACGCTGACCAGGTTTCACTGGAGCGGATGCGCGCCTGGGAACTTGATCTCATACGGTATGTCAATTCAGGTTACCCGGAGATTGGCAAGGATATCGCCGAGCGAAGGCAAATCACCAAAGAGACTGAGCAACGCTTGCGGCAGGCTCTGGAAGCCTTTAATCTGAGCTGGAAATAGCCTTGTATTAATAGGGAGATTTATGGCATCTGCCCGAGAAATGCGGCTCCGGATGGGGAGCGTTAAGAATATCGCGCAAGTGACCAAAGCGCTTGAGACGGTGAGCGCGAGCAAGGTGCGGCGCGCTGTGCAGCTTTACACTGCAACACGCCCCTACGCCGAGAAGGCCTGGAAATTATTGCTGCACCTGGCTCGCCAGCCGGGTGGACATGAATTGCATGCCTTGCTGACCGAACGAGCCAAAGTCAATCGCGTGCTTGTGATTATGATGAGCAGCGACCGGGGACTGGCGGGGGCGTATAACGTCAATATTTTACGGCACACCCTGCAGTATTTTGGGGATTTTGATCAGCCGGTTTCGTTTGTGGCTGTTGGCAGGAAAGGCCGTGATATGCTTTACCGGCGGCACCTGGCAGTGGCAGCTGATTTCAGCGACATTCCGGCAGCACCATCTTTCGCGGATATCTCCTCGATTGGCAGGCTGGCGGTTGATGACTTCCTGAATCATAAGTTTGATGAGGTGTGGGTCTCTTACACTGAGTTTCAAACCATGATGAGGCAAGAACCGATGATACGCAGGATACTTCCGCTGGAAATAGATTACGGCGGGAATGGTTTTAATGCAGTGCACCACAAAACATCATCGGTTTTTACCTACGAGCCAGATGAATCGGGCATTCTGGATGAAATTATCCCGCGATTCACGGCGTTGCAGGTGTATCGCTCCATTTTATCCGCGCAGGCCAGCGAACATGCAGCGCGGATGGTGGCAATGCGCAATGCGACTGATAATGCGCTTGATTTATTAGATGAATTGCGCCTCGATTACAACAAAGCCAGGCAGCAATCCATTACGAGTGATATGCTGGATATTGTTGGCGGCGCGGAAGCCTTGACCAGAGCAGCAGCTTAGAAATCATTACCCATCAATTAATTGGCGGAGGAAGAAAACATGGAAAATGCGACAGGTCGGGTAGTTCAAATCCAGGGTGGCGTGGTGGATATTGAATTTCCGGAAAAGGATTTGCCCGAGGTTTATGAAGCGGTTGAATGTGTGCTGCCAGATTCAAAACCTCTTGTTCTAGAAATTCAAAAGCACCTGGGTAATAACCTGGCGCGGACAGTGGCAATGGATTCGACCGACGGGTTGCAGAGGGGAATTCCAGTACGGCGCACTCACAAACCTATCAGCGTTCCAGTAGGACCGGGGACGTTGGGGCGCATTTTCAATGTTCTGGGCGATCCGGTGGATAATCTCAGCGAAGAAGTTGTGGCGGCTACCTACTACCCCATTCACCGACCTGCGCCGTCCTTTGACCAGCAATCTACCCGCGTTGAAGTGTTTGAGACGGGTTTGAAAGTGATTGATCTGATTGCACCTTTCACTAAAGGTGGAAAGACCGGTATTTTTGGCGGCGCCGGGGTTGGAAAGACTGTTATCATACAGGAGCTCATCCGCTCGATTGCCACGGTACATAAAGGCAAATCAGTCTTTGCAGGCGTGGGCGAACGGACGCGCGAAGGCACGCAGCTTTACCGGGAAATGCTGGAATCGGGCGTTATGAAGGACACTGTGATGGTTTTTGGTCAAATGAATGAGCCCCCGGGTGTGCGGCTGCGCGTGGCGCTTACGGCACTGACAATGGCGGAATATTTCCGCGACCAGGGGATGGATGTGTTGCTCTTCATTGATAACATTTTCCGGTTTACAATGTCTGGCTCGGAAGTTTCGGCGCTGCTGGGGCGCATGCCATCAGCGGTGGGTTACCAGCCCACGCTGGCAACGGAGATGGGTGAACTACAGGAGCGCATCACCTCCACCCGAACGGGGTCAATTACCTCGCTGCAGGCGGTTTATGTGCCAGCAGACGATTATTCTGACCCGGCGCCGGTGGCTACCTTCACGCATCTGGATGCGACGGTAGCCCTGGAGCGGGCGATTGCGGAAAAATCTATTTTTCCGGCGGTTGACCCGTTGGCTTCCACTTCGCGCATCCTTGATCCGGTAATTGTCGGCGAGGAGCATTATTTAACGGCGCGCGAAGTACAGAGGGTTCTGCAGCGCTATAAGGATTTGCAGGATATCATCGCGATCCTGGGTATTGATGAATTGAGCGAGGACGATAAATTGATTGTTACGAGAGCCCGTAAAATTGAGCGGTTTTTCTCGCAGCCGATGTTCGTTGCGGAGCAATTTACCGGTATTCCGGGCGTGTACGTGCCGCTCAAGGATACGGTGCGAGGTTTTCGCGAAATTCTCGACGGCAAGCATGATGACCTGCCCGAACAAGCCTTCTACATGGCCGGGACAATCGAAGATGTGGTTGAACGAGCCAAGAAGATGTAACCGCGAGGAGAGACTGCATGCCTATTCGGTGTGAGATCGTATCGCAGGATAAGGTGGTCTTTTCTGGAGATGCCGACCTGGTGTTGATTCCTGGAGCCGATGGAATGATGGGCATTTTGCCGCATCATACGCCTCTATTGACCGTCATTCGATATGGAGTCATTACAATTCGAAACAAAGAAAAAGAGGAATTCTTTACCGTGGCAGGTGGTGTTGCGGAAGTCCAGCCTGACCAGGTGACAATTCTGGCGGACGCAGCTGAGAATGTGCAGGAGATTGATGTTGAGCGCGCCGAAAAAGCGAGGATGCGCGCGGAGGACTCACTTTTGAAAGGCCTCAAACCGGATACTGATTCCTACCTCAAAATCCAGGCTGCCCTCAGGCGTTCCACCCTGCGAATTGATGCGGTGAGGCGCTATCGCCAGAGTCCACGACGTAGATAGAAAAGAAGAAAAAAGGTTAAAAAATGCCTGTTTTTTCAAGAGAGCTTGGAATTGATCTCGGCACTATGTTCACGGTCATCGCCGAGGGTGATCAGATTCTGTATCAAGAGCCGACGGTTGTTGCGATTGTGGTTGATGAGCAGAAAATTGTTGAGTTGGGACAATCTGCAAAAGACATGTATGGTCGAGTGCCTGAAACAATGGAAGTGGTGCGCCCGTTGCATCACGGCGTGATCGCTGAGTATGAAATCACTGAGAACTTGCTGGGCTTTTTGATCAAGAAAGTCAGCGGCTCAATGCTCATATTTAGGCCGAGGGTGATGATCACCGTACCTTACGGCATCACGAGCGTAGAAAGCCGGGCGGTGCATGAGGCCGGGCTGGGGGCTGGTTCGCGAGAAGTGCTGCTGGTTCAGCAACCGCTGGCTGCGGCGCTGGGTGTTGATCTGCCGATTGCCACGCCCTCAGGTAATATGATTATCTGCCTGGGCGGGGGAACGGTTCAGGTGGCAGTGCTGGCGATGAACGGGATCGTGAGTGCGGAAACAAGCCGGACCGGGGGTATCAGGCTTGATGAGGCGATTATCAGCTATGTGCGCAAGAAATTTGGCCTGGTGATTGGACAACCTACCGCGGAATTGCTGAAAATCAGGATTGGGGCTGCGATTGCCCAGGATGAACAGCAGGTGATGGAAGTTCAGGGGCAGGACCAGGTATCCGGTCTTCCAAGGCCAGTCACGCTGACTACAGATGACATCGTGGATGCGCTGGAAGATCCCCTCAATGAAATGGTCAATACCGCCAGGCGAGTTCTGGAAAAAACGCCGCCTGAATTGATCTCAGATATTATTGACCGTGGGGTAGCATTATGCGGTGGGGGAGCGCTGTTGCGGGGGGTTGATAAGTACCTGACGAAATCGCTGGGAATTCCGGCATACCTGGTCGATAACCCGACCACTTGTACTGCGGAAGGGGCCGCAAAGGCGTTGAAGAACAGGGATATTCTCAGGCGCAGCCTGGTGAGCGCATAAAAAAAAAGAGTGACCAGAAAAAAGTTGACCTGGTCGCTCATGGTTAAAGTTTTTCTAGTTCATTTGAGATAATATGTCATGTGCTGTAGTTGAATGATGGGGTCAATATATTCAACATAGATACCGCCTGGCAGCTTGAGGGGTACGGGGGCGTAAGTAAGGATGGCTTTGATCCCTGCCTGGACGAGCTTCTCGGCGACAGGTTGCGCAGATTGAGCTGTCACCGTCAGCATGGCAATCTTGATTTTGGCAGAGTTTATCACCGGGATCATGGTGGAAATATCTTGAATAGGAAAATCACTGATGGTCTTGCCGATCTTCTCAGGGTCGTTATCAAATACCATCGCAATACGAAAACCGCGGTTGGAAAAACCTTGATATCGGGCAATGGCATGCCCCAGGTCACCCGCGCCGACCAGGGCGATATCCCACACCTGCTTGACATGCAGAATCATTTGAATCTGATTGACAAGAAACGGAATCGAGTAACCGGTTCCCTGCTTGCCAAACTCCCCAAACTGGGAAAGGTCTTTGCGAATCTGAGCCGCGGAAATGCCTAACCTCTCACCTAAATCCTGAGAGGATGTGGTCTGAATGCCATCTGAAAGCATCCAGGTGAGAACCTGAAGGTAACGCGGTAAACGGCCAACGATGATATCTGGGATCTGGTCAGGGGTCATAAGGGCATCCTTATAAGGGCGATATGTAAAATTTATCACAATTGGTTCTAAAGCGCAATTGAATTCGCACAATTTTTACCAAAAATTGATGAGTATGGTCACTGGTAGGGATTGTACAACGGAGGTGAGGTTGATGACCGCAAAATGGAAGGGTAAGAAATGCCCTGGGGGATAGGAACGATCAGGAATTTCAGCGGAGCGCATGAACTCGGCTGAATCAGTAAAAACCTGCGAACCGATTTGAGCATTCTGGATAGTAAGGTGAACCGGACCGGAGGCATACTGAAGCTCACATTGAGTCTGCTTGCAGGAAGGGTTGGCTGATTCAGACCAAAGCGCCGGGGGAGAAGAGACGGATTGAAGGAGGAATGGGATTTGCGTGGTGAAACCTTGCGGGGAGGAGATTTCTATCAGCAGGTTATCATCAAGCAGCGTGAAGGATTTTTGCTCAGAGGAACCTGGAAGGGAAAAGATAAGCCGATTCGATTTTAACTCGACCAGATATGGGTTGAAAGGGTGAGTGGAAAGCGCGGCAGCGCCTGGAATGATAAGAGGGTCTGCGGCTGATCCGAGACCAAGCTGCCAGGTGGATTTATCTCCGGCGCCGACGGAGAAAAGGGAGGAAGGTGTAATCCAGGGGGTGGTTGGTGAGCCTGCAAAAACCAGCCGACCACCATCCAGTTCAAAGATGAGCAGGGTGCGGTCAGATGCGAGGATGCATTCCGGCATTCCATCCCAATCCAGGTCCAGAGCACAAGTGGAGAGGGGTGAAGGCTGAGCAGACCAGTTGGAAGCAAAAATGAGGTAGCTGACATGTCCCAGGTAGCCTGCGCGGAGGTTGGACAGGTCGGGATCGGTGTTGGGAGAGGTGAGCGAAAGAAAAGAATTATTGGCCAACTTCGCATAGACATTTTCGGGCAAGAGGGAGAGGTCAGAGCGCAGGGTAGTGGATAACCTGGCGAATGAGAAACCAGATGGCACATCGGAGCCCTGACTGGTATTAAGAATGTCATTTGATGGGAAGGATGAGCAGAGTAAATCCGCGCACTCCGAAAGGGGCCAGGTTTGGGTTGAAACGGCGGGGAAGGCCAGCAAATCCGGGGTGGATAGGATTGAGATCCAGGGGTGGCGGGCGATATAGTCAAAAACAGCCGGGGCAACAGAGTGTTCAGCCCACAGGCTCTGGGTGAGGTTGCCCCCAAAGACCACCAGGTCGGCGGGATCAGATGATAACGCTATTTGCAGCAGTGCTTTTTTGGCTGAAAGGCTTAGCCCTGAAGGGGTGATGGAGTCTTCAGATTGGGAGTCAGCTTTGAAGATTGACCGGGGTAGCGGGATGAGGACTTTACCCTGATAGTTTATCAAGTGATGACGTTCTGGGAGATCGGCAAAGAAATGTGAAAACTGGGCTGGCAGAGACGGTTGAATAGCTCCAAAGGCAACCTGGCTTTGTGGCCAGCCAAGAGACTGGGAAGCCTGAGTAGAAATGGCAAGACTCATTTGAGTGGAGGCGGACTCACCCCAGGCGTATATGGGAACCAATAGATCCCCCTTCAATGCACGGGGCTGAAGGGATTGGGATTTCTGCATATATTCCAGGGCTTGCAGGCTTTCGGGATGGGATAAGTCGAGGAGCGCAAGGGGAACCCGGTATTGGCTAGACAGGCTCAGCAAGACGTTCAATCCATGGCGCTGACCGAGTGGACCAGTGTGAGCGCCATCCCAGCGGCGCAGGGTCTGGGCGGGAGATGCCGCGGGCAAGGTATTCCAAAATGCCAGCAGGAGGGGCGCAGGTTCAAAGGTGAAAAGGCCAGCGCGGATTGATGGAGTCTGGGAGATTATCTTTCCGGATTCAAGAATCGAAGCCTGGAACCTGAGGGCAGCGGATGGTGACGACCTGACATGGTCATTCCAGGAGATGACAATGGCGTCGAGGCGGCTATCCCGTACCAGGCGGGGTATGATTGTTCCGGTGGTGGTTCCATCGGCAAGATAAGTGACGGGGGATAGGCCGGGCTTGATTGAAAACAGAAATTCCCACTCAACCAGGGAAGGGGCGCCTCCGGGTTGAGAACTGCTACCGCCAGGGAGTGTATCAACCGCGAGAAGTATCTCCGGCTGGTAAAAATCTGGCATTTCAAGAAAATCCAGGCGGATTTGTGATTCCAGGCCAGTTTGACGGTAATAGGCAGCGATGAGGTGACCTCGCGGATTGTCGGTTTCACCGCTGCCCAGCCAGTAAAGGTGAGCTCGTTCCCAGCCATCCAGTTCGTTGATGACCACCGCATCAACCTTAGCGCAGGCCGATAAGGTTGCCAGCAGGGCGAAAACCAATAAAAAACGGAATGAGCTGTTGCGCAGCCCAATCCGTTTTGACTGTAAAGCAAGCGTGCCTGCCAAGAGTTAGTTATCTCGCGAGTTACCCATCAGAAGAAATGCGTAATACATGACGGTAGAGATGGACTGAATGGCAGCGGCAACGTAGGTCAATGCAGCTGCATCCAGCACTTTGTTGACGCCTTCCATCTCCTGCTGATAAACCACGCCAGTGTTGCTCAGCCAGGCCTTGGCACGACGGGTGGCATCATATTCTACGGGCAGAGTGACCAACGAGAACAAGGCGGTGGCTGCGAATAAGATCAGTCCAAACCAGGCAAGCTGGGTACCAAAGGTGGATTGGATGAAGAGACCGACCATGAAGATGATGGGACCCAACCAGCTGCCAATCTGTACAGTTGGAACCATTGCCGATCGAAGGTTGAGCGGCGCATACCCCTCTTTGTGCTGGATGGCGTGCCCTGCTTCGTGAGCAGCAATGCCAGCAGCAGTGATGCTGATGCCGCGGAAGATTTCCGGGCTGAGACGGAGGACTTTAGCCCTGGGATCGTAATGGTCAGAAAGAAATCCTTTGGATTCCTCAATTTCAACCTGGTGCAGACCGTTTGCGTCGAGAATGCGGCGGGCCACCTGGCTGCCGGTCAGACCAACATAACTGCGCACCTGGGAATATTTCTTTACTGCGGATTGAACTTTGAACTGAGCCCACAACCCCAAAAGCAAAGCGGGGAGGGCAAAGAGAAAGTACAGACCGTATCCGGAAAACATTTATTACCTTCCTTTCTTATTGATATTTTACTTGATAATTATGAAAATATTCTCAACGGAATGCAAGAAATGTATAAGAATCAACCTGGATTGTGATGTGATAATAGAAAAAACGCCCGGGAGAGCGTTTTTTCAGAGCTTTGCTTATGAAGTGCTTATTTGCCGGGTTTCAAAACAGTAGAAAGCAGCCGCTTCCAGCCGTTTTGCCACCCAAATTTCTTCTGGCGGTAGGTTCCAACGATGCCGTACGGCAGGAACAGAACCAGACCAACAAAAACGACACCGAAAACCATAGGCCAGCGCGGACCGAACCATTCGGCAAAGAAATGGCCGATGATTTGCATCAAGCCAGCGCCAAGGATTGGGCCAATCAACGTGCCGACGCCTCCGAGGATGGTCATAATCAGCGCGTTGATGGTGACCAGGGTTGAAGTGGTGGTGCTCGGTGAGACAGAAAGGTTCCAAAGGGCGTACCATGAACCTGCCAGGGCAGCAACCACACTTGAGCTGATAAAGGCGATGGAGCGGAAAATTGCCGGGTTGTAACCAATTGCCTCAACCCGGTTTTGATTCTCGCGGATGGCCTGTAAGATTTTACCGGTTGGTGAGTTGACTAGCAATTGCAGCACCAGATACATAAGCGCCAGGAAGACCAGCATGACGAAGTAGAACAACAGGCGGTTCTGCGTAGGGTTGATAAACTCAGGAACGCGAAAAGCCTGCAAGCCTTCATCTGCGCCGGTCCATTGGAGAAAATCTGAGGCTTTTGACAGGATAAAGATAGCCTCGGCAGCAGCAAGGGTAATCATGGCGAAGTAAACGCCTTTTACCCGGGCGGAGAGGGCGCTGAAAAGCAGGCCAAGGAAAATGCCGACCAGAATGGCGATGATGAAGCCAATCAGGAGGAGGATAAAATCGGTGATATCACCCAGGCCGGGGAGGGTGATCAGGTAGGCAGATTTGATGCCGGGAGCAACGTGCTTGAGGAAGAGCCCCATGGCATACGCACCGCCGCCAAAGAAAGCCGCCTGTCCGAAGGTGAGAATGCCGACGTAACCCATCAGCAAGTCGTAACTCATGGCGTAAATTGCCATGATGAAGAAAGTGATCAGCTGCCCTTGCCAGAATCGAGCTGGACCCGAGGTGGCGCTTTCACCGGTCAGAAATCCAAAGACAAAGGGAAAGAGCACCAGCAGCAGGAAGGCGATAAGCAATCCTTTGTTTTTCATGGCAATGTTTGAAATGCGGGTTAGCCATCCGACCTGGGGAGAGGTTTGAGTTGGAGCCATGTTTACTCCTTTCGTCCGAACAGACCGGCAGGACGCACCAGAAGTACGATTGCCATGATAATCACGGTGGAAGCTTCAGCGATGGCAGGTGAGAGGCCAAAGCGCAACGCCAGATAGTCGCCAAAGGCGCGGGCTAACCCTAGCAGTAGAGCGCCAACCGCCGCTCCGCTAAAGCTGCCCATGCCGCCAATCACTACGCAGATGAACGCCTGAAGCTGGAAGACATCACCCATGCCTGATTCAATTGGTATGAATGGTGCTGCGCCTAGCCCTCCGAGCGCAGCCAGGCCTGCGCCGATGACAAAGACGACGGTGAACACCTGGCGAACGTTGATGCCCAGCGCTTCGACCATTTCGCGATCCTGAACACCAGCGCGGATAATCATGCCGAGGCGAGAGTAGCCGATAGTGATTCCCAGTACCACCAGCATGAGGATGCCCAGGAAGATGATGAAGAGGCGATAGGTTGGGAAGGTGACGCCGAGGATGTTAATCGTGCTGGAGCCTTTGGCAAACCATTCCATGATGGAGGCTGCTTCACCGGGTTGGGCGAACATGGGGGGGCGCACCATCTGATAGGCGACGGGTCCCCACAGCAACATGACCAGTTCGCGCAGCACGTAAGCCAGGCCGAGGGTTACCATCACCTGAAAGATGGGGCGGATATAGAGCGGGCGAATGAGGGAGACCTCCATCACTGCTCCCAATCCAGCACCGGTGAGCGCGCCGACCGCCAGCGAGAGGAAGAAGCGCACGTTGGCATCCATCTGTAAGGTTGCGATGGGTAGCGTTTCGCGCAGGAGGGTGAAGGCAAGGGTGAGAACGGCGAGGACGGTGAAGTAAATCCAGCCGCGGCGCACGCCTTTGCGATCCACCACCTGGTTGCTATCCCCGGGGCGGGCTGCGCCAATGGCTGCAATAACACCGCCCAGGAATACGAAGAGGATGCGGACTCCAAATTGTGCGAGGGGTTCCTGTGGTTTTATCTCAGAGAGCGGGTCTTTGCCATAGGAAATGGCAACCATAGCCGTTGTGGAGACTTTGAGAATATCAAAACCCCAGCAGGCGGCAATGGCAACTACCGCCCCGAGCAGGATAAGGATGGTGGGCAGGCGTTCCTGTAAACCGGAAGGAATATTGAGCTTGAGCACATAGGGTTGGATTAATCGGCTGGTGAGCAGACCGCAGGAGAAGGCGAGGATGATAGGCAAGATGGCGAAAACAAACGAAGGGTTGGTGTAAAATTGCCAGCCCAGATAGGCTCCAACCATGAACATGGAACCTTGGGCGAAGTTGAGCACGTCCATCAGGCCGAAGATGAGAGTCAACCCGGCTGCCACCATGAAGTAGAGGCTGCCAATCGTCAGGCCGGAGAGCGTTGTGCGGACGAAGGATTCCTGGCCCATGAGTAAAAATCCCGCGATCAGAACAACTATCAGGATTCCCACCACGATTGCTGGCGTGCGATTGATGCGAAAGGCGGTTGCAGCTTTCATGGTTTCTTCTCCCCGGCAGCAATCACTGCCGTTCCCAGGTAACGATGGATTAATTCTTCGTCTTGAACAAGGTCGCTCATCAAACCGCTATGCGCGGTTTTCCCATCATCGATGATGTAGTAATAGGTGGCAAGTTTGCTGGCCATAAAAAAGTTCTGTTCGACGAGCAGGATGGTGGTTGTGGCGCTCAATGAGCGGATGGCTTCCATCATTTGTTCGATAAGCACGGGCGCGAGACCTTCGCTCGGTTCATCAATGAGAAGCAATTTGTTATCGGGTACCAGAGCACGGGCAACGGCCAGCATTTGCTGCTGACCTCCCGAAAGATGGTTGCCGGGCAACTTGTAGAGCCGTTTGAGGTCGGGGAAAAGGCCAAAGATAAAATCAGCTTTGCGTTCCAGGTCGCCCTTTTTGCGTTCGGCAATGCGAAGGTTCTCAGACACTGAGAGCGCTCGAAAGATGGCGCGGTGTTCTGGAACGTATCCAATGCCCATGGAGGCAATATCGAATGAGCGGAAGCCGTTGATTTCTTTCCCGTTAAAAATGACCTGTCCATGACGGGGAGGGGTAAGGCCGAGGATGGATTTGAGCGTGGTGGTTTTACCTGCTCCGTTGCGGCCTAACATGACGGTGATGCTCTCGCGTTTAACTTCAAGCGAGATGCCTTCCAGAATATGGAACTGGCCGATGAAGGTGTGGATCTTATCAACCTTTAAGATGAGGTCTTTGCCGTTTTTTTCCACCTCAGGCCTCCTTTTCTTTGCTCAGGTCGCCGTATAAACCACCCAGGTAAGCATTTTGCACCGTGCGATTAGACGCAATCTCGTTGGGAGAGCCTTCGGCGAGGACGTTACCAAGATGCATTACGGTAATGCGATCGGAGATACTCATAACCATATCCATGCGGTGTTCAACGAGGATGATGGTTTTATCTCCGGCAGACATGATGGAGCGAATGATTTCAAGCAGCGCGGGAACCTGTTCGGAAGACATACCGGCGGTGGGTTCATCTAACAGGAGTAATTCAGGGTCACTGGCGAGCATGATACCCAGTTCCAGCTTGCGTTTGTCACCGTGCGGCAAAGTTCGCGCGATAATATTCTCTTTTCCGCCCAGGCCGACCTTGTTGATCACTTCCCGGGCTTTTTCAATGTATCTGGGGAGGTTGTTGGCTAACGAAAACACCTTGAAGTTATCTTTTCCCATAGCTTGAGCGGAGATGCGGATATTTTCCAGCACTGTGAGGTTGGGAAAAATATTGGTTATCTGAAAAGACCGGCCAATGCCAAGATGGGTGATTTGATAGGGAGCATGATGCGTGATGTCTTTCCCTTTATAGATGACGTGCCCACGCGTAGGAGGAAATGTTCCGCACAGCAAATTAAAAAGGGTCGTTTTACCCGCCCCATTGGGACCGATGATGGAGTGCAGGGTATGTGCCTGTACCTGGATGCTGACATCATCCACGGCGACTAAACCACCAAACTCTTTGCGAAGATTTTTTGTTTCAAGGAGTATTTCCATCCTTGCTCCTTTTGGGCCAAGTTTATTAAGATGGGGGAAGTCGTTTGTCCAGTGGTTTTCCACTGGACAAACGAAAGATTGCATCACCCTCGGGTGTGAAGGTGACAGGGGGGAGACTAAGGTTTGGGCAGATTGCCGCAGCGGCTGGCGTACTCGCCGGTGAGGGTGCAGGGAATGCCCAATTCGTCATACTTGGACTCGTAAACTTTCTCGAACCAGTCATAGAGAACGCGACCATCAGCCTGTTTGTGCGGGTCGAGGTTGACGAGCTTGACGATGAACATGGGCTGTAGGGCAACGTGGTCTTCCGGGCGGATGTAGTAGGTGCCCTTGGGACCGTCGAACTTGAGGCCTTCCAGCGCTTTAATCATGACGTCACCCGTGGCGTCACCCTTGGTTTTCTCGAGGGCAGCAGCCAGAGCAATGGCGGAGGACATACCACCAGGCGAGAAGAGATCCGGCGGTTCCTTGTAGAGTTCAAAGTAGCGTTTGACAAGGAAATCGTTGACGGGGTTCTTCGGAACCGAGTAGTGATAAACGCTGAGACCCGTGGTGCCGATGGCGGAGGTGGCCTGACCGAAAACCGACGGCATGGAGGGATTAT
>CAYVOX010000041.1:17704-22200 GCA_964453035.1 uncultured Anaerolineaceae bacterium
TCATCTTCTTATCAACGCCCAGGTCGGTAATCTGCTGGAAGAGGGTGACATAACCCGTGCCAGCCCAGGTGAGGAACAGGTTTTCAGCCTTCGAATCGAGGGCTTTCTGCAGATAGGGGGTGAAGTCTTTGGCATCCGCAGGAACGTAGATATCGGCAACCAGTTTACCGCCATACTTTTCAGCAGAATACTTGAGGGCAGCAGCGCCAGATTTACCGAATGCGGTATCAACCGCCAGGGAGGCGAAATTCTTGCCGACGTTGTCAACCAGGTACTTGGCGATGACGAGGGTATCGTCATAGCTGGTGCGGGAGGTTCGGAAGACGTAGGGATTGAAGCTGGCACCGGTGATGGAGGCAGCAGCCGCGGGGTCGACCATCATGACTTTCTTGTATTCTTTGGCCAGGTTGGTCAGGGAGGTGGCGGGTCCAGAAAGGGTGGGGCCCTGGATGAGCTCAACGCCTTCTTTTTCAATCAGTTCGCGAGCCAGGGCGACCGCTTTATCAGCGTTGCCTTCATCGTCTTTGACGATAACCTGGACAGGGCGTCCGGCAATGATGTAATTGCCATTGGCGTCCTTCTTGCCGCCGGAGGCGTATTCCAAACCAATCATGAAGCCGCGTTCCTGGGCAACACCGTAGTAGGCAACAGCGCCGGATTTGGTGGCCAGCATGCCGATTTTCAGCACTTTGGCTTCAGGCGCTTTGGTGGGGGCAACCGTAGGGGCGACAGTGGCGGCTAGTTTGGTTGGTTCAACCGGCTTGGCTGTGGGAACCGCGGTGGGCGGGACAGCGGTGGGCGTTGGCGCAGCCTGTACGCAGGCGGTGAGCACCATTGCCGTTAGGACGAACAGAGAAATCAAAACGTGCAGCTTTTTCATGGGTTCTCCTCTCAGAATTTTCTGCTCCAGTTGGGCTGAAAGCAGTTGAAACAAGCCTGTGACGGCCTGTTATCCACTATTTAATGGGGTGCAGGTTAACAAAACCCAGCACCAGGGTGTTGAAAATCTCGGGTTGTTCCAGGCAGAGAGCGTGACCTGCGCCCGGAATGACCACCAGTTGTGATGCAGGGATGTGGGCAGCGATGATTTCGCTGTATTTGCGAGGTTTGAGGTTATCTAATTCACCGACCATGACCAGGGTAGGGGCAGAAACCTGGTGGAGCGTTCCGGTCATTTCCAGGCGGGAGAAGCTATCCAGCAGCTCCAGGAGGGAGTCGAAATCGAGGTCAGAGTAGCGTTTTGCGGCAGCGGTGATGGCAACCTGGTTGGCTGTCGTCCAGGCGGCCGAAAAGTTGAAAGGGGCGGTGACCTGGAAGAGAAGTTGCGGGTCACGGGCGGCGGCGGCAGCCCGCCAGGCTGAACCAACCCCACGCAGAACCGCATCAATCTCGCTGACGGATGATGAAACGATGAGGGTCTGGGTGCGTTGCGGGTATTTAACGGCGAAAGCCATGCTGACTTCGCCACCGTAGGAGATGCCCGCAATGTGCGCTTTTTGAATGTTGAGCGCATCCAGCAATGCGCAAAGATCATCCGCGTGTTGCTCCATTGAGTAAGGGCCGGCAGGATGGTCGGATTGCCACATACCGCGGCAGTCGTAGAGTAGCAGGCGGCTTTTACGAGAGAGAGGCTGCCGTTGAAAGCCCCAGCTGGCAGTACTCATCAGAATCCCATTGGAGAGGACGATGACCTCGCCATCTGCAGGACCGTGCAACTCGTAATAGATATTTGTCCCGTTGATTGCAATCTTAGGCATAAAGTCCCTGGTTATTCACTTATTTTATTATAGGTTCGGGCGGAGCCGAAATCAGTTGGGCGTTGACCGGGGACCTGACCGACGGCCATTTTGAGGGTATCCCCTTCGACTTTCCACAGTCCTAAAAAGAGGCCGGTAAACCCAAGAGTGTGCTGAGCCTGGTTCATATCGATTTGCTCGCCATCAACAGTGAATGTTCCAGAGGAGACAATGCCCATTTCAGGGTACTCGGCTCGGAATGTGCCGTCCTCATAGAATTTGAACCATAGCCCCGGATAGGGCTGTCCGGCGGGTTGCTGCCATTTCCCTGTAATTGCGCTCATCTTTTGCTCCTGAAATTGATTGTCTAACGCTTTTTACTTCGCGCCCGGGAAGACGAGCCGGGGAACAATCCCCAGATGGTGGGCTTCTTCGCGTAACCATTCCCTAAAGTTGGGATGGGCAATCTTAATCAACGCTTCCATGCGATCGTGCACGGTTTTGCCGCGCAGTTCGGCAACGCCGTATTCGGTGACGATAGTATCCACATCCTGGCTGGGAACGGTAATTTCTGCGCCTTCGGGCAGGACGGGTAAAATGGTGGAAAGCGCGCCGTCTTTGGCAGTGGAACGCAGGGCGATGATGCCCCGTCCCCCCGGTGAGAGTTGTGCGCCGCGGTGGGTATCGAGCTGACCGCCGGTGCCGCTAAAGTGGCGCGGGCCTATGCTTTGTGAGCAAACCTGTCCGTAGATATCAATTTGCAGGGCGGTGTTGACGCTGACCATTTTATAGTTCTGACCGATGACATACGGATCGTTGGTTATTTTGCCCTGTTGAAATTCGACGCCGATGTTGTTATCAATGAAGTCGTAGAGCTTTTTGGTTCCAAGCGCAAAAGCGCCGACCATTTTGCCTTTCCACAAGGTTTTACGGCGGTTGGTGACCACGCCTGCCTCGTAGAGATCTACCATCCCGTCATTGAACATTTCAGTGTGAACGCCCAAATCATGACGGTCCATGAGGAAAGCGGTGATGGCGTTTGGAATGCCGCCGATGCCCAACTGAATGGTGGAGCCGTCTTCGATGAGGTCGGCAATGTAGCCGCCGATGGCTTTTTCAGCATCAGTGGGGGGTACTGAAGGCAGTTCAAATAGGGGAATGTTATTGTTGACCAGATAATCCACTTCGGAAATGTGAATCTGTGTGTCTCCGAGAGACCAGGGCATATTTTCGTTGGTTTCAATCACAACCAGGTCGGCAGCCTCGATTAATTGCTTTTCAATTACCAGACCCAGGGAGAGCGACATGAACCCGCGCTTGTCGGGTGGGGTTGCGGTGCCCCAAAAAACGTTGAGATGACCTTTGTTGGCGATGAGTTTATCGGTGGCGGCTCTGTGCAGGTTGTTGGGAATGTATGAGACGCGCCCCTGAGGATGAATGAGGCGATCGGTGCCGCTGTAAAACCAGTTTTCCACGAAGAAGTGCCCTGACATTTCTGGCTTGACCAGGTAATCGTATGAACGCAGGGGCAAACACACCCAGACGTGGACGTCTTCCAGGCGGTCGCGGTGGTTGGCTAATTCTGAAAGCAAGCCGGGCGCTTCTGAACCAGCGATACCAGTGGCAATTGCCTGGTGAGATTTGACCATGGAAACTGCCTGTGGAATTGGTATGGTTTTACTCTTGATTATTTCGTCAACGGTCATTGAACTTCTCCTAGGGCATGATAAACGCGGAGGCAGCCTGGTTGTAGCCGACGCCGGATCCAACGAAGGTCACCAGTTCGCCAGATTTAGCTTTTCCCTTCTTGCGGGCATCATCAAAAGCCATAGGGAGACAGGCTGAACCAGTGTAGCCCCATTTATCCATAATCCAATGCGCTTTCTCCACAGGTAGCCCCAGTGTTTCCATAACGAGTTTGATGCTATTGACGCGTACCTGAGTGAAAATGGCCAGGTCAACATCCTGAAGGTCAAAATTACCGTTGGCAGCGATTTCTCGCATGCGAGCCGGCCATCCCTCATGGTTGACGGTTGGCGGGAAGGGGGTAACGAGCCTGACCTGGGTACGGCCTGCCTGAACACTTTCAACGGAGGCAGGTTCGTAAGTTCCACCGGAATAGATGCCCCAGTGTTTATGGTAAGAGCCATCCGCAAAGAAGGTTCCGCTGACAAAACCGGGCTTATCAGCGGCGGTTAATATGGCGGCGCCTGCGCCATCCCCGTAGAAGAAGGATATGACGTCGTTTTCGTAATCGGTGAGCTTGTGCATCATGTAGGCGCCGATCACCATGACATATTTGAGGTAGGGATTAGCCTGGATTAAGCCGGCGGCAATGTTTAGACCAGTTGGGAAGGATGCGCAGGCGCAGGAGACATCAAAGGTTCCGGCGTTCACTGCCCCAAGTTTATATTGCGTGACAACAGAAGTGGCAGGGGTAACGTAATCGGGGCTATCGGTACCCAGGATAATCAGCCCCAGGTCTTCGGGTTTGAGGCCAGCATCTTTGAGGCAGGCTTTGCCAGCCTCGGCTGCCAGGTCTGAGGTAGCCCAGTCTGGCGGGGCGAGAAAACGGGTGGTGATGCCGGAGGAGGCTTCGAATTTATCGATGACTTCGCCAAACTTTGCGCGCATCTGCGCATTTGAGCGTTCAATTGGTGGCAAGTAGCTGCCGGTTCCAATGATGGTTGCGTATCGAGCCATTAGATAGATCGGAAGAGCGTCGTGTAGGGAAAGAGGGGTGGGGGGGGGGGGGGGGGG
>CAYVOX010000042.1:0-21902 GCA_964453035.1 uncultured Anaerolineaceae bacterium
GTCGGAACTGGGTTGGATGAAAAACGCCTGCCCTAAACATTCCGTTCACCTTCCCAAAAAAGCGGTGCAAACCCCGGCGCTTGCCGGGTATAATAGGGCATGCACCTCACTGAAGGAGTACCCCTATGATTCGCACCCGCTTTGCCCCCAGCCCCACCGGCTACATGCACATCGGCAACCTGCGCACCGCACTCTACGCCTACCTCGCTGCGCGCCGCTCCGGCGGCCAGTTCCTGCTGCGCATCGAGGATACCGACCAGAAGCGCAACGTGCCCAGAGCCATCCAGGTCATCTACGACAGCCTCTCCCTGGCTGGCCTCAGCTACGACGAAGGCCCCCTCAAACCCGGCGCCGTCGGCCCCTATGTGCAATCCCAGCGTAAAGAAGCGGGCATCTACAAACAATACGCCGAGCTGCTTGTCCAGCGCGGCGGCGCTTTCCGCTGCTTTTGCCAATCCACCGGCAAGGAAGGCCGCCTGGCAGGCTCGCGCCGCAATCCCTGCCGTTACCTTTCCCCGGATGAGATTCAACGCAAGCTGGATGAAGGTCAGCCCTACGTCATCCGCCAGCTCATCCCTGCTGAAGGCCAGACCACCTTTCATGACCTGGTTTACGGCGATATCACCGTCAAGCACAGCCAGCTCGATGACCAGGTGCTGCTCAAATCCGATGACTTCCCCACCTACAACTTCGCCAACGTGGTGGATGACCACCTGATGGGCATCACCCACGTCATCCGCGGCGTGGAATACCTCTCCTCCACCCCCAAGTACAACCTGCTCTACCAGTCCTTCGGCTGGCAGATCCCCGCCTACGTCCACCTGCCCCACATCGTCAAAGAAGGCGGCAAAAAGCTCAGCAAGCGTGCCGGTGATGCCTCCTTCCAGGATCTGCTGGCTGCCGGTTACCTGCCCGAAGCCATCGTCAACTACATCGCCCTGCTCGGCTGGAGTTCCGGCGACAACCGTGAAATTTTTAGCCTGGCAGACCTGGAACAGGCCTTTGATATCAGCCACATCAACAAATCTAAAGCCGCCTTCTCCATCCATAAGCTGGAATGGCTCAACGGCGAGCACATCCGCGCCCTCACTCCGCCCGAGTTTCACGCCCGCGCCCTGCCCTTCTACCCGGCAGCCCTCGCCAAAAAATGCGATCTCGCCGCCATCAGCTTCATGGTGCAAAAGCGCGTCACCAGATTGAGCGACCTGCCGCACATGACCGATTTCTTCCTCAAGCCCGCCGCGCACGATCCCGCCCTCTACGTTCACGAGAAGTCCAAATCCACCGCGGAAAGCAGCCGCAGCGTGCTGCAAAACGTGGGCGAGATTTTCTCCGAGCTGGAGCTCTGGAACGAGGAAACCATCCGCCAGGCGCTCACCGACTACGGTGCCCAGGCCGGGCTAAAAACCGGCACGGTGATGTGGCCCGTGCGCGTGGCGCTCACCGGGCTGTCTTTCACCCCCGGCGGCGCCATCGAAATCGCCGCCATCCTCGGCAAGAAAGAAACCCTCAAACGGCTCAAAAAGGCGCTGGAGCTATTTCAATCTTAGTTTGTGACGCATAACCAACAAAGCAGGGGATGTCCAAAAAGGAGTATGTCACTCTGAGCGAAGCGAAGAGTCTCTAAGTTTAACGTGAGATGCTTCGCTACGCTCAGCATGACAAAAATGAACTTTTTAGACAACCCCTGCTTTTACGGGAGTGATAGTCGCCCTAAAAAGCCCGCAGGTAAGGATTGGGCACCGGCGCGGGCTGTTTGAGCGCTTGCGCCGCCTGCAGGGGCCAGTGCGGGTTGCGCAACATCTCGCGCCCCACCAGCACCAGGTCCGCCCGCCCGTTGCGGATGATTTCATCAGCCTGCATGGGGCTGGTAATCAACCCCACCGCCGCGGTGAGCATGCCCGCCCCGGCGCGCACAGCCTCAGCGATGGGAACCTGGTAGCCCGCCCCAAATGGCACCCTGGCGTGGGCCGCCGAACCGCCGGAGGAGCAATCCACCAGGTCAACGCCCCCGGTTTTCAGGCGGCGCGCCAGCTCAACCGTTTCAGGCAGGGTCCAACCGCCTTCCACCCAGTCCGTTCCGGAGACGCGCACTGTCAACGGCAGGCTTTCAGGCCAGGTTTGCCGCACAGCCTGCAGCGTCTCCATCAAAAAGCGAATGCGATTCTCAAAATTGCCGCCGTAAGCGTCCTTCCGGTGGTTGGAAAGGGGCGAAAGGAAGCTGTGAATCAAATAACCGTGAGCAGCGTGCAACTCCAGCCATTCAAAACCAGCCTGGAGGGCGCGCCGGGCAGCGGAGGCAAAAACCGCCTGCACAACTTTGATTTCATCGAGGCTCAATGCGTGGGGAGTCTGGTAGCCCTCCGCGAACGGCACAGCGCTGGGGCCAACTGCTTCCCAGTACAGGTCAGCGCCGGGCAGGATGGGCTGGCCGCCCTCCCAGGGTTTGCCGGTGCAGGCTTTGCGCCCGGCGTGGGCAACCTGAATGCCCGCCACAGCCCCGTTCTGCTTGATGAAACGCGTCACCCGCTGGAGAGGTTCGATGTGCTCATCTGACCACAACCCCACGTCAAAGGGCGTGATGCGCCCGCGGGCTTCAACGGCGGTGGCCTCGGCGATAATCAACCCGGCCCCACCTGCCGCCCGCGCGCCCAGGTGGGTCATCTGCCAGTCGTTGGAGAAGCCTTCGCTGTAACTGTACTGGCACATTGGCGGCAGGCCAATCCGGTTGCGCAGCGTGATATCTTTGATGGTCAGCGGGTCAAATAGATGGGGCATCGGTGATCTCCTTTGAAGAGGTTATTTTGGGGGTGTCTTAGCCCGCCAGGCGCTGGAAATTGGCTCTCTCCACCCGGTAGCGGCACATTTCCATCCCAAAATATGTCTTGCGGTCCCAGTAACGCAGCCCGCATTTTTCCAGCACCCGTTGAGAGGCAATGTTTTCGGGATGGGTCAGCCCAATCACCTGCTCGACCGGAAGCCGGTTGAATCCATCTCGCAGCACCGCCAGCGCCGCCTGCGTGGCGTACCCCCGCCCCCAGTAGGGCCGCCCCAGCAGGTAACCCACCTCCGTCTCGCCGGTATCGGGGATTAATTCTACCCCCGCCCAGCCCATCATCTCGCCGTTGCCCCCTCGCAGTTGAATAGCCAGGTTGCCGCAGCCGTTCTCCTCCCAGTGTGCCGCCTGGTTGGTGATGAAACGCAGCACGTTTTCAAGCGGCGGCGGCGTGGTGCGTGGAAAATAGCGCAGCACGCCCTCATCCTGGTACAACTGGTGCAGCACGGACGCATCCTCCGCCCGCAGCGGGCGCAGGGTCAGGTGGGTCGTCTCAAGCGTGGGAATAGTCGTCATTGGCAGGCCTCTGAATAATTCTACAACCAATAAAAAAATCCGGGTTACTTAATGCTCCCTGCAGACCTCAATACACCCGCGTCAGATCGTGCATCCACTTCTTGGAGGCCACCCGCCGCAGACCGATAATGGATTTAGAAAGCCCCTCACCC
The DNA here is from genome assembly GCA_964453035.1 of uncultured Anaerolineaceae bacterium. GTDB lineage: Bacteria > Chloroflexota > Anaerolineae > Anaerolineales > Anaerolineaceae > CAYVOX01. The sequence goes on from CAYVOX010000042.1 coordinate 3,505, forward strand.
AGCGCGCACGCCACCACCCACTGGATGGGCAGTTGCAGCACGTATCCTCCCAAAAACGCCAGCGGCACCCCCACCAGCCACACCGCGCCCACGTCCAGCAGCGCCGAATAGCGCACATCCCCGCCGCTCCGCAGGGTGCCCACGATGATGGTCGGGTTGAAGGCGCGGAAGATGACCGCAAAAGAAAGCACACCCAGCACGTCCACTGCATACTGCCGCGTGACCGCGTTTAACTGGAACAGGTCAATCGCTGCAAACCGCGCCAGGAACAGCCCCGTGCCCACCACCACCGCCAGCCCCCCGCCCAGGATGAGCGAGCGCTTTGCCACCATAAAAGCCTTCTCCGGCTGCCCCGCGCCGATGGCATTGCCCACCATGATGCCGCAGGCTGTAGAAATTCCGTTGAAAATGACGCTCGCCAGGTTGAGCAGCGTGGTTGCCACGCTCACTGCTGCCAGTTGCTCGGTGCCAATGTGCGCGTAAACCGCATTGTACAGGCTGGTACCCACCGACCACAACACCTCGTTGGCTACCACCGGCGCCGCCACCCCCAGGTAAACGCCCCAGAAGCGCCGGTCAATGCGCGTCAGTTCCTTCAGGCTGGCTGCCAGCGGTGAGCGCGAAAGGTAAGTGTAAAGCAGCAACCCCACGCACTCCAGCACCCGCGCAATGGTGGTGGCAACCGCCGCGCCCACCACCCCCATCTGCGGAAAGCCCAGGTGCCCGAAGATGAGCAGGTAGTTGAGCGCCGTGTTCAGGCACAGCGTCAGGATGCCAATCAACACCGGCATGCGGATGCGCCCCACGCTGCGCAGCGCCGAGGTGTAACAGGCGGTGATGGTCGTCGCCGCGTAGCTCAGCCCTACAATGCGCAGGTACTGGCTGCCCAGCGCAATCACCTGCGTATCCGCCGTGTAAAAGCCCAGCGCCTCCGCCGGAAACCCCAGCGCCAGAATAGAAAAAATCCCACAGGCGATGAACCCAATCGTCAGGCACACTCCCAGCACCCGCCGGATCCCGGCAATATCCCCGTTGCCCCAGTATTGCGCCGTGAAGATCGCCGCGCCGGTCTGCACGCCAAACAGGGTGAAGTTAAGCAGAAAAAACACCTGGGTTGCCAGGCTCACCGAGGCGATGGCTGTTGCCCCCTGCGACCCCACCATCATCGTATCCACAATCCCCAGCGACGAGATGAACAAATACTGCAACGCAATCGGCAGCACAATTTTGATGAACGGGTTAAGAAATGTTTTGTCTCGCAGCATAGGAAGTAATGATTATAGCACGCCCGCCATCTGGTATACTGGCAGGTGAACATGCCGCCCAGCAGACGTTATCCCGTCCCCCTCGCCGAGGTGCGCCGCGAAATCATCGTGGTCAATTCGCGCTTCATCGCCACCCTGGCCCCGGCCTTCAGCGTGGAACAGGCCAAAGCCCTCATCCAGCGCGTCCGCGCCGAGTTTCCGGATGCCTCTCACCACGTCCCGGCTTATCGGGTGGGCTTCGGCGAATCGGTCATCGACCACTGCTCCGACGCCGGCGAGCCCTCCGGCACAGCCGGACAGCCCGCCCTGGCTGTGCTGCGCGGTTCCGGCCTGGGCGATGTAGCCGTGGTGGTGACGCGCTACTTCGGCGGCACCAAACTGGGCACCGGAGGCCTGGTGCGCGCCTATAGCGATGCCGTCAAAACCGTGCTGCAATCCGTCCGCCGCGCGGAGAAAGTGCTCACCGCCACCGTGATGGTCGAGCTGCCCTACCCTTACCTTGAGCGCATCCGCCGCCTGGTGCTGGCCCACCGCGGGCAGGTGCTGGAGGAAGACTTCGGCGCGCAGGTGGTCGCGGTGCTGCGCTTTGCCGTCGAAGACCTGCCCTCCTTCCAATCCAGCCTGGCTGAGTTGACCAACGGACAGGTGCAGGTTCAGCAGATTGAAACCGCTCAGGTGCTCATGCCCCTCGGAGAGACCCCATGAAACCCTTGCTTAAGGCTTTAGTGCGTTTCGTTCTGGTTCTTGCGCTGCTCCAGACCATCGTCCGCATCATCCGCCACTTCTATAAGTTTCCCATGCCGCAGGCCATGGCAAACTTCATTGATAACCCCCTGCGTCGCAGGCTCCAACCGCCGGATGAAATGCCCCTCCGTCACGCTCTGCGCCCCGGGCAAACCGTTCTGGAGGTGGGTCCCGGCAACGGACGGTACACCCTCGCCGCCGCCCGCCGCCTTGGAGCCGAAGGCAAACTGGTTGCCATTGATATCGAACCGAAGATGATTGAGCGCGTGCAGGCCCGCATCCAGGCTGAAGGCGTCACCAACATCCAGGCCCGCGTTGCCAACGTCCACGCCCTGCCCTTCGACGATGCCTCTTTTGACGCCGTCTTTATGATGACCGTCATCGGCGAAATCCCCCGGCCCGAGCGCGCCATGGCCCAGTTTTTCCGCGTCCTACGCCCTGGCGGCACGCTGGCCTTCAGCGAGTTGCTCCTGGATCCCGATTACCCCCTTGCCAGCACCCTCATCCGCTGGGCAAACAGCGCCGGTTTCACGCTAAAGCGCAAAACCGGCGGTTTTTTCAATTATTCGCTCGTGTTCGAAAAACCAATCCCCCTCACTGGCCCAGGCGCCTGAACCGCTCGCTCACGTCCTGCGCAAAATTCTGGATGTGCTTCAGCGTAAAATCGAACGGTGCCAGTGACTCATCCTGGATCAGCGCGCTGAGATCCATCGCAAAGCTGGTCCCCAGGCTGGTATCCACGCCGTGCGAGGCAAAATACGTGGCATTGGCTCGGCGGCGACCCATGCTGGCCAGGTCGTAACGCTTGCCCCCCGCAATCTGCGAATCAAACACCCCCAGCAGGGCAGCCTGCAGCGCCTCGTGCTCCGAAAGGTCAAACGCCACCTTATCCGCATCCAGCAGCCAGTCCAGGTCGCGCCACACCTCGCAGCCGTACAGCTTCTGCGGGCGCTCGGCAGGGGGCAGCGCGCGGATGGCTGCGATCACCTTCAGCACCACCCCCACATGCGTATCGTGCTTATCCGCCAGGTTGTGCGTATAGACGAATTGCGGGCGAGCCGCTTTGAGCAGGCTCACCAGGTCTTCCACCACCTGAGTGTTCCCCCCGTCCTTGATGGCGGCGCTCGGGTAATCCAAAATCACCTGCGCGGCGTATTCGCCCACCATCGCGGCTTTGCGCTGCTCCTTAAAGCGCACCAGGCGCATCTCCTCATCCGTGTAATGCGCGTAAAGCCTATCCCGCGGGCTATTGCGCCCATCATTGACCACCACACCCGTGAACCACTTATCCGTCTGCTGGTAGCATTCCAGAATCGGCCCCGCCGCCATGATTTCGATGTCATCCTGGTGCGCGCTGATCGCCATGTGCGTGGTGCGCGCCAGCGCCGGCTCCAGCGCCAGCCCATCCGGGATAAAAACATCCGCTGTTGGTAAATTGAATCGCATTGTCATCTCCTTGATCTCATCAATTATCGCCCGGCGATCTCCGGCAGGCTCGCCGCCGCAATGGATTGCCCCACCCGCCGGCTCTTCTCATCCGGCAGTTGTAAATTCATGCCCTCCGCCAGTTGCGGAAACTCCGCCCGCAGCACCTTTTGAGCTCCCTCCAGGATGATCTCCCCGCCCCGCCCCGAGGTGCAGCGCCCCATCAGCAGCACATGCTTCACCTCGTAAAAATCGGCGTAATGACCCAGCCCGTAGCCCAGGTAAATGCCCATGCTCTGCCAGATTTGTTCCGCCCCCTTGTGCCCGGCTTCCAGCTTCTCCTGCGCCAGCTTGAGCTTTTCCGCATCCGTCAACTCAGCGGGGATGTCAATCCCTGCCAGCGGCGCCAGCCTGAAAACGCACTGCTGCGAGAAGTAACTGGCCCCGCACCCCCGGTCCCCCGACCATTCCTCCACCGGCGCGCCGGGGTTCACATCCACCGGCGCAAACGCCAGCTCATTCAGCCATCCCAAAATGTGCCCGGCAGGGTCCACGTATCCGGTAGCCTCGCTGGAACCCATCGCAATCCCGAGGATGCCCGTATCCTCCAGCGACATCGATCCCGCCAGCGCGGTCACATCCCCATCGTTAATCACCTCCAGCGGCACGCCCATCTCCTCGCGGATACGCAAAAACAACCCACGGATTTCACCGTAGCGCTCCGCTGGCACCGCCCTGAACAGCGAAGCCACCATCGGGCGGTTGTCAATGAAGATGCCCGCCGAGCTGCCCCCCACCGCATCCACGCGCGGCAGCTTTGAAGCCGCCGTCTTCAGCGCCGCCGTGATCTGGCTGTAGTGGTAAGCCGGGTCGCTGTGCTTGCGCGGCTCCCACACCACCTCCTCGCTGTAGATAGCCTGCCCATCAACCACCGCGCTCACCTTGCGGTCAGAAGCACCCAGGTCAAAGCCAATCCGGCAGCCCTCAAGGTGGCGGCCCAGCGCCTTGCCAGCCTCGCGAGCCGGCGGCACTTCCCCCGCCTCGCACACGGTCACACTAAAGGGCTGCTCATACACCTGCCGCCCCATGAAGTCCACGTCAAAAGCCCGGCTGCCGTTGGGCGCGTAGCACGCCCGGATGTAATTCCCCACGTTGCGCGCGCCGCCGATGGTCACCCGGTAACCGCCTCTTTGCCACAGCAAGAACTTCACCAGGCGTTCCACGTAAGCCAGGTTGCTGCCGGACATCGGGTGGCCCTCCGGGAAGACGCGCGTCTCAAAGCGGGCAGCCTTGCCGCCGTCGCGCTCCAGCCCAATGACCAGCGGCACGCCCTCGCCGTGTACGGCCCGTTCAAAAGCACGGTTAACCAGCACCGCCGGTCGAAAGCCCGGGTCCAGCGGGGGGATGAATTTGGGAAGGGGAAGAGTGAGAATAGGTTGCATGGCTGTCCTTTCAGAACTTCTGGTATTGTATATCGCTTTTGCGCTTCCTGCAAACCCCCGCCCATGCCCGGCGATTGTTGTCCAGGCCTGCAACCCAACACACTGCCACCTCACTGCTCTCCGCTGCTTCTCGGCAGCAGGCAGTTGTAGGGTGGGTTCGCTTAAGTGCCCCGAAGGGGCATTGAACCCACCTGCTTTTCAGCAGCGGTCCACCCCCAAAAGACCTGTCAGTGATTGTAGGTCGGCCTTGCAGCCCGACGCACTGCTGTTTCCCGCTGCATCCCGGCAGCGGGTCAAAACCAGCTTTTACCTCCCACCCTCAAACCCCAAAGGTTTTAAAACCTTTTGGGTTTATGCAATAAACACTTTTCCCCCGCCCGCGGAGATCGCGCAGTACGCGGGCGGGAGCAGGTTAAAACACCCTCGCCGAAAAGACCTGTCAGGCTTTAAAAACCTGACAGGTTTCCGCTGCCCGCAGCTGCTCAAAAACCACCTGCTGAAGTTCCACCCACCCGCGCCCGCTTGAGTCTATAATAAAGTAACCTTTCTCTCACCTCACCCCGTCTGGAGCCGCTCATGAACCGCCAACCTATTCCCATTGACCAGTTCCTCATCCAGCCCTACAGCCTGTGGGGCACCCAGTGGCTGCTGCTCTCCGCCGGAGATTTCGCCAGCGGCGACTTCAACTGCATGACCGTCGGCTGGGGCAGCCTGGGGCGCATGTGGAGCCTGCCCTTTGCCCAGGTGGTGGTGCGCCACCACCGCCACACCTTCCAGTTCATCGAAAAATACCCTACCTTCACCCTGTGCGCCTTCCCTGAGCAGTACCGCCCCGCGCTCGACCTGCTGGGCTCCAAATCCGGGCGCAACAGCAACAAACTGGCCGAATCCGGGCTCACCCCGCAGGCCGCCAGTCTGGCAGGCGCGCCGGTTTACGCTGAAGCCGAACTCGCCGTGGAATGCCGCAAGATGTACTGGCAGGATATGGATTCCAGCCGCATCCTCTACCCAGAGGTGCACCAGCGCCACTACAGCGCTAAAGATTATCACCGCATCTACTACGGCGAAATCCTGGCTGTGAGCGGCACCGGCCGCTACCACCAGTCCTGATGGACGCGCACACCGGACTGCTCCTGGCCTATATCGGCTTCACCTGGCTGCTCATCCTGCACACCCTGGAAGAGATTGCCAACGGCGTGTTCGGCCTCAGGCTCGGCCCGCTCCACCTTGAAAAATCCCGCTACCTGCTGGCTGCCGGCGCCCTTTCCACCCTCAACCTGCTCACCCTGGCGCTGCTGGCGGCGCAAATCCCCGCCGGTGTTTACCTGGCACTGTTCGTCACCGCCATTCCCGGCGTCTTCCAGGGCATTGTGCACACCATCGGTTACCTCAAGGAAGGGCGCAAAACCCAGGGGCTGGGCGTGGGATTTTACTCCGCCCTCCCGCTCAGCCTGTGGGGCGCGGTGGTGTTTGTGCTTCTGCTCCAGCGCCTGCCCTGAATCACTAGCTGTGACCATAAAACAGGCCGTACTTGAGCGGTTCTATTCGTACTTAAACCGCAGCACGCCAATCACAAACAGCACCAGCGCCATGCCCAGCAGCACGCCCGCTTCTGGCAGCACGCCCGCCGCCCCCTCCCCGCGCAGGACGATATCCAGCATGCCCTGCATGGCCCACGTGGTGGGCAGCACCTGCACCGCGCTGCGTACCGCCTGCGGGAATAGTTCAATCGGGTACCAGCAGCCGCCCATCAGGCCCATCACCATCCCCAGCATGATGCTTAATCCATTCGCCTGGCTCTCCGTTTTCACAAACGTCCCCAGCGTGGTACCCAGCGCCGCCGCCGCCAGCGCAGATGAAACCAGCATCAGCGCCAGTGCCCCCGGTGCGTGCCCCCAGTTCAACCCCATCACCACCATCCCAAAGATAATCAAGATCAGCATTTGCACCAGCGCCATCAGCACCTGCCCGCCAATCGTCCCCAGCAGAAAAACGGATTTGTGGCTGGGCGTGGTCAGCAGGCGGCGCAGCGTGCCCTTCTGCCGTTCGTAAGCAAACATCGCCGAGATGCCAATCAGCGGGATGAACACCCACGTGATAAGCTGTCCCGCCGAAGAACTGGCGCGCGGGTCGTACTCGATCTGATCTTTGGTGGACCCTTTGTTCACCGTCAACCGCTCCGGCGCCGAAGCCATCAACTTCTGCGCCTGCTCCAGCGCAGCGGTGAAGTACGCCTGCCGCTCCGCGCTCGATGCAAACGGTTTCACCCGCTCGGCTTCAGCCGTGCTCGCCCGCGCAATTTCCACCCGGCTGCTCACCCGGCTCATCACCGCCTGCACCGCCCGGTAAGCCACCATCGCGTTCAGGTTATTGGGCTGCTGGCGAATCTCCAGGCTGGCAGTCCCCCCTTCAAGCTGCGCCGTGTCAAACCCTGCCGGAATCACCAGCACCGTAGAAACCTGCCGCTTGGAGAACTGGTCCTCCGCCGTAGCCAGCGCCAGCACCTCCGGGCGCACCGATTGCGATTTCTCCAGCTCGCCCAGCAGGTCCGCCGCCAGCGGCGTGCCCGCCTGGTTCACCACCGCCAGGCGGATGCGGTTATCGCTGGGGCTGCCGGTGCCACCGCCCAGCACCACAGTGAAAACCACCGGCAAAACGATGAAGAATAACCATTCCGCCGGGCTGGAAAAGCGGATGATGAGATCCTTCCAGATGATTGCAAGTATTTTTTGCATGGCTGCCCTCCTTAGGCCTGCGCAAACCCGCGCCGGCTGAGGATAAAAGCCGAAACGCCAAACAGCAGCGCGCCCATCGCCAACAGAGCCAGGATAGCGCCGCTGATATTCGCCAGCCCGCCGCCCATCGCCAGGGTGGAAAATCCTTCCACCCCCCAGGCGTTCGGCGTGATTTTGCTGATCCAGCGGAACCATTCCGGCATCATATCCAGGCTAAAAAAGCTGCCGCCCAGCACGCCAAAGGTGAGCATCAGCGCCGAGCCGAGCGAAGAAATCTGCCCGGGTGTTTTTGCCACCGCGGTGATGAGCATGCCCCAGCCCATCGCCCCCGCCACCACTGCCAGCACCAGCGCCAGCACCGCCAGCGGATCGCCCCAGTCCAGCCCGAAGAGCAGCGCGCAGGCTACAATCAAAATCAGCATCTGCGCCACACCCGTCAGGTAGGTGCCCAGCACCTTGCCGCCCAGAACCTGCGCGGTGGTAGTCGGCGAGATGAGCAATCGCGGCAGCGTGCCGTGGTTGCGCTCCACCAGCAGAGAGCGCCCCCCGTTGCTCACCGTGAACATCAGGAAAAGCAGCGCCATGCCCGGCGCCATGTACGCCAGGATGTTAAACGTCACCGCCCGCCCATCGTTTGAAACGCTCCGAAGCTCCACCGCTGTCTGCTCGCGCACCGCCCCGCCCTGGCGCGTGCCCACTTCCATGCCAACCCTGGCTGCATCCTGCGGTGCCACCAGCCCGCTGCTCAGCAGTTGCGTCACCGCCACCTGCCCGCTGATGCGCCCCACCTCCACCTGGCTCAAAAATCCCTCCACAATGGTCTGGATGACGCCGGCGCCCGTCGGGCGGGTGGGGTTGCTGTAAAGCTCCACCCTCGAAAGCGGCCCCGGCGAAGAAGCCCCCTTGACCGGGATGATACTGGCGGTGAACCCCGGTGGAATAATCACGGCAGCCGCGGCTTTATCTTCATCCACCTGCAACCGCGCTGCCGCGGCATCCTCCAGCAGGCGCGGCGCAACAATCTCCGCCAATTCTGCCGAGTTGAAAAGCTCCGCCAGCGCATTACCCAACTGGTCGCCATCCTGGTTGACGATCACCACGGGAATATCGCTCACGACGCTGGCCCCGCCCCCAGAAAACGACCCCGTCACAAACCCCATCCCCAGCGTCAGCAAAAACGGCGCCAGCAGCATAAAAATCAGCGCGGCCCGGTCGCGAAAGGCCAGCGTCAGGTCTTTCCAACCAATCAGAAACACTTTTTTCATGGCTGGCTCCTTAATCGCGCAGCGCGCGCCCCGTCAGGTGCAAAAATACCGCTTCCAGGTTGGGCTCCTGGATCTCCACCGAGCGGATTTTGGCGTTGATTTCATTGGCCTTGCCAATCACCGGCGCCATAATCTCCTCCGCTTCAGAGGCCAGCAGCGTAATCGTCTGGTCCGTCACCTCTGCCTTCAACACGCCGGGGATGCCGCGCAGCGCCGCCACCAGCGCCGCCGGGTCCTCTCCCTCCGCCAGGTGCAGCAGCAGCGCGTCATTTTCGCCCACCTGGCGCGTCAGCTCGGCCTTGGTGCCCAACGCAATCAGCTCGCCGTGGTCAATGATTCCCACCCGGTCGGAGAGTTCCTCAGCCTCCTCCATGTAGTGCGTGGTGTAGAGCACCGTCATCCCCTGCCGGTTGAGCGCCATGACCGAATCGAGAATCGCCCGGCGCGACTGCGGGTCAATGCCTACCGTCGGCTCGTCCATGAACAGCAGGCGCGGTTTATGCAGCAACCCCACGCCGATGTTCACCCGGCGCTTCATCCCCCCGGAGTAGGTGCGCACCCGCTGGTTGGCCTTATCCACCAGCCCAATTTGCTCCAACACCTCGCCGATGCGCTCTTTCAGTGCCTTACCCGAGAGCCCGTACATCTGCCCCCAGAAAGCCAGGTTCTCGCGCGCGGTCAGATCTTCGTAGAGCGCCAGATCCTGCGGCACCACGCCAATGACCTTCTTCACCGCCAGCGCCTCTCTGGAGACCGAGTGCCCGTCAATGAAAGCATCGCCGCTGCTGGGTGAAAACAACGTGGAGAGCACCGAGATGGTGGTGGTTTTGCCCGCCCCGTTGGGTCCCAGCAGTGAGAAAATCTCCCCCTCCTTGATATCAAAGGAAATCCCCTTGACCGCCGTGAAATCGCCGTACTTTTTAACCAGGTTTTTGACTTCAAGAATGGATGGCATGCGTCCTCCTCTGCGTGCGCTTGCGCCCAATGCATAAAATGACAATGCAATCATTATAGCCAAAAATCAGCCCCTTAGATTAAAGAGCTTTTTCGCGCCAACCCCTGGATTCGCCCCAGGCGCCCATTTTGGGTTAAAATTGCCCCATGATTGATCCCACCCACCAGCCCCGCTACCACCTGCATCCCCCCACCGGTTGGATGAATGACCCCAACGGCGCCATCCAATACCAGGGTCAATACCACCTCTTTTACCAGCACAACCCAAACGGCGCCTTTTCAGCCTCCAAGCACTGGGCGCACGTCGCCAGCCGCGACCTGCTCCACTGGGAAGAGCTGCCCATCGCCCTGGCCCCCCAGCCGGGCAGCTACGATAAAGAAGGTTGCTTTTCTGGCTGCGCCGTGGTGCACAACGACCTGCCCACACTCATTTACACCGGCGTCTTCCCGGAAGTGCAGTGCCTGGCTACCTCCGCTGACGGCATGACCACCTGGCAAAAACACCCCGCCAACCCGGTGCTCCACGCGCCCCCCGCCGGGCTGGAGGTGACCGGCTTCCGCGACCCGTACGCCTGGCGCGGCGCCGACGGCCTGTGGTACATCCTGGTCGGTTCCGGCCTCCGCGGACAGGGCGGCACCGCCCTGCTCTACTCCTCCCCCGATCTCAGCCATTGGACCTACCTCAATCCCCTCTGCGTGGGCGTTGCTGCCGAAAATGGGCGCATGTGGAACTGCCCCTCCTTCTTCCCGCTCGGCGGGCAGCATGTTCTGGTGGTTTCAGGCCAGCCGGTGTGGAAGCCGTTCTTCTTCGCCGGTGATTTTGATGGCCGCCGCCTCACCCCGCGCACCAGCGGGCTGGTGGATTACGGCGGCAACCTCTACGCCCCGCAGGTTTTCATGGATGAGAGCGGGCGCGTCATTTTGTGGGGCTGGATCTGGGATGCCCGCCCGGATGACGAAATTCTCGCGGCGGGCTGGTCGGGCGTCATGGCGCTGCCCCGCCTGCTCTCGCTCAACGCGGATGGCTCCGTAGCTTCCCATCCCGCGCCGGAGGTGACAGCCCTGCGCGGCGCTCACGCCAGCCTGCCCGCGCAAACCCTGCCGCAGGGTAACCTGCCCATTTCCAACCTGCGCGGCGCCTCCTGTGAAATCCTGGCTCGCTTCACTCCCGGCAGCGCGCAGCGCTTTGGGCTGCGCGTCCTCTGCGCGCCGGATGGGACTCAGCACACCACCATCGGCTATGATGCCCCGTCCCGCCAGGTCTTCATTGACCGCTCTCAAGCCGGCCTGCAGCCCAGAATGGCCTTCGGCTGGCCCAATCCGCCGCATCACGCTGCCCCGCTGCCGCTGGCAGAGGGCGAGCCCCTTGAACTGCGCGTCTTTCTCGACCAATCCGTCATCGAGGTCTTCACCAACCGCGGGCTGGCCCTCTCCAGCCGCGTCTATCCGCGCCAGCCGCAGTCCTGCACCGCCGCTCTCTTCGCCGAGGGCGGCTCCGCTCACCTGCAGGGGCTGGATTACTGGCAGCTTTCATTCACATAAACACCAGGGGATAGGTCAATGAACAAGCTCTCCGTTTTCTCGATGGTCCTGCTCACGGCGGCCCTGGCGCTGCTGCGCTATGCCCTGCTGGCTGCTCAGCGCCTGGTCAGCCGCCACCACGCCCAGCGTGCCGATTTTTTCCGCCGCCACCCCGTACAGCCCGATGATATCGTCTTCCTGGGGGATAGCCTCACCGCGGGCGGCAACTGGCACGAGCTCTTCCCCGGTTTACCGGTCAAAAACCGCGGCATCAACGCCGATACCACCCTGAATGTTCTCGACCGCATGGATGACGTTCTAGCCGGGCAGCCCTCCGCCATCTTTCTGCTCATCGGCACCAACGACCTGCCCTGGTACATGTACCGCTCAGATGCCGCCATCCTGCAAACCTACGCTGCCATCCTCAAGCGCTGCCGCGAGCAATCGCCGCGCACCCGCGTGTACGTCCAGTCCATTTTCCCCCGCCTGCCCTTTTACGCCGCCCGCATCCAACGCCTCAACGCCCGCCTCAGGCTGCTGGCTGTCGACCATGGCTTTGCCTTTATTAACATTTTCCCCCTCCTGGCCGATAAGCGCGGCGCCCTGCGTGCCGACCTGACCAACGACAACCTGCACCTCATGGCTGAGGGTTATGCCATCTGGGCCCAGGCGCTCCAGCCTTTTGTTAAAAACACGTCCTCGCCTGACTAATTTGCAAGCTCCATCCCCACAACTTTCTAGTATCCTCAGGGTTTAACCCATCAGCCCTGCAGGTCATATGACCTGTGGATAACAACCTCAATAAATATGTTCCCTGGCGCACCGGCAAAATAGCTCTCGCGGAGGATGCGCCAGGGCTTATTTTCTGATAAAACTGACCTCAGCAAGTCATTTCAAGCCATTATTTTGGAGTCTTATGAGCCTTCTGGTTGAAAAATTCTTATATTACGGTTCCAACCCGGTGGTGCGCTCTTACGCCGGCGCCATGCTTAAAATGGACGTGTTCAAGCACCAGCCCTTCCCCCGCGGCGCCAAGATCCTCGCCGCCAACCACCCTTCCACCACCGACCCCTTCTTCGTCGCCGCCATGGCGCGCCAACAAACCTTTATCCTCATCAAAGACATTCTCTTCCAGGTTCCCATTCTCGGTGCGTATCTCCACCGTTCCGGTCACATCCCGGTCAGGGCTGGCGAAGGCCAACAAGCCATCGATACCGCCCTGGCTCACCTCAAAGCCGGGCATACCATCATGATTTTCCCCGAGGGCGATCTCAGCCCGGCGCACGGCGGCTTCCTCAAAGCCCGCACCGGCGTCGCCCGTCTCGCCATCGCCAGCGGCGCCCCCGTCATCCCCATTGGCATCCACCTGCTGCACGAGCGCCTGCGCACCATTTTTTCAAACATTCGCGGCAAAACCTCGGAAGGGCGCTGGTACTTCAGCGGCCCCTACGGCATCACCACTGGCAGCCCATTGCGCTTCGGCGGGGACGTGGAAGACCGCGCTCACGTGCGCAGCGTGGCGGATGCCGTCATGCACCACATCATCGAGCTTTCACACGAGAGCAAAACCCGCCTCACCCGGGCCCCCGGCTTAAACAGCGCCTTTGAGCCGTTTTAACCCACCTTCACAGGGCAGGCATCTATTTAAGTCTCATTTCCCCTCTGCTTTAAAGGCTCCCCTTTTCATCAAGCAGAGCCAGCAGCCGGTCGCGGAAAACCCGCTCGCGGTCAGCCAGTTCTGGTTCCACCAGCGCGCCCTCTTCAAGGAAATGGCGCAATCCTCGCCCCAGGCGCTGCCCGGCAGCGGTGTGCATATCGATGGCGTAATCCGGTATCACCGGGCGCTGCCCATCCACCTCTACCACGTGTTTAACATAATTTAGCAGTTCATCGCTTGAGCGGTCTTTCTTGCACCCGCACAGGTAGCGCGTGGCGTGCAGGGCAAACAGGTGGCGGTCGCCTTTTCCTTCCGGAAAGTCGCGGTGCATCTGGTAAAGCGCGCGGATCAGCACCGGCGCATCGAGCTGCCCGTAGCCGATATCCTCAACGCTGATGACCTGCAGCCGTTGCCACAGTTTTTCTTCCAGCTCCGCGCTGGTTGCCAGCAGCTCATAGGCCAGCAGGGCCGCATTTTCCGTGTGCCCGCGCCGGATCTCCTTCTGCAGCGCCGAGATGACCTCGTCAGCCGCCAGGTTGTGCTTTGTCCGCCTGGTAGCCCAGACGTCCGGTTCTTGTGCGTTCATCATCCACTCCTTCGCTTCCTCATCTGTCAAATCATCCATCCCAATGACGCGCTCCCTGCGCCGCCAGCCCAACCTCAATAGCCCGTTTGAGTCCTTTTTAACATACAACGAGACTCTTCGGTCGTTGCGCGCAGGGTGACAAAAATCCCTTTATCCCCAACTCACGTTACATATACTGGCGACCTGACAGTTTGTCATCCTGAGGCTTGAAAAGCCGAAGGATCTCGATATTCGGTCTTCAAGTTCTTCATCTAAAACGAGATTCTTTGCCTTCGCTGCGCTTAGGCTCAGAATGACAACACGCCTCTGATTAAGATTCATTAAACTATCAGGTGGTTAGATATCGATAATAATGCTGTTCATCTTAATCACAAACCAGCCGTTTCGCGCTCCAAAATCTCCCAGGCTTTACGGATGTAGAAGCGGTAGTTCTCCAGCGGCGTACCATTAGGAATGCGATGATCCAACGCCAGTTCGCATCCGCCCGTCTTCACCAACGGCGGGATCTTGTATTCCAGTTCCGCCTCGATCTCCTCTGGCGTGCGGCGAAGCACATGCTTATCGATTCCACCGTAGAACGCCAACCGGGCGCCAAACTTCTGCCGCACGGCAACAATATCCATCCCTGCTGCCGGCTCCATCGGGTGCATGCAGTTCACCCCCGCCTGCACAAAAGCTTCCAGCACCGGGTTCATGTTGCCGTCACTGTCCTGGTCAAAGAGCCGCGCCCCGCGCTCCTGCATCAAATCCCAGATGCGCCGGTAATACGGCGCGATGAAGCGCTTCACCTGTGCCGGACCCGCCAGGGGACCGGATTTGCCCGCCATATCCTCGTGCACAAAGAGCAGGTCCACCGCCACTTCCGCCGTGACGCGCTCCAGCACCTTGAATGCCGTGTTCGAGATGGTTTGCAGGATATCCTGCACCAGTTCAGGTTGCTCGTAATATGCCAGGCACAACTGCTCCTCGCCCATCAATTCGCGCGGCTCATCGAAGCCGCCGGGGATGCTGACGCACACCACCTGGTCGCGGGCCAGCGCCTGCTGAGCTACTGCCTCCCAGCCGCTGCCCAGCCGCGCCTCCGAGAACTCATACAGCGGCTTGAGCTTCAACCAGTCCTCCATCGTCTTAACCGGGTAATCCAGCGGCAGGGGTAGCGTGGCTGTGGTTTTGGGGAGCTTCATCGTGCGCCCCAGCCCGTCGCGCCAGATACGGTGTTCCTCCGTCTCCTCGATTTCCACCTCCACATAGCCGCCCAGCCGCCCGGTAACCAGCGGCAGAAAGGCGCGCGATTCACAGCGGTAGCGAAAAGCAGAGAAATCCAACTCTTCCGGGGTTGCACCCTGCGCTTCCCATTCCTCCTTGAGCCCGATGATCGGACCGAAGATCTCAGTGAACAACGGGCGCACGTTGCGCTTGAAGGTCATGTGGTCGAGATATTCCGCCCGCCCCACCGTGGGGGTCTTTTTAATGGCCAGGTCGGCGTGGTTTTTCCACTTGAGTTGAGGCATAGATAAGTCCTTCACTGAACGAAAAATCCTTCTGTGCTATTATAAGGGAGATGTCTCTTTCTATCCGCTTCACCGAACAAGACTGGTCCCGCCACGCCCTCAACTGGAATGCCTGGTGGGCCGGCGAGCTCGACCGTCCCCTCATCATCCTGGATGGCGCCGACCACCCCGGCCGCCTGCGCTTCCAGATGGATATCTGGCTCAAAAAGCTCAACCTCACCCGCTACTCCATCTGGGACCTGCTCAACCAGCCCCTCCCCACCCTCTTCTCCCTGGATGTGCCCACCGAGCAGGTGATTGACCAGTACACCCGCCTGCTCAACGCCATGCGTTGGTACGGAGACTCGTGGCCGCGCTGGTGGCCCAACTTTGGCCCGGGCGTGGCGGCAGCCTTTTTAGGCGCTCAACTCCACGCCGACCCGCGCACCGTCTGGTTTGATTCCCCCACCCCCGTCGATCTTTCCGCCTGGCAGCCCACCGTTGACGCCGCCAACCCCTGGTGGCTACGCGTGCAGCAACTCACTCGCCAGGCTGCCTCAGCCTGGGGCAACCAGGTTAACCTGCGCTATACCGATCTCGGCGGCAACCTCGATATCCTCGCCTCGCTGCGCGGCACCCAGCAATTGCTGCTGGATGTGCTCGAAGCCCCCGAGGATGTCTCCCGCGCCGTTGAAGCCACCACGTGTGCCTGGCTGGCGTATTACAACCGTCTCGATGACCTCATCACCCCCCTCGGGCGCGGCAGTTCCGCCTGGGCGCCTGTCTGGGCGCCATCTCGCTTCTACATGTTGCAATCCGATTTCAGCTACATGATCTCCCCGCGCATGTTCGAGCGCTTTGTGCTGCCCGACCTGGCCGCCTGCTGCGAAGCGCTCGATTATCCCTTCTACCACATGGATGGCAAAGGCCAGATTCCCCACCTCGACCTGCTCCTCTCGCTCAAAAAACTGCGCGGCATCCAGTGGGTGCCCGGCGACGGCTCCCCCGGCCCCGAAGAATGGCTGCCCCTGCTGCAGCGCATCCGTGCGGGGGGTAAGCTCTGCCAGCTGGCGGTCTCGCCGCAGGGCGCCTTGCGCATCGTGCGCGAGCTGGGCGGCAAGGGTTTTGCGCTCTACATCAAAGAACCGATGACACCATCCCAGGCACAGGCATTTTTGGAAGTTATTCAACGCGAAAAGCCTCCAAAATTCGCAAAAATAGCTTGACAGTCTTCCTGATTAGCGATATATTTAGTTTATAAAACTAAATATATTAACTTACGGGAAAGAGTGTTAAGACAAATGACAAGGGATAATCTCAATCAAGCCGCGCAAAAATTCATGCATCTACTGGATAGAATTCGCCAGCTGGGTCCTGTATCAGCACCGCCCAAAGATGCCGGCATCTCCCCTTCTCTTTTGACTCTCCTGAATTATTCAGCTTCAGCGCCAGGTTGCGGCGTTCAAACCATGGCAGAGGGTTTAAACCTGTCCGTGCCCACGGTCAGCATCGGCGTTCGCCAGTTGGAGAAGGCCGGTTTAATGACCCGCCAACCCGATCCGCAGGATAAACGTGCCGTCCATCTGTTTCTGACCCCCAGAGGGCAACAATTGGTGCAACAGACCTACAGGTTTCGTTGTGATAGGTTTGAACAATTGCTATCAGGTCTGGATTCAGAAGAAAGAAACACGCTCCTTAGTTTGTTGGAGCGAGCGGTAACAGACGCAGAAAAAAATAGAGAAAAAGGAGAAATAAGTTGAAAAAATTCTTAAACAAATGGTCGCGCATCATCCACCGTTGGCTGGCTGTGCCAACCGCGATATTGATTCCCATCGCCGTCATATCAAAATTCACCATGTCCACCAGCGAGCATCTACCGCCCCAGGTTGAGCAGTTCCAATCCATCCTGATGCTCCTTCTGGCGATCAGCGGGACGTATTTGTTTTTGATCCCATATATCGCCAGGTGGCAACAAAAAAAGCGTAATCCGGATAACAAACTTTGAGCCAGGTTGAAACCGGGAATGGCGCAGGACAGAGCATGCGACCTGCCGATCAAGCAAGTCTGGTAAATAAGCCAGGCTTTTGCCGCAGGCGGTTGTTAGCGGTGCTTCTCCCATTTCTTGTGTTCTTTATCGTCTTTCCCGCGCTTCTTTTCCTGCTCCCTTCCGTCTATTTTGATAACTGGCTGGGTCTGCCCATCCTTCCATTCCCCGCGGTCAGGGTTGCGGTGGGTTTGCCATTGATTGTCCTGGGAGGATTAATCGCATGGTGGGCCACCCGGGCACAAAGGGAAATTGGTAAAGGCAGCCCCATACCGCTTATGGCTACCCGTGAACTGGTCGTTCAAGGGCCTTATTCATATTGCCGTAACCCGATATATCTCGGCCTGATTGTGTTGTTTTTCGGGGTCAGTGTTTGGGTCGGGTCGATCAGTTCAATGGGGATGGTGTTGATCTTTTCATCCGCCATTCTTTTATACGCCAGGTTCATCGAAGAAAAAGAACTCACCAAAAGGTACGGCCCACAATATACTGCTTATAAACAGACAACACCCTTTGTCATTCCCAGGTTCACGTTTCAAAGGAGAAAATATTGAAATTCATCTTTAACAAGATCGCTGCCGTTCTGGCATTTATCATTGGCGTAATGGCTATATTCGCGGGCGGCCAGGTATTGCTGGGAATTCTCCCGGATTATTACGTGATCGACTGGCTTCCGGTTTACAATTTCATTCTGGGTATTGTCTCTGCGGCCTTCACCGCACTGCTGATCCTGAAAAACAACAAGTTGGCAATGCCCGCGGCCGTCACCACCTTTGGGCTGCATGCCGTGGTGATGCTGGTATTGCAGGTTGGTTATCGGGGTCTGGTTGCCCCTGACAGCATCAAAGCCATGACCGTCAGACTGGTTGCCTGGTTGATTATCTTGACCCTCATGGTCATCCAGCAGCGCAAGAACAGGCCTCAAAATTAAGAGGGTTGGTTTGAAAACTTCTTGACGACCTGGCGCAGTTCATGATAAACTGGACTCAGTAGCGAAAAAGAGGCACACCTTGTTGACCATTACCGGCAGTCCCATTCTCATTGTTATCACCTCCCCCGTTGGTGGCGGAGTCGATTCCTTCTCGGAGTGCGCCTGCTGACGGTTTAGATACACGCATTAAATCCAGCCGCGGCGCGCTCAGCCCCGCGGTTTTTATTTCACCAGCCATTTGTGCCAGCCGCGGGCCGCCCTCGCGGCTGGTTTGTTTGTTCGAACTTTGAGTTAGAATGATGTTGAGGATAGCATGTCGATTCTAAACGCTGAAGCACT
>CAYVOX010000043.1:0-21891 GCA_964453035.1 uncultured Anaerolineaceae bacterium
GGTGATGGGAGCAGGCATGGGGGTATTATAGAACTTAAGTTCGTTTTAGGGAAGGTTGAATTTTTCGGGCAACCGGCGGGGCTAGCGGGCGCTTTCCAGAACCTGGGTGGTGAAGGCAGCGGAGATATCCACCTCGCCGAGGGCGTTGTGCTGCTGGAGCATGCCAGCGAGTGCCTGCCACTGCTGCGCAGTTTGCCAGCCCAGCCCAAACTGGCGGGTGACGTCCGATTCGGCGTCGGCTAACTCGGCATCCAGCATGAAGCGCATGTGGAGGGGGTCGGTTTCAGGCCCGGCGTATTTCATCACGATCTCCACAGCCTCGGCGCGGTGCTGCTCGGCGTAGCGGATGCCCTGCAGGGCGGCGCGCAGGAAGCGGGTGAGGGCCTGGGGCTGCTGGCGCAGGGTTTGTTCGCTGGTGACGTAGGCCAGTCCGAGGGTGGGGACGTTAAAATCGGCGGCTTCCCACAACTGCACGGGGTAACCCCAGGCGCGCAGCAGGTAGGGCTCGTTGGATTTGAACACCGGGTACACATCCACCTTGCCCTCGGCCAGCAGGCGCGGATCAAAGCCAACGTTGACCAGGCGCACCTTGCTCTGATCAACGCTGGCGGCAGCCATGAGGGCTAACAGGTCCGGCGGCGGGGTGCCCTTATAGCCAACCGTGCGTCCTTCCCAATCCTTCACAGAGCGGATGCCGGAAGATTGCAACGCGGCAAAGGCCTGTTGCCCTTTTTGGCCGAGCAGGGCAAAAGCCACCAGGGGCAAGCCGGGATCGGCGCGGCGCTGCAACATGACGGCGGCATCCTGCGTGGTGACCTGAACCTTGCCCGCGGCGGTGAGCTGCAGGTGCTGTCCCTGCCCGGGCGAGGGTTGAATGGTGACGGTAAGGGCTTGCTCGGCGAAGAAGCCCTTCTCAAGGGCCACATAGACGCCCACGAAGGGCAGGCTGGCCTGGGGCTTGTAGCCCGGCATGAAGATCAGCTCAAGCGGCTGAGCGCCCGGGGTGGGGGTGGGAAGCGGCGCGCAGGCCGCCAGCAGCAGGGCCAGCAGCAGGATGATTCTCACCCTCAGGCCTCGTCCAGGGAAGAGAAGGCGCCAATCAGGCATCGGAATCCCGCCGGGCGCCCGCCCAGAAGACAACGCGGCGCTCCAGCCAGGCGAGCAACTGGTAAGAGGCCATGCCGCAGGCCGCCAGGATGAAGATGGCGCCAAAAAGGAAGGGCAGGTTGAGGTTGGCGTAAGCCAGCCACATGGTGCGCCCCAGCCCGCCGGAGGCGCCGGTCCATTCGGCCACCACCGCGCCAATCAGCGCAAGGGGCGCGCTGATTTTGAGCGCGGCAAAGAGGAAAGGCAGCGCAGAGGGCAGGCGCAGGCGCAGAAAAATCTGCCAGCGGGAGGCGCGCCAGGCGCGGAAGAGATCCAGCAGGGCAGGGTCCGGTTGCTGCAGGCCGCTGAGGGTGTTGACCAGCACGGGGAAGAAGGTGAGCAGGGCGGTGATGAGAATCTTGGGCAGCACGCCGAAGCCGAGCCACAGGGTCAGCAGCGGGGCGAGGGCCACCATAGGGGTAGATTTGAGCAGGATGGCCAGGGTCATCACGCCGCCCTCCAGGCCGGGTTGCAGGGTGAGCAAACTGGCCAGCAGGGCGCCCGCCAGCAGGCCGAGCAGTAAGCCGAACAGCGCTTCGCCGAGGGTGAGCAGCGAGGCCTCAGCGTACATGGCGGCGTTGGCCAAAAGCGTTTGCAGCACACGCAGCGGGGCAGGCAGGATATACACGGGGGTGTGAAACAGGGCAACACCGGCTTCCCACAGCACCAGGAAAACCAGCACGATGAGCAGAGCGATCCAGGCAGAGCGGCGGGCGGGCGGGATCATGCTTCCTCCGGCTGGGGCAGCCCCAGCGCCGCGCGCAGTTGCCTCAGCAGGCGTTGAAACTCGGGGTGCGCTTCGAGGCGCGGATGGGGCAGGGTGACGGGTAAATCCAGCGCCAGGCGGGCGGGGCGGGGGCTGAGGACGATGACGCGATCAGCCAGTCGCAGCGCCTCGTGGATGTTATGGGTGACCCACAATACGGTGGGGCGCAGCGGGCGCCACAGTTCCAGCAGTTCGGCAGCCAGGCGCTCACGGGTCAGTTCATCCAGCGCGGCGAAAGGCTCATCCATCAGCCACAGGGCAGCATCCTGGCTGAGGGTGCGCGCCAACGCCACGCGCTGCTGCATGCCGCCGGAAAGCTGGTGAGGGAAGGCGTGGGCTGAATCTGACAGGCCGACGCGCGCCAGGGCCTGCAGCGGGGTGAGGCGCGCTGGGCTGCCGGGGGGGTGAAAGCGCTGCGCGAGGGCAATGTTTTGCCCGGCAGTGAGCCAGGGCAGCAGGGCGGGCGATTGCGCCATCCAGGCCAGGCGGCGGCTGGCAGCCACCCGCGCGGGGGTGTCGGAATCGAGGGTCAGCGAGCCGGAGGCGGGGGTGAGCAGGCCTGCTGCCAGGCGCAGCAGGGTGGATTTGCCGCATCCGCTGGGGCCAATGACGGCGGCAAACTGCCCGGAGGGCACCTCCAGCGAGAGATCCGCAAGCGCCTCCTGCGGGGGGCGGGATGGGTAAGCGAAGGAGAGATGCTCAGCCAGCAGGCGCACGGCAGGTCACAGCCCCTGCCAGCCGCGCAGGGTCTCGGGCTGGATGCGAAAGGCGCTCTGCACCTGGGCGGCGAGGGCGGGCGGCACCTGCCCGAGGTAGCGGCGGGCCAGGCGTTGCACGAGGGCGGGCAGGTCAAGCGCATCAGGAGGGATGGGGCGGGCCTGTCCGCGGCAGACGACGCGGCGCAGGGGGGGCCAGGGCTCATCCACGGTGAGCGAGACGGACGGGTCGCGCAGCAGGTAGGCAGCCCACTGCGAGCCCTGCCAGGCGAGCACCAGGAAGGCTTGCCCGTCCCACTCCTGCCAGACGGGGATGACGTGCGGGCGCCCATCCGGGCGCAGGCAGGCCAGGCGGGCTGCCCACGGCCCCTGCAGGAAGGTGCCGAGTTGCTCATCGGAGAGGGGCGCGGAGGGGCGCACGTCCAGGCGCGGCTCGGGCTGGTAGGGCAGGTAGTAGTAGGCCAGGTTGAGGTCAACGGGGACGGCGGGCGGGGGCGTGCGCCAGGCCAGGGCGCGCGGGCCGGGCTGGTAAAGGCCGCGTTTTTGCGCCTGCGCCACGTAGCCCAGCGCTTTGAGGTGGTTAAGCAGCAGGTACAGGGCACTGCGCGAGCCGCCCACCTGCGGTAGCAACTGCTCGATGGTGAGGCCGGCCGGTTGAGCCAACAGCACCTCCACCAGGCGCAGGGTGCGGTGAGCGGTTGAGGATGCAACTTCGTCCATATTCATGGATTAATTGTCCGTGAATATGGATGATTTGTCAAGATTGGGAAGGGGTATGAGTTTTGAGGTCAGGAATCGAGCGTGGCCCGCATGCGGGCGCCCTGCTGCTGATAGTACGCGTACAGGATGCGCAGATCGAGGCCGATGTTGAAGTGGCGCACGCCCAGTTCCAGGTAGGGCTCAAAACCGGCCGCTTCGCGCAGTTCCACGCGGGGGTGGATGCCCTTTTTGAGCGCGGTCTGGATGACGTAGCGCTCGGCTTCAGCCACGGCGGGGTGATTCTGGCGCTGCCCGGCCAGGCCGATGCTGACGGAGTAATCGGCGGGGCCGAACTGCACCATATCCACGCCGTTGACGGCAAGGATGGCTTCAAGGTTCTCCACTGCCTCTTTCTTTTCAATCATGAGGGCGATGACCGATTCCGTTGCCGACTGGACGAAGAAGGGGCTGCCGACCTCCAGCACGTGGCCCACATCGCGCCCCATGCCCACCCCGCGCTGACCGTCCTGCCCGGGCACTTCGGGGCGCACGGCGCGCACGCACTCCAGGGCATCCTGCGGGGTGCGAATATCGGCAAAGAGCAGGTTCTGCAGGCCCGCGCCGAGAGCGCGCGCGGCAAGGTGACCGCGCAGGTCCTGCGGAATCTTGACCATGGCGGAGAAGTTGGGAAAGAGTTCCACGGCCCGTGCCAGGTTATCGAGCTGGTGCAGGTCAAAGGGGGCGTATTCGGCCAGGAATTCCACGTAATCAAAGGCGCCAGCCTGGCCCACCAGTTCCACCTGGGAGGGCAGGCCAAAAAAAAGGCGGGTGCCCAGGCTGGGTTTATTGGCTTTGAGCAGTTCGCGCAGGTGATTTTTACGCAGCATGGGAGCAGCTCACTTTCTGCAACTATCCGGATTGCGCAGGTTGAGGATGGTGTAGGTTTCGTTTTTAAAGACAAGATCCACGGGGTAGGCGGCGATTAACTTCTCGCTGAGCTTAAAATCAACCACCAGCACCTCCGCGCCCAGGCTTTTTGCCAGCGGGATGAGGCGCTCCAGGCGCAGTGCGGCGCTGGTGAGGGTTTGCAGTTCTTCAACCTGGAGGGTGGTGTTCAGCCAGGTGGGCAGGGCGGCGCGGTTGGCGTAAGAGAGGATGCCGTGATCGCGAATGGTATAAACCATGGGGCGCAGGGCGGCGTAGCGCACCATGAGGGTGTTGGAGTTGAAGCGCGGGTCCTCGTTGAAGTTGAAGACGCAGGTTCCGGGCGGGGTTTGATCGCGCAGAGCCAGCAGCATGCCGTCGGTCTGGCGGTCAGTCTCGCAGACCAACTGCCCGCGCGCCAGGCAGCTGGTGGCAGCCAGCAGGCGGCGCCCATCGGGGTTGTGGGTGGCGGACCAGAAGAGCGCCAGCAGCAGGCCAAGCGCCATAAAAACGCGCGCAGCGGCGGGCTGGTTCAGGCGGGGAATGAACAGGGCAAAGGGCCACACCCAGAAGATGAGCAAAAGGGGCACAAAGTAGCGGATACCGCGGGTCAGTTCGGTCTCAAGGGGCAGGATGTGCAGCGCTTGCTCGATGAGGCGCTCGAGGGAGGGGATGAGCAGGGTGACGGCGGCAATGCCCGCCGCCCAGACGAGCACCAGTTTAAGCGCCTGGCGCTGCCCGCGCAGCAGAAACCAGGCGGCGGCCAGTCCGAGCAAAGCCACGGGGATGAGCAGATTCTTGCTCATGGCCAGCACAAAGGCGGCCAGGGCTGCGGGCGGGTTGAGCAAGTCGGCGGGGTAGTATTTTTCAAGGATGGCGCGCACGGCAGCCAGGTCAGCGGGCTGCGATGAGGCCTGGTAAGAGAAGTAATTGACGGCGAAGGGCATGAGCATGAGGACGAAGAGGATCCCCAGGGCCAGCATGGTGAGGATGCGCCGCCGCCACGTCCAGGCGGGGGGCAGGCACAACCACAGCCCCAGCCAGATGGCAAAGCCCCAGGTGGGGGCGCTGATGGGATGGGCATACACCAGGGCGCCCGCCAGCAGCATCAGCCAGGGCCAGCGGGTAGGGGTGTCTTTCCAGTGCAGAGCGAGGGTCAGCAGGTAGGGCAGCAGCGCCTGGAACGTGAAGCGGGGCAGGGCATCGCGCCACAGGCCCCAGAACTCGCCGAGGCCCACGTCAATCACCATCATGGCGCTCAGCCAGGCAAAGACAAAAGCCCACAATCGTGATTTAAACAGCGCGCGGCCCAGGATGTAGTAGCCGAGCAGGTGGAGGAAGATGTGCGGCAGCAGCAGCCAGGTGAAAGCCAGGCCGTAATCACCGGCGGCGGCGGCAACGGCCTGCAGCAGCGGAATGTGCAGAGTGGCATACACGCCGGCAGCGTTGGAATCCCCCAGGGCGGGATCACCGGTGAAAAGCTGGGGATCGTTGCGCGCGGCGGCGTAACTGGCAATGTTGGAGGCGTCACCGCTGAGCAAGACGATGGGGAAGTTGCCCTGCAGCCTCCCGAGGAAGTAGAGCACAGCAAAGGCCAAAAAGAGGGCGGCAGCCAGCCAATCCCAGCGGTTGACGCGCCGAGAAACTGGCGCGGGGGCCGGGGGTTTGAGCTGCAGGAAGGTTGTGAGCCAGGCGCGGGCGTTGGCGAGCGCCTGGCGGGTGGAAACTCCCCGGCGGCGCTGCTGCCACCACCACCCCAGCGCCATCAGCAGGGCGCTGAGCGCCAGGATGGCGCCGACCATCACCCAGAAGGGCAGCCTGCCGAGCAAACCGGTGTAACGGCTGATGTACCAGCTGGTGAAGAAGGCCAGGAAGATGAGTTCAGCGCCAATCCAGATTTTGAGCCAGATAGTGGAGGTCTTTTTGGCCCAGTACCAGCCCCAGGAGACGAGCAGCGCCATCCAGGGGAAGAAAATCATGCGGTAGCGGGGGTTATCCCACTGGTCGCCGCCGGCGCGAGCGGAGGAGATGAGCAGCCAGAGCACAACGGAGGCCGCAGCCCCCACCAGCAGGCGCCGGTCGCGCGCGGGCAGGGCTTTGAGCGCGGCAAAAATGGCATAGAGCAGGAACGGTGCCAGGGCATACCAGCCGCCGGCGCGCAGCAGGCCGATCACCTTCCAGACCGGGGCGGCGTCATCCACCAGGATGGCGGGCAGCACCGGCTGGGCCAGCCCGTAAACGGTCATAAAGGGCACGCGCAGGCCTTCGCCAATCTCTTTGATGATTTTTTGCATCCAGCCCGAGCCGGACTGGGTGAGGGCGGCATCCCAGGTGGAGGCGGATGCCATCCAGCCGTAGCTGAGCGCGGCAACTGCCAGCGCGGCAGCGGCAAGCCCCACCCAACCGAGCGTTCGCCAGCGCTTTGAGGGCAGGTCGTCGAGGTATTCCAGCCAGAAGCAGATGATTAAAATGCCCAGCACAGCCGCCGCCACGCGCCAGGAGAAGAGCGCCATGAGCAGGATGGCAGCGGTGAAGCTGAGCGCCGCCTGCCATTTGCGGTTGCGCCAGGCAAACACCGCCCAGAAGGCGATGCAGGCCAGGCCGATGAGAAAAGGCTCGCGCAACTGGGCCGCGCCGAGCAAAATCCCCTCGGGGTAGAGCGCCATCAGCCAGCCCGCCAGGTTTGCCAGGGGGGCATCCCAGCGGCGGCGCAGCGCCTGCCAGAAGAAGGGCAAGCCGAGGGCAGGCAGGGCAGCGGTGAGGATGAGGATGAGGAAGCGGCGGTGGGCGTCGGGGCTGAGGGCGCGGTAGATGAGGGTGGAGAGGGCAATGGCGCCGCCGTACTGGTCGGAGACGAAATCCTGCTGGAAGCTGCTCCACACGGGCTTATCGCTCTGCGCCAGGGACCAGGCGTCCAGGTCGCGGGTGTAGGCATCCGAGAAGAGGTAACCCGCCTTTTGCACTTTCTCATCGTAGCCGTAGGTCTGCACCGCCAGCGAAGCGCCGATGCCCACCCCCAGGCGCAGCAGGAAGGCCAGCGCCACCATCAGCGCCAGGCCGCGCCCGCCGCCCGCCCACTTCCAGGCGCTGGAGAGGGCCAACACAGCCAGGAAGGCCAGCAGGGAGGCCGCCAACCAGCCGCGCCAGAAATCCGCGCCGGTGGAGAGGGCCGAGACGGCAGCGCCGAGCAAAAGAGCGGAGAGCAGGGAGAAGATGAGACGGTTGCGCAAGGGAGCGCTCCTTTGAGATTATTGTATCCCCAAAAACAGGGGATGATATCCCCGAAAGGCCGGGGATGATATCCCCGCAGGCGGGGAAGGCGGCGGTTAACTGGCGCCGGAGGGTTTAACCCTGCCTTGCAGCCAGCGCCATCCCAACCACAGCGCCCACAGCACCACCCAGCTCTGCAGGGGGATGAGGAAGCGCGGATTGTCGCCGTGATCGGGCAGGGTTTGCAGGATGGAGGTGAGCCACACGGTTGAGAGGATGAACACCCACATGGGGGTGGGTTTGAGCCAGGCGCGCCAGCGACGCCAGGCCAGCGCCAGCAGCGTGCTGACCAAAAAGAGCAAATTGGCGGTAAAAAGGGCGGCGCGCTCGGTCAGCACCAGGGCTTCGAGGGGCAGGCGCAGGGAGCCTGAGGCTTCGGGCTTCCAGTACACGGGGGCGCGCCAGAACAACCACCAGCCTTCGGCGGCGTTGGCCAGATACCGCTGGGGATGCGCCAGGATGAGCTGAACCGAAAGCTGCGTGAGGCGGTTGGAGAGGGCGTGAAAATCCAACCCGGTGACCTGCATCATCTCGGGCACGGCATCCCAGATGGCGTTGGCGGATGTGCCGGTGCGGGCAATCTTCTCATCGCGGAATTTAAGGAAGGTATCGCGCAGGGGGGCATCGCTTTCGGGGACGAACTCAAAGTAATCGCCGGTGTGCTGCACCAGGTGGTAGCCGGTCATGGTGGTGATGCCGAAGATGGCGTAGCGGGTGTTCATAAAGTTAACCCACGCGCCCACCAGCAGCGCCGCCGGCAGCAGCGCCAGCAGCAGGGCGGAAAGACGCGCGCGCCAGGTGGGCTGCAGCGCCGCCAGGAAGAGGGCCGCCCAGGCAGGCATGAAGAGGAAGAGGGAGCGGGTGAGCCCCGCCAGGGCGGCGCACAGGCCCACCCCCAGCCAGGCCAGCCATTGCCAGCGACCACCTTTTTGCGCCGCAGGGATCATCACCGCCAGCAGCAGCGCCAGCCAGAAGGTGGTGGGCGATTCGCTGAGCAGGTTGGCCTCAAAAAAGAGCTGCCCCAGGTTGAGGGTGTGCGCCAGGGCGGTGGCAGCGCCAAAAAACGGGCTGCCCGCCAGCCGCCAACCAATCCAGAAAAACAGAGCGGTGGCAGCCAGCCCCAGCAGCAACTGGGCGAGGTACACGGCAGAATCGGGGCCGACCAGGGCCATCAGCAACGGGTAACCGGGCGGGCGGGTGCCGTCGTAATCGCGCCAGCCGCGCAGGGCCGCCTCAGCCAGCCGCCGGTAGCCACCGGTGTCGCTGTAGATGCCGGGGGGATAGGTGAAGTAGAGCGCCAGGCGCAAGGCGGCGCCAATTCCCAACACCAATGCCAGCCAGACCTGCCAGCGGTTGATTTTCTGCCATATGCTCATGGTGAGGTTATTTTAACCGAGAATGGAGGTTTATAATGAGTGGGGAAAATCTCAATCTGGAGGATGACTATGACGCTGGCGCTGTATTTTGCTGATGCTTTCACCACCCGCCCTGGCAGCGGCAACCCGGCCGCAGTGTGCCTGCTGGATGCTCCTCGCGAGGATGCCTGGATGCAGCGCGTGGCGGCGGAGATGAATCTCTCCGAGACGGCCTTTCTGCTGCCGGAGGGCGAAGGCTGGCGGCTGCGCTGGTTCACGCCGGCGGTGGAAGTGAGCCTGTGCGGGCACGCCACGCTGGCCTCCGCGCACATCCTGTGGGAGAGCGGGGCACTGGCAGCGGATGAGACCGCGCGCTTCGACACCCTCTCGGGGCTGCTCAAGGCTAATCAGCGCGATGGGTGGATCGAGCTGGACTTCCCGGCGCGCGATTTTGAGCCGGCTGAACCGCCCGTAGGGCTGGTGGAGGCGCTGGGAGTGCAACCGGTGGGGGTGGTGCTTTCTCGCGGGACGCACAAGAGCACTTATGTGCTGGAACTGGCAGATGAGGTCGCGGTACGGGCAGCCGCGCCGGATTTTGCGCGCCTGTACGCGGTTGAGGCGACGCGGGCGGCGTGCGTTACCAGCAGGGCAGGCGATGCGGAGACGGACTTCGTCTCGCGCTTCTTTGCGCCGCGCATGGGGGTGAATGAAGACCCGGTGACGGGCTCAGTGCACTGCACGCTGGCGCCGTTCTGGGCGGCGAAGATGGGCAAGCTGAGCTTCAGGGCGCGGCAGGTTTCCAAACGCGGCGGCGACCTGCGCGTGACCCTGGCGGGCGAGCGGGTGCTCATCGCCGGGCAGGCGGTGACCACGCTGCGGGGGGCGTTGACGATTTAATTCCCCGGGATGAGTTGTGTCACAAAGGGGGATGCTTCAGGCTGCGTCCAGGCGGAAATCATAAATTCCGTCTTCCACCGGGTAGGTTTTACCGCAGGCGCTGCAGGTGAGCAGCGGGGGGGTATCGGCCAGTTCCGCGGCGCAGGCCGGGCAGCGGAAGAAGGCGCCCTGGAGGGCAGCCTGCGGGGCGGCAGCGCCGACGGCGCGCGAGCGCACAAACACGCTGGGGCTGAGCTGCCAGGCGTCACCGGTGAACTGGGCGAGCGAATCCATGGCAACGAGTAATTTGAGGGGCAGGTGGCGCTTGAGCCAGCCAATGCGGAAATGCGAGACGGTGAGCTGGCGCTCCACGGCAAAGCCGCTCAGCTTGAGCCAGGTGCGCACGGTGGCGGGGTGAAAGTCAAAATTAAGCGGGGCAAACTCAACCGGTTCGGGGGTGAATGGGTTCCAGGGCTGCCTGCGCAGGGCATAACGCAGGATGGACTTGAGGTTTTGCTTGTTGGCAAATTCCAGGATGAAGGCCGCGCCGTTTTGAAGCACCTGGCGGGCCTGGTCGAGCGCTTTACGGGCATCCGCCATGTGGTGCAGGGTGCGGATCATGGTGGCGCAGTCGAAGAGGCCGGGGGTGAAGGGCAGGTGGTAAATATCCGCGGCTACGTAGATGTAACGCAGGCTGCTGCCCAGGCGCTCGCGGGCCTGCAGCAACTGGGTGCGGGAGTAATCCAGCAGGACGACCTGCTCAAAGCCGTGGTAGCGGGGGGTGTTGCGCCCTGCGCCGGCGCCCAGTTCGAGCAGGCGGCGGCCTTGCCGGGGCAGCAGGCGGGAGAGGGCCACGCCTTCGACGGCGTCTTCATAGGCGCGGTTGCCCTGATCCCAGAAGGAGGACTGGTAATCGGAGCCTTCGTAGCTACAGACGGGGGGTGTTTGCATGGGTAAGTGAGCAGCCAGTAAAATGCTCCGAGCAGGTTTTCCGGCGGCGCCCAGAAGGGCCTCCTTACCGTTGCTTCCTCTCGGACCTGGCGGGGTTCGGTGGTTTCTGCCGCGCCGGTCCCACCCGGAGCGGGGTTAAGGATACCGCACAACGGGGGAGATGTCAACGGCGGGTGGCGGGCGGGAGCGGGTCAAAGCACCCTCGCCGAAAAGACCTGTTAGTTTTCTTGATGCCTGACAGATCCCTCTACCCGCGGGGATCGCGCAGGAGCTAATGGTGTGGTAATGCCGGTGTGTTTCAGGTGTGATGAACGGCATATCAGGGGTAAGATGCTCACCTGCACCCACCGCAGGTGCGGTGTCGGGCGATGAAGCTGCCCTCAGCATGACAGGCGTAGAGAGCCGTGGAAGGATCTGACCTGCCAGGTTGAGGGATATCATCCACAACAAATCCTTATTTATCCCCGATAATTCAAAAACTCACCAGCAATTATCAATTTCTATGTACAAAGTTTATGTTACAATCCTTCCACAGAAGAAGGTAACCGCTCGCATGCCCACCCTCACCTGGGAACCCATCACCCTCAAACTGCGCAACCCCTTCCGCCTCTCCTACGGCGTGGATGAGACCCGCACCGCGCACTGGCTGCGCCTGACCGGAGATTCCGGCTGGGGGGAGGGCACCATCCCCGGTTACTACCACATCTCCGACAAATCCATGTTCGACTGCTGGCAGGCCGCTGCCAGCCGAACCCTGCCCTTCCCGGATGACCCCGCCGAGATCCCGGCCTGGGTGGGCGCGGAAGGTCCCGCCCCGGCGCGCTGCGCGCTGGACCTGGCCCTGCATGACCGCATCGCCCGCCAGCGCCGTATTCCGTTGTTTGCCCTGCTGGGCTTGCCGCGCCCGGCGCCCAAGCCCACCAGCTTCACCATCGCCATTGATACCCCGCAGGAAATGGCCCGCCAGGCGCTGGCCATCCCGCGCTACCCGGTCATCAAGGTTAAGCTCGGCAGCGAGGATGATATCTCCCGGTTGGATGCCATCCGCCGCGCTCGCCCGGATGCCCGCCTGCGGGTGGACGCCAATGCCGGCTGGACGCGCGAAGAAGCCTTTGAGCACGTCCGTAAGCTGGAAAAGTTCAACCTGGAGATGATTGAGCAGCCGCTGGCCAAAGAGGATATCGAGGGCCTGGGGTTGGTGCAGGCGCGCACCTCCATCCCGGTCGTCGCGGATGAATCGCTGCTGACCCTGGAAGATGTGGACCGCCTGGCAGCGGTGGGCGTGAAGGGCATCAACCTCAAGCTGATGAAAGTGGGCGGGTTGGCACCGGCGGTGCGCGTGCTGCGCCGCGCTCACCTGCTGGGGCTGCGCGTGATGCTGGGCTGCATGATCGAAACCTCCATCGGCGTCACTGCCATGGCGCATCTCTCGGGCCTGGCCGAATGGCTGGACCTCGACGCGCCCCTGCTCATCAGCAACGACCCGTTTATCGGCATTAAAATCGACGAATTCGCCACCCTCAACCTGCCAGACCGGCCCGGGATCGGCGTCATCAAAAACGACGGACTGTAGCCCCTTGGAGCCAAAAATCATGATTGAAGAAATGGAAGCCCTGCTTAAGGAATTGGCGGCGCAATTTTCCGACCGCCGCCTGCATCTATTTGACGTTAAACTCGAATCCGGCGAGGGGCAGTGGGCTGCCCTCTCAGGCCGGGTGCTGGAAGGGCAAAACCTGGAAACCTTGCGCCATGCAGTCAGCGAGCGCATCCCCGGGCTGCAACTGGATGATTCCGGCGTGAAGGTGCTGCGCAAGCCCAACCCGCTGCACCTGACGGTTGCCACCAACCTCACCAGCCTGCACGCCGAGCCTTCCTGGCTGGCGGAAATGCTCAGCCAGAACACCTACGGCACGCAGGTTGAAGTGCTGGAGGAAGAGCAGCGCTGGGTGCGCATCCGCCAGGCGGATGGCTACCTGGGCTGGATGTACCGCCCCTACCTCAGCGAACTGCCGGCGGCGCACCCCAACTACCTGGTCAAAGCCACCATCGCCGCGCTCTTTTCTGAGCCGCGCTGCGATAGCCCGCTCACCAGCCGCCTGGTCGGCGGGACGGGTGTTCAGGTGGTTTCGGCTCATGGAGATTGGGCTGAGGTGGATGCGCACGTATGGGGATATATGAAGATGAACGAGCTGCGCACCATTGATTTTGCGCCCAGCGCGCCGGAGCTCATCCGCGCCCAGTTGATGCGGGATGCCCCGCGCTGGATGGGCGTGCCCTACCTGTGGGGCGGCACCTCGGCGCACGGCATTGATTGCTCCGGCTACGCCCAACTGCTCTACCGGTTGGCGGGCATCACCCTGCCGCGCGATGCCGATATGCAGTACGCCGCGGGCCGTAAAATCGAGCCGCCCTACCAGCCCGGCGACCTGCTGTTCTTCGGCGATGCCTCTCCCAAACTATCCGTCACGCACGTTGGCATCAGCCTGGGCGAGTGGAAAATCATCCACTCCTCTCGCAGCCGCAACGGCGTGTATATTGACGACGTGCAGCAGGTGGAGCACCTGCGCCAGTCCTTCGTCGGCGCCGCCACCTTCGTCCCTTAGCCGCACTATGCCCGATTTCAGCTTACAATCCCCGGTTGGCTCGCGGGTGATGATTGCCGGTCGCCAGCGGGATTACTTCTCCGGCACCGGCTACCTGGGGCTGCAAAGCCACCCGCGCGTGCTGCAGGCCGCCGTTGAGGCGCTTCAGCGCTACGGGCTGAGCACCGCCACTTCGCGCGGCGGGTACGGCGAGCATTCCATTTACGACGAACTGGAAAGCCAGTTGCGTGCCTTTTTTGACGCGCAAAGCGTGCTGTACTTCTCTACCGGCTACCTGGGTGCGGCGGTGCTGGCCCAGGGACTGCGCCAGCGCTGCGAGCGCATTTTCATTGACGATGGATCGCATTTTTCGGTGTGGGATGGCGCCCGCGCCGCCAACAAGCCGGTGGTGGGCTTCCGCCACCGGGATGTTAACCACCTGCAGCAGCAACTGAAAGCTGAATTACGCCCCGGCGAGCGCCCGCTGGTGCTCAGCGACGGCGTTTTCCCCATCTCCGGCGAGATGGCTCCGCTGGCGGGCCTGCTGGAGGCGGTTGCCCCCTTCGAAGGCTGGGTGGGGCTGGATGACGCCCACGCGGTGGGTGCCATTGGCCTGCACGGGCGCGGCACGCCGGATGAGCTTCAGGTGGCGGCAGGCCAATGGGTGACCAGCGGCACGCTCAGCAAGGCGCTGGGCGGGTATGGCGGTATCGTCAGTGGACCGGCTGAGTTATTGGGCGAACTTGAACGCAACACGCGCGTCACGGTTGGCGCCAGCCCACCGCCTTTGCCGGTGGCAGCCGCTTCCGCCTGCGCCTTAGCCATTGCCCGCGCCGAACCGCAGTTGCGCCAGCAGTTGTGGACCAACGTAGCACGCGCCCGCAGCAACCTGCGCACCCTGGGCTGGGCGCTGGAGGATTCGCGCGTGCCCATCCTGTGCCTGGGAGCCCGTCCGGGTGTGGACCTGGCCCGCCTGAAGGATGGGCTGTTTGAGCGCGATATCTGCGTGGCGCACGTGCGCAATTATTCCTCAACGCCGGTGGGCGGCGCGCTGCGTATTGCCATCTTTGCCAGCCACAGCGCGGAGCAAATTGACCGCCTGGCAACGGAACTGGGCCGCCTGCTCTGACGGTACAGCCTTTGGTGGGTGAGGGGCGCAAAATTCTTTCTAATCCGGTATAATGCGTTTAATGTTATTCACCTGGCGCAGCCCTGGGAGGGAGCCGCGCAGGAAGATGTGGCGTGCTTAATGCAACGCTCCAATTATGCCACCGCGGGCTGCCAGCCCGCAGGCTACATGAAAGGAGATTTATCCAATGAACCGCGCAATACCTGTGGTGGCGGCTTTAATGGTGGTGGTTTCCGCGCTGATTGTGGCAGTGCTGGTCAGTAACAATCCCTTCATTCCTCAAACCGGCCTGCCTGCCCAACCGGCCCAGGCCACCCCGGCCCCATCCTCCCAACCCACGCCAGCGCCCGAGCCCACCGCCCTGCCGCTGGCCCCTCAACCGACCGATTCTGGCCCTGCCAGGCCCATCAGCCTGGTGAGCGGCGCGTTCTTCAAGCAGATGATGACCGCCTACATCCCGCGCGCGGGAGCGGCGATGAAGATTTCCGTTCAGCCGCTGCGCGCCAACCAGCTCCCGCCCGAAAAATGGCAGCAGTGGCCCATTATCCCCACCGTCAGCGAGCGCGCCCGGGCTATCTACCAGGCCGGGCTCAAACGCGGCAACAATCCGCAGCATTTCTCCAAGATTGGGGATTGCCAGGTCATCCGCCAGTACTTCCTGGGCCTGTTTGAAGACGACCCGGATGCCCGCCTGGGCGGCACACCCTACAAAAACCTGCTACCCACCATCAAAGCCTTTGAGGGCAACTGGGGGCGGGTGAGCATGGCGGTGCGCACCGGCTTCAACGTGGCTTCAGTGCTCGGCACCATGAATTCCGACCAGAAGCTGTGCAAACCCACCGAAACCCCGCTGGATTGCGAATTCCGCATCTGGAATCCCTCGATTGTGGTCATCAGCATGGAAACGTGGCCCACCGAGCGCCCCACCAACCTGTACGAAGGCTACCTGCGCCAGATTGTGGAGTACGTGATTGCGCGCGGCGCGCTGCCCATCCTGGCGACCAAGGCGGACAACCTCGAAAAAGACCATGCCATCAACCTCTCGGTAGCACGCGTGGCCTTTGATTACGACATCCCGCTGTGGAACTTCTGGCGGGCAGCCAACGCCCTGCCCAACCACGGCCTGCTAGAAGACGGCTTTCACCTGACCAACACCCAGCACAATTTCAAGGATCCGACCACCATGCAGTTTGCCTGGCCCGTGCGCAATATTACGTTCGTCCAGGCTTTTGAAGCGGTATGGAAAGCGGTCAGGTGAGATATTAACCAGCAGCAGAACTAACCTTATCCCAATTGCCTGACGGGGAGGTGAGCTTGTCCTACTTTGAAATTGGCATCTACCACCCGCGCAACGGCCTCAACATCGGCACCCTGTGGCGCTCGGCATTCCAGCTGGGCGCCGCTGGCATTTTCACCATCGGCAAACCCTACAAGCACCAGACCTCGGATACCTCCAGCGCGGAATTGAGCATCCCGCTGCGCTGCTTTACCACTTTTGAAGAGCTGCTTGCCGCCCGCCCGCAGGGCGCGCAGCTGGTGGGGGTGGAACTCATGCCCAACGCCGTGCCCCTGGCGCAATTCAACCACCCGGCGCAGGCCATCTACCTGCTGGGCGCGGAGAGTTCCGGCCTGCCGCCCGCGGTGCTGGCGCAGTGCAACGCGCTGGTTTACCTTGAGGCGGTGCGCCGCGCCTCATACAATGTGGCTGTTACCGGCAGCATCCTCATGTACCACCGCGTTTTTATCCAGCAGCTCTGATTTTCTCACTCAGGAGCCAGATCATGCAACAGCTTCGCCGTGATTTTGCCAACCCCCCTGCAGCTTTTCGCGGGGCGCCGTTCT
This sequence comes from uncultured Anaerolineaceae bacterium, assembly GCA_964453035.1. Classification (GTDB taxonomy): domain Bacteria; phylum Chloroflexota; class Anaerolineae; order Anaerolineales; family Anaerolineaceae; genus CAYVOX01. Next base: position 16,257 of record CAYVOX010000043.1, read on the forward strand.
GGTCATGGAATGACCGCCTGGACCCCGCTGAACTGGTGCGCCAGGCGCGCGATATGAAAGCTCACGGCATGGGCGGGTTCTTCATGCACTCGCGCGAAGGCCTGGAAACGGTTTACATGGGGCCGGAATGGATGGCCTGCATCCGCGCGGTGGTGCAAGCCGCGCGTGAGGAAGGACTGCACGCCTGGCTGTACGATGAAGACCGCTGGCCCTCCGGCACGGCGGGCGGGCTGGTTCCCGCGCGCGGCGGGGATGACTTCCGCGCCAAGATGCTCACCCTTGAACAGGCTGAGGCCTTCCCCGCGCAGGCTGGCGGCCTGCTGGCAGTTTTTGCGGCGGTGATGGATGGCGGGCGGCTGCTCTCCGCGCGCCGGCTGCTGCAGCCGGATGCCGCCAGAGCGGGCGAGACGCTGCTCATCTTCCGCCGGCGGGTTTCGGACCCCGGCGAGTGGTTCAACGACGATACCTACAGCGACAATCTCAACCCGGAGGCAGTCGCGGCGTTTCTGGATATTACCTACCGGGCGTATTACAACGCGGTACGCGAGAATATCGGCGGGGCAGTTCCGGGAATTTTCACCGATGAGCCCAACGTGTTTGCCCTGCGCGGCGCGGAAGGGGTGCGCAAATTACCCTGGACGGATGCCCTGCCGCAGTTGTTCCTGGCGCGGCGCGGCTACGATCTGCTCGACGTGCTGCCCTGGTTGTTTTATGAGGGCGAATTCGCCGCCAAAACGCGCCATGATTACTGGTGGACGGTCAGCGAGCGCTTTACCGAGGCTTATTCAAAGCAGCTGGGCGAATGGTGCGAGGCACACGGCCTGGCCTTCACCGGGCATTACCTTTACGAAAACGACCTGGGACGCGCCATTTTGCATGGTGGGGCGGTGATGCCGCATTACCGCTACCAGCAGGTGCCCGGCATTGATATGCTCACCGAGCAGAACCATGAGTTCCTCACCATCAAGCAGTGCTCCAGCGTGGCCAGCCAGTTTGGCCGGCAGCGGGTGCTTTCCGAGACGTACGGCTGCACCGGCTGGGAGTTCACCTTTGAGGGCCAGAAATGGGTGGGCGACTGGCAGTATGTGCTGGGGGTGAACCTGCGCTGCCAGCACCTGGCGCTCTATTCGCTGCGCGGTTGCCGCAAGCGCGATTACCCGCCCGCCTTCAATTACAACACCACCTGGTGGCAGTACAACGCCCTGGTTGAGGATTACTTTGCGCGCATCGGGCGCGTGATGAGTGAAGGCCAGGCCGTGCGCGATGTGCTGGTGCTGCACCCGGTGACCAGCGCCTGGGCCATGCTCGGCGAGGGGCCGGAGTCCATCCAGGCGGTGGATGAATACGGCGAGCGCCTCAACGATTTTGCCCGCGCCGTGCTGGCCACCCACTATGATTTTGACTTTGGCGATGAGCAGATCATGGCATCCGGCGCCCATCTGGAAGGGAACACGCTTTTTGTGGGCCGCGCGCCCTATAAATTGGTCATCATCCCGCCGCACACCCGTACCCTGTTGCGTTCCACCTGCGCCTTGCTGGAGGAATTTATCGCGGCAGGTGGTGCGGTGATTGCTTTTGACCCCCCGCCCAACCAGGTAGAAGCTGTGCCTGATGCTCAACTGCCCAACCTGTGGCGCCGCCCCGGCGTGACGGTGCTTTCCAACCCCAATGCGCTCAACGCCGCCCTGGAAAACCGCCTGGCCTGGCGCGTTTCGCTCACCACCCGGCAGGGGCAGCAGGCTGCCAGCCTGCTCTACATGCAGCGCCGGTTTGAGGACGGCAGGCAGGCCTATTTTATCGTCAATGGCGACCGGCACAACACCCTGGATGTCAATATCTCACTGGAGGGCAGCGGCTGCCTGGAGGAGTGGGACGCGCTGAGCGGTCGCACCTGGCCGGTGGCGGTAGAGCGAAAAGACGGCAAGCTGCATTTTGAAACCCATTTTGCCCCGGCTGCCTCGCGCCTGTTCCTGGTTGATCCCTCAACTCAGCCCTGCATCACTGCCCCGCGCCTGGAAGCGCCCGGCAGGCTGCCCTTTGACCGCCACTTTAAGGATCCCAATTTCTACATCGGCCCCACCTGCGCCTTCACGCGCACCGATCCCAATGTGTTGACCCTGGATAAGTGCCAGTACCGGCTGGGCGGGGGGGACTTTTCGGCAGAGATGGACGTGTGGCGCGCGCAGAGCCAGGCGCGCGAGCGGCTGGGGATGCGCCAGAACTACTACAACGGCCTGCCGCAGCGTTACAAGTGGGCGCTCCAGCCGCACCCCGCCGACGGCGCCCCGCTGGAGTTGCGTTTTGCCTTCCAGGTGCGGGATGTGCCCGCCGGACCGGTCTATCTGCTGCTGGAAGGGGCACAGGCTTTCACAATTGCGCTCAACGGGCAAGGTGTGCCCGCGCAGGTGGACGGCTGGTACCTCGACCGCGCCTTCCACCGCGTGCCCCTGCCGCCGCTGCGCACCGGGCGTAACCACCTCACCCTGAGCTGCGCCTACACCAGCTACATGGAGCTGGAAGACTGCTACCTGCTGGGTGATTTTGGCGTTTCACTGGAGCGCGCTATCACCACCGAGCCCGCCGCCCTGCATTTTGGCGACTGGACCGCCCAGGGTTACCTGCACTATGCGGGCAGCATGATTTATCACGCCAGTTTGCCTCATGTTGAGGGGCAGCGCGCGGCGCTCTGGCTGGGGCAGGTGAGCGCGGTGGATGTGGCGGTGCGCGTCAACGGCGCCCTGGCCGGGCACATCCCCTGGCAATCTGCCAACGGGCTGGAACTGACTGGCTGGCTCAAAGCGGGGCAGAACGCGCTGGAGATCGAGGTGGTGGGCAGCCCGCGCAACATGCTCGGCCCGCTGCACCTGGCTGCCGGACGCGAGGAATGGACCGACTGGCGCTCCTTCCGCCGCACCGACCAGACCTATACCCCGGAATACGTGGTGCAACCGTGGGGGCTGCTGGGGCAGGCGCGGGTGTGGCGCCAATAGGCGCTTGACGGCGGTGCTACAATAATAGGCATGAACCTCAAACGCTCCTGGATTGCGTTTTGTTTGCTGGCGCTGGCGCTCAGCGGCTGCCTGGCGCCTGCCACGCCTGCGCCGCTGCCCACGCCAACGGCCCCGGCAGCCGCGCCCACCAGTTCGCCGCGCGTGGTGGTGCTCTCGCCGACATCTGCCCCGCCGAACACCACCCCCACCCGGACGGTCGCCGCGATGACCAGGCCGCCTTCCAGCCCCACCTCTGCCTCTGCCCCGCCTGCTTTCATTCAAATTTCCAGCCCGGGCGCGGGGTCGAAGGTGGTTTCGCCCGTCAGGGTGAGCGGTGATTCCGGCAGCACCTTTGAGCAGAACCTGGTGGTCGTGGTGTATGATTCCGTGGGCAAGCAGCTGGCTCTCAAGCCCACCACCATCCAGGCGGAGATGGGACAGCGCGGCGCGTTCAGCGTTGAGCTGGCCTTCAACGTGAGCAAAGAGCAGGCCGGGCGGATTGTCGTTTATGACACCTCACCGGCGCACGGCGGTATCCTGCACCTGGCGAGCGTGGAGGTAACGCTGCGCCCCGCCGGTGGCAAGGCGGAAGTGCTCACCGCCAAAACCGCGCCGGACCTTATCCGGGTGACACGCCCGCTGATTAATGCCGAGGTGAGCGGCGGCAAGCTGCTGGTGGAGGGGATGGGCGGACCGCTGTTTGAGAACCAGTTTTCGCTGGCACTGTGCGGGGCGGGCGGCAGCGGCAAGGCGGACCCGGTTTGCGGCACGGCAGGTAATGTGATTGTGCGCGCTTCGGCGGTCGTCAAAGCTGCGGATGCGCCCAAGCAGGGGCCGTTCTCGATTCAACTGGCGTATAAGGTCAAAGAGAGGACTGCAGCGTGGCTGGTGGTGTACGATAGCTCCGCGCGCGACGGTGGCCTGATTTTTGTCAGTGCGCTGCCGCTGCAACTGCTGCCTTGAGAATTAATCAAAAGAGTTGAAAAATTACCCCTGGAAAATATTGCTTTTTAGGGATAATCTGCTACAATATTGAAGATCCCCCTGCCGGTTGCCCCCCTCAATCGGTTGGGGGATCACTTTTTAAGCTGCGCGGCGTTTTGACTTTATCATCCGCTCACCGCCGTGCCTGCGTCAAAAAGACCTGTTAGCAGACTCTCGTGGGGTTTACGGCATTTAGCCCCCGCCATATTTGGTGACCGACCAGGGACTCGAATAACACACCCTCATGGGTGCCCTGAACCCATTGATTAAAAGTTTCAATGGGGGTCGTCCAGGGCGTTTAAAGGGTGTTTTTTGTCCAAAAACGGGGCCAAAATAGCCATTTTGGCGTCCAAAAGGGGTATTTTATGCATAAAATCCACCTGGTTTTTTAGCAATTGCACCAATTGCACCAGGAATTTGTTAAGGTTGGAAAGGCAGCCTGCGAGAGTTTTTATGTGCACTGTCCAGGAAATGTCCCGGTATTAAGGGCGCCTTGCGTGCAGGTAGGGAGAGCAGGGCTCAATTAACGACTTCTTGAAGAGTCGCAAACCTATGCTGAAGCCATACCTGTAAAATCAAAACCAAACGGATTCCTGTTTGCACAGGTCATTAATCAACGGTCATTGACAATACGATCCACCACCAGCTTTCGAAAGGGCGGTGAGAGGGCAGCAAAATAAGCCGAGAAACCGGTTACGCGCACGATCAAATTGGGGTATTTCATCGGGTCCTTATTTGCCTCGCGAATCTGTTCGGCATCAACCACATTAATATTGACCAGTGTACCCCCAAGATCAAAGTGGGTTTTAATCACCGCGCCGACGTTATCGATAGCGCTATCGGTATTGACGAGAGTCGGGTTGAGTTCCAGCTGGAAGGGAGCGGTATTTCCAAAGCCAGGCTGCACCGAGGCAATAGCATTGGCCATCGCGGTGAAGGCGCCATCTGTGCGGAATCCGGGATTGGGATTGGCGCCGTGAGAGATCGGTTCGCCCCTCAAACGCCCATTGGGAGTAGCTCCAACCGCCCTGCCAAACGGTACCGTATTAGCCCACGAGAAAAGCCCTGGAATGGTCAGGTACCCGTCCGGTGTTCGCGACCCGGTCACCAGGTTGGTAAAGTCCTGTGAGATCTGCAACGCCCACTTATCTCCCAGGGAGCCGCCGTAACCGTATTTCTTCACCGAAGAAAGGATGCTGCGAATACGAGCGCCCTCCGGTCCCTCAAAGTTCCCTTCAACCGCCTGCTTAACTTGCTTCCAGGTCAAGGCCTTATCTACTTCTACGCGCTGCTCCAGGGAAGCCAGGGAATCAGCAACCGTTGCCAGGCCAGCGCCATCAATTGCAATGTTGTAATAATCTACACCGCCGTGTGAGGCATCCAGCCCTTTTTCAATTGGCCCATGACTGACCAGATTAAGAATCAATTCAGGAGCGTTCTTGTACTGGTGTTGAAAATGGAAATCGATCCCCAGTTTAAGCACCTCCACCGCTCTGGTTAAGTGCTGGAAGAATAGTTTGTATAATTCAGCGGTCGTGCTAAAATCGGATGCTTCATATTCGTGGAACGCAACGTCAAACACTTTGGCGAAGTTAACCTTAACCAGGTCATTAAGGGTATATTCAAGTCCCGGCAGCGACATCCAATTACACCCCACAGCA
>CAYVOX010000044.1:0-21524 GCA_964453035.1 uncultured Anaerolineaceae bacterium
TGCGAACGGGTTGGAAAAGAAGTGGCATTAGAGGTGGAAATGCTGTATCCATCTGACGTGATGCCCGATATGATTGAGCGCGTCATGGCGCACCGTTGCTCTCATGCCAGTGAATGTATCTGGTTTGATAAACCCACCTGCGTCTGGGCGGGTAACCATCCCACCTATGACCCGTTTGAGGTTAAAGAGACGAAGGAAGAAGCCGAAAAATAAAAGGACGGCTAAAGCCGTCCCACAAGAAAATTGATTAACAAGAGCCAGGGCACGCATTCAGGCGCGCCCCGGCTCTTGTTGCTTTTAGGTTAATGGATGACGCCCAGCCTGCGGCCAACCCTGGCGAACGCAGAAAGACTGAGGTCAAGGTCCTCTCTGGAGTGGGTGGCTGAAATCATGACGCGGATGCGCGCCTTGCCCTTTGGCACGGTGGGGAAGCCCAGCGGCATAGCAAACACGTTTTCTTCATAGAGTTCCCGGCTAAATTGCTGGGCAAGGGGTGCTTCGCCGAGCATCACCGGGGTGATGGGGGTGGTGGAAACGCCGGTGTCAAAGCCGAGGCGCTTCATTTCGGTTTTGAAATAGCGGGCATTTTCCCACAGACGGTCAACCAGTTCGGTGGAGCTTTCCAGGATATCAATGGCGGCGATGCAGGCAGCGGCATCAGCGGGGGTGACAGCGGAGGAGAAGAGGAAGGGCCGACCACGCTGGCGCAGCCAATCGATGACCAGGGCATTGCCGGTGACCGCCCCGCCCATGACGCCAAAGGCTTTGGAGAAGGTGCCGACCTCCACATCCACTTTGCCGTGTAAGCCAAAATGATCCACAATGCCGCGCCCGCCGCGTCCCACCACGCCTTCACCGTGGGCATCATCCACCATGAGGATGATATCGTGCGCGGCGGCAATTTGCTGCAGCGCATCCAGCGGGGCCATGTCGCCATCCATGCTGAAGACGCCATCAGAAATGATGAGCGCTTTGCGATATGTGCCCTGGTTTTCCTTGATAACGCGCTCCAGGTCTGAGGGGTCGGCGTGGGCAAAGCGCACGATGCGCCCGCCGGAAACGCGGCAGCCATCAATGATGCTGGCGTGGTTAAGTTCGTCGGAGAAGATGACGTCGTCCTTGCTGATGAGTGCGCCGATGGTGGCCAGGTTGGCCGCAAAACCAGATTGGAAGGAAATGGCGGCTTCAGCACCTTTGAATGCAGCCAGGCGACGTTCCAACTCCAGGTGTAAATCCATCGTTCCGGCGATGGTGCGCACTGCGCCCGGGCCAACGCCGTATTTTTTAACGGCAGCCAGCACCGCTTCGACCATTTTGGGGTGGTTGGCCAGCCCCAGGTAATTGTTGGAGCAGAAATTCAACACGCGCTTGCCATCCACCACCAGCCAGGCGCCCTGCGGCGATGAGATGGTGCGGATGCGTGCCAGCAGCCCGGCTTCCTTGAGCGAACTAAGCTCCTGTTGGATCCATTCTAATTTGGTTGACATGCTCACCTCAGAAAGGGGAATTGTGTTTCTACATCGATTATACATCCAGTACGGCTTCGGCCAGATAGCCGATCTCAGCCAGGGCGTCGAGGACGGCTTCTTCTCCCCCCTTGCGAATGAGTACCGCGGTGGGGCTGAGAAGTTCGCCGAGGAAGCGGCTGGCGCGGGTTTTACGCAGCGCAGCCAGGATTTCCGGCGCGGTTACGCGCAACAGGCATACCTGACCCAGGCTGGCCTGGGCGCCGAACTTTTCCCAGTGTTCCAGGCTCTGGAGCAGGGAGGGGGGCACAGGATGGGCGCCGTGCCGCCGCAGGAGGGCGGTGAGATGGGCAGGCTTGAGCCCCTGGAGGCGGGCGCGTTCGAGCGAAGCGGGTGTGAGATGGTAGAGGTACTCTTCCTCACTGCTGCTCTCCCACTGGCAGAAACGGGCCACCTGGTAGCGCACCGAGCGCGGCGCCAGGGCTGGTACGCGCACCCGGGCAGAACCCGATACGCGCAATTGGGCTTTTTCTTCTGGTAGCCCTTCCGGCGGCTGGCTGTGCCAGAGCGCCTGCGCCCAGGCTGAGAACCTGAAAGCGGTTGGCGCGCCTGCCGGGTCGGCGCAGGCCAGGTCCACAAAACCGAGCCAGTGCAATGCACCGGTGATTAAGAAGCCCAGCAGGGCTCCATCCACCTCATCCCAGGAGGAAAACCCCCGCAGGTAGCTGTTGGTGAGGGTGGAGCGGATAAACCAGGAATCGTAATCGCCCGCGGGGCGTTGAAAATCAGGATAGCGCTCTTTGACCCCCGCGATGAATGCAGAAAGACTCCACCAGGTATCTTGAGGGATCTGGCTGAGCCAATCCATCAGGTGAGCGCGGGTCTCCAGGGGGTGGTTTTGCCAGTCTCCCTCAAACTGGAGGTGCGAGACAAAGCGCAGGTCGTTAACCACGGGGCTGCTCAGCCACCCCTGGGTCAGCATGGCTAGCGCCTCGGCGCGAGGCGCTTCCAGAAAAACCCTGGCGCGCTCGGCCTGGGGCATGCCTTCGGCATCCACCAGCCCAGCAGCGTGCAGCAGCGCCAGCAGGTAGGCGCAGGGGATAGGCCAGCCCACGCATTCGGGCAGGGGCAATTGCATTCCCAGGCGTAGGGCTGCCAGCAAGGTGCAGGCGTGGTCGAGGATGTTATCTGTGACGGGCTGGTGGTGGGCGATTTCAGCGGGGGAGGCGGGCCGGCCCACCGGGGAACTGATTACCTGCACGGCGGGTTGCAGAAGCGCCAGGAATTCATCCGGGATGTAGGCGTATTCCTGGGGCTCGGGTGGCAAATTCATGAAGGCTTTGCCAATCAGGGCGCGGTACCAGAGGATCTCGGTGGTGGAAATGGGGTGGAGGTCAGGGCGTTCGCGGTCGCGGCGGCCTGCGCCAACCGCGCGTAATTCGCCAAACCTGCGGCAGAAGGCAGCCCAGGGCAGGCGACCTTCGCTGGCAAACAGGGCATGCAGCGCTTCAGCAGCCGTCTGCGGCAATATTTCCATCATTTCCTGGAAGAGCTGGGGGCTGCGCAGGGCGAGGACCAGTTCAGTGACCAGCGCGTGAGGTTCAGTAGCGGCAAGCTCAATGCCCCAGGCTTCCGCGATGATTTTGTGAAACCCCGGATCGTTTGCCTGCAGGGTGTGAGTAAGATCGGGCATAGGCATAATTATACCTGTTACCGCCCCGCGGCTGGAAAAATTTTCGGGCTGAGGAGGGCCGGGGCGGAGGGGTGAGGTGACTTCACGGTTTTGAAAGGTGAGGCAAACTGACAGGTGTGTTAATTGACGCGCCCCCCCCTTACATGTATAATTTTTGTGACATACCTCATCCTGATTGCTGAGCATCCAAATGGCTTTAAAGGGTAATTTACGCGATTTCACCATTACACAACTGCTCAACCTGGTTAACCTTGCGCATAAGACCGGGGTGCTGGTCATTGAAAGCCCCAGCGATGCGGTGCATATTCACTTTCGCGAGGGTAAACTGGCGTATGTGTATTTAAGCCGTGAGGAAAACAGCCTGGCGGCGATTTTGCAGCGCAATAATAAAATTTCCGTCAGCCAGTACCGCATCCTGCGCGAGCGCGCAGCCCGAATGACAGATAAGGAACTGGGGCTGCTGCTGATTAACGCCGGGTACGTCAGCCAGGAGGATATCCTTACCAGTATCCAGGTTTACTTTATCAACGTGATCCGCAGGTTGTTCACCTGGGTTGAGGGATTTTTCCATTTTGAGCCCGACCAGCCCCCGCCTGAGGATAAGATTTCCGTCCGGCTGGACCTGGAGAACCTGATTATCGAAGGCTCGCGCCAGTTGCGGGAGTGGGAGCAACTCCAGGAGGAAATTCCCAGCCTGGATATGGCGCTCAAGTTCACCGACCGGCCCGGCACCAACCTGAAAGCCATCAATTTGAGCGTTGAAGAGTGGCGCGTGGTCTCTTACGTCAATCCCAAAAACTCCATGCGGCAAATTGCCAAAGCTACCCGCCTGAATGAATTGGAAATCCGCCGGGTGGTCTATGGGTTGCTGCAGGCCGGCCTGGTTGAAATTGTTCGCCCGGGCGGCGCCCCGGTTGCGGTGAATAACCGCATGTTCCCCACCACCAATCGCGAGGAACAGCGCGGTTTGGTCAACCGCCTGATTGCGCGTATTCGCTCGATTTAAATCTACCTAAGGACTTTGCAGCATGCAAACGGTCAAAATTGTTGTCACAGGGCCATTCAATTCAGGGAAAACCGAGTTCATCCGCTCCGTCAGCGAGATTGATGTGGTCTCGACCGAACGGAAGATTAGCTCGGAAGCTGAAAAGATTAAGGAATCGACCACGGTGGCGATGGATTTTGGCCGCATTACGGTGGACGACGAACTGGTGCTGTATCTGTTTGGCACCCCCGGGCAGCGCCGCTTTGACTTCATGTGGGAAATCCTGTCTGAAGGCATGTTGGGATTTATTGTGATGGTGGACAGCACCCGCCCTGAGACTTTCCGTGAGGCGCGCGGCATTTTGGAGACCTTCAGGGCGTATGCGCCGACGCCTTACGTGGTGGCGGCCAACAAACAGGACCGTCCTGATGCCTGGGACCTGGAAGATATGCAGGTTGCCCTGCGGCTTGACCCTCAAATCAAGCTGTTGAAGTGCACGGCAACCAAAAAAGGCACGGTCAAGAATGTTCTGCTGGAACTGCTGTACAGCATCCTGGCAGAGATGGATAAGACGGGCGCGTAAATTTGCGCTGAGGCGAGCAAACTGTGTCTTCGATTACCACTGACCATGGCATCCTGCACTATGAAGTTTACGGGCGAGGTAAGCCCGTAATTTTACTGCATGGCTGGTTGGGTTCCTGGGGGCTGTGGCAGGAGACGATGGCTTTCCTGGGGCAGTACTACCGCACGTATGCGCTGGATTTTTGGGGCTTTGGCGAATCGGGTCGCAAGCTGAACACCTACCAGGTGAACGATTTCATTGGCATGGTGGACCAGTTCATGGAAAAGATGGGGATCATCAGCGCGCCGCTGGTGGGGCACAGCATGGGAGGCACGGTCAGCCTTTCGGTTGCCATGCGCTACCCGGCGCGGGTGCAAAAGGTGACCGTGATTGGGTCGCCAATTCACGGTTCCTCGCTGGCGCCGATGCTGAAATTAGCCGGGCTGAGGCCGATTGCCTGGTTGCTGTTCTCTTTCTTTCCATTGTTTCGCATGGGCATGCGCGTCTATTCGCCCCTCATCAGTAAGGCGCCGCGCTTCTCGGATATGATGGATCGCGACCTTTCCAAGACAACGCTGGAATCGTTCCTCATCAGCATCTCCACACTGCGAAAGACCGACCTGCGGCCCGATTTGCACAAAATCACGGTCCCGGTGATGGGCATGTACGGCGACCGGGATATTATTGTCCACCCCCGGCAGTGGCAGCCTCTGCAGCAGGGCGTGCCGCATGCCCGTATTGAGCGCTTCGCGCAGTCGGGGCATTTTATCATGATGGACGAGCCGAAAGCCTGCATGGATAAGCTGAAAGACTTTCTGGATAGCCCGCTCAAACCCGGATAAACCATGCCAGAACGAGACGAATTTCGCTGCGCAAGCTGGTTGGGACGCACCGTTCTGGACGGGGTGGAAGAGGTGATCGGGCGCACCGGCGTCTATGCCATCACCAACCTCGCCCGGATGACCGACACAGGCCAGTTGCGGATGCTGGATGAACGCGCCAGCAAACCCGTCTTCCGCGACCTGGTGCTCATCCAGCGCGCGCTGGAGGATATGTACGGGGTGCGAGGAGGCTGCGGGATTTTGATGCGCACCGGACGCGCCTGCCTTAAGCACGTTTTGCTGCAGTACGGCGTGCCGATGGGCATCACCGATCACCAATTCCGCCTGATGCCTGCCCCTGCCCGCATCAAGATGGGGTTGGAGGCGATGGCAAAGCAATTTTCAATTTTGATGGATACGCCTGTAACCCTGGCAGACCTGGAAACCAAATGGTTGTGGCAGGTGCAGGATTGTCCATTTTGCTACCAGCGCTCAGCGGAGGAGAGCCTGTGCTCCTTCACGGTTGGCCTGCTGCAGGAGTTCATGACCTGGGTGAGCATGGGCCGGGTTTACTCGGTTTGGGAGGTGGAGTGCGGTGCGACAGGGCACCCGGCCTGCATCCTGCAAATCGATAAGCAACCACTGGATTGAGCCGCAGTCATGTTAAAGATCATCCTGCAGAATAAACGTTCCGTAGCGCCGTTCAATGAACCGGCCAGAGACCTGCGCATTCAAAACAAACCTCTGTGGTTGAACCAGCGCGATTTACTGGCTCCTTACACCCGGCACGAGCTGGAGCTGCCGCCCGGCGCCCGGCTGCCGCAAACCCGCGAGGCGTGTATTGTTGTGGCGGATAACCTGTGGTTCGATGAACCGTACATCCGGGCGTTTATCAGAGCGGCGGTTTCTCGAGGTACGCCGGCGCGGGCTGCTTTTTCTTGCAATGACCCGGCTTTCAGGGAGCATTGCCTGCCCCTTTCCGTCTCTTACACGCCTGATGGCGAGAAGTACCTTGCGGATTTGTGGTATTACCCCAACGGCCCGCAACCCGGAGCGGAACCGCTGGTGATTGATTTGCTCTCGAAGGAAATTGGGTATTACCACGTACCCACCTACATGGCCAGCGATGGAGGCGACCTGGTGTACCAGGTTCCACTGCGCAGCCTGATTGCGATTGATACCTGGGTGCATATTTTTATTGCAGATACGGTCTTTGGTCTGTTTGGCCGCGGCGCGCGGTTTGAAGATCGCCTGAACCGCGACGTGCTCTTTAAGCTGAGCATTCTGGGTTGCGCGCTGTATGAAGGCAAGCAATTGCTTGAATCTTCCGGCGTGGTGAAGATCGGGCGCAACTGTGTCATCGATCCCTCTGCTATCATCCACGGGCCGACGACCATTGGCGATAACGTCACCGTGGGAGCTGGCGCGGTGATTGAAAACTGCATCATCGGGGATAACGTCAACGTCTCGCAGGGTTGCCAACTGATGTTGAGCGTGGTGGGAGACGGTACGTTTTTGCCCTTCAGAGCTTCGATGTTCATGACCACCATCATGGATAACAGCATGGTGGCGCAGAACACCTGCCTGCAGATGTGCGTGGTGGGGCGAAACAGTTTCATTGGCGCGGGGAATACCTTCACCGATTTCAACCTGGTTTCAGCACCCATCAAGGCGCGCGATTCCAATGGGCAGCTTAAACTTTCCAACCGGCCGGTGCTGGGCGGGTGCGTGGGGCACAACTGCCGCATCGGTGCCGGGCTCATTATTTACCCGGCCCGCATGATTGAATCGGATGTGGTGCTGGTCTCATCAAAAGAGCGCCGGGTGGTGGATAAGGATATTTATATCGAGGATAGCGACCATTATCGCTTCACCGCTGCCAACCTGCACCGCCGGCTTTATCCGCGGCCCGGAGAAGTGACGGACGAAACCTGGTAGTGCGCGGTATCTGCCGGGAGCGAACAAGATCAAAATGATTGGATAAGGAGAGACTTATGGGAAAAGCGCGGCTGCTAATTGTGGAAGATGACCAGGATATTTCTACCATGCTCAGGATTTACTTCTCGGGGCAGGGGTATGATGTGGATTATGCCTATCGCGGCATGGAGGCGCTTGAAAAAACCAGGCAGGTGATGCCGCACCTGATTATTCTGGATATCATGTTGCCGGATATTGACGGATATGAAGTGTGCCGCAACCTGCGCATGAACACCCGCACCAGTCACATCCCGGTGATTTTCCTGACTCAGAAGGATGAGCGCAGCGATAAATTAAAGGGGCTGGAACTGGGCGCGGATAACTACATCACCAAGCCCTTTGATATTGAGGAACTTAAGTATTACGTGCAGAATGCCTTTGCCCGCTCCGAACGGGAAAGCCTGACCGACCCGCAATCGGGTTTGCCCTCAGGCCGCCTGATTGAGGACCAGTTGAGGCGCATCATTCGCGTCTCAGACTGGGCGTTTATGGATATCCGCCTGAACAATTATGACGCCTTCAAAGATGTGTACGGCTTTTTGGCTGGCAACGACGTGCTGCGCTTCACTGCCATGATGCTGGGCGAGGTGGTGGATAAATTTGGCGGGCAGAATGATTTTCTGGGGCATGTAGGTGGTGATAACTTTGTGGTGATTACCTCGGTTGAGGCGGCCCAACTGATGAAGGCGGAACTGAAGAAGCGCTTTGCCGAGGAGGTGCTCTCGCATTACAACTTTATGGACCGCCAGCAGGGCTTTATCATGGCGCCGGATGAGACTGGGGCGATGGTGAAGACCCCCATGATGACCATGGCGATTGGCGTGGTCACTCCTCAAACCCACATTTTTGCCGATATTCGCGAGATCACCGAATTGGCGGCGGAAGAGCGCCGCCAGGATGGTTTGACCGCCCGTTAGGACTGCTGGAGAAGCATGACTCAGGGTGATGTTCTAAGCCTGGCTGGGATCTTAATCGCGGTAGGGTTGTTCTTCTTCCTGCTGACGCGATTAATGCTACGCCTGCTGCCGGGGTTGCAGCGGACAGTTCCATCTGCGTTGGATTCGACAGCCTCTGCTCAAACCGACCAGCCTGACGGCTTGCTCACCATCCGTGAAGGGGGCAGTGTTGCGACGCTCAACCCACGGGCGCGCGAGATTTTTGGCCTGGTCCCCAGTGAGGAACCCGACCTGGAGCGACTGGCGCGCAAGATGCGCCCGAGCGAGCCGTTCCTGGCGCTTTGCGCTGGCGAGGGCCAGGCGCGCTTTTTCATCGAGGGCAGGGTAGTGGTGGTTACCTCCTACCGCGTGGCGGTGGAACCGGCGCCATTGATGGCGGTCACTCTGCGTTACGACGAGAAAACCACCGGCCTGGAAGACCCTCTTTACCAGCCAGCCGCGCAAAATTTACAACTCTTTACTGAGCTTTCGGCGGCAATGAGTGGCAGCCTGGATTTTGAGGCTACCTTGAGGGCTGTGCACCACAGCGTTGAGAAGTTCATATCTGCTGATTTCTTTGAGATTGGCATCTGGAACGAGGAGAGCGAGACTTTATCACCCTTCCGGTTTATTGGCCCGCCGGGCACGGAGCGCCCCCTGGAGGCGCTGAAGGAACAGGGCAAGAGCGCTCAGGGGCTGGCGGCGGAGCTGGCGCGAGAGCGCAAGCCGCTGCTCATCCCCAGCCTTGAGAATCACCCGAACCTGACAGAAAGCCGCGACCGGACAGCGGCGGGGCTGCGCGCATTTGTTGGAGTGCCCTTGCTGGTGGGTAACACCCTGGTTGGCACGCTGGGGGTTGGCTCGGTGAACCGGGATGCCTTCCAGGAGGACGACCTGGCGCTGCTGGTTATACTTTCCAACCAGGCGGCGCTGGCGGTGAACAATGCCCTACGCTACCGCAAAGAGCAGCGCCGCACTGCGGAACTGCTCAGCCTGGCGCAACTCACCCAGGCCATTGGCGTGGTGCGTGACCCGAAAAGCATGTTTGCCCGCCTGGTAGAGAGCATATCACCGCTGGTTAATGTTGAAATCCTGGGATTCATCCTCTATAACGACGCTACGCGCCGCCTGGAAGGGCAAGAACCTTTCCAGGGTCTGCCCCAGCAATTTTTGGAAGTTTACCGCGTGCCGATCCCGGCTAACAGCCCGGCTGAACAGGCGCTGCTCAACCAGGATGTGATCCTGGCTGAAAACGCGGCTGAATCACCGGAGTGGGAGCGGCTGGGGTTGAGCTTTTTAGCCAGCGCAGCCAGCCTGAGGGATACCGCGCTCATCCCGCTCAATTCGAGCGGGCGCATGTTGGGGTATTTGCAGGTTTCCAACCATAAAGACGGCAGCACGGTGTTTACTCAGGATGAGTTGCACCTTTTGATGATTATCAGCAACCAGGCGGCGCCGATTATCGAGAATGCCACCCTGGTACGCCAGGCACGCCAGCGGGCGCAGCGGGCAGAAGCGCTGCGGCGCATTTCCGCGTTGGCTTCTTCCTCGGCCAATATTGGTGAAATTCTTAAGTACGCCCTGCAGGAACTGGCCCGGCTGCTGGGCGCGGATGCTGCGGGCGTATTTTTGCTGGATAAGCAGCATGGTGAGCTGCGCCTGCAGCGCGAGTCTATTTACGGAAGATCCATTGAGGGCACTTCCAGCGTGGTTGACCTTTCCGTGGAAGACCCTCAGTACCATTTCACGGTCACTGGCACCAATCATGCCCTGGTGATTGCCGAACTGGAAGGCGGAACGCCGGTCATCCCATATTACCTGCGCATCGCTCGCGGCTGGAACATCGCTTCAGCGGTGGTTGTGCCGATGGTGGTGCGGGATGAGGGCATTGGCGAAATCTGGCTGGGGAGCCAGACCCCCAATGCCTTTGACCAGGCGGATGTGCAGGTGGTTGCCACGGCATCCGGGCAGCTGGCGGGCGTGGTGGAACAGAGTTACCTGAGCGCGCAGACTGACGAGAGCCTGCGCCGCCAGGTGAACCAGTTGACGGCGCTGACGCGCATCAGTCGTGAGTTGAGCACCTCGCTGGATTTAAACTATCTTGTTCAGATGGTATTTGATGAAGCCCTGCGCACCACCCAGGCTGACTGCGGCACGTTGATGCTATTCAACCTGGACCGCTCGCCGGAGGATGAGCCGGAAATGCAGCTTTATGTTGGCGATGCGCCGCCGAAGCGCCTGGGCGAGGTTGAAAAGGGCGTCATTGCGCGTGGTTCGCCGGAGATTATTCCGGATACAGCCCAGGCCACCGTTCACCTGCCGCATGAGCAAATTGCCTCCATCCTGATTGTGCCAGTCATTTACCAGAAGCGCCCGGCCGGGTTAATGCTGTTGCACAGCAAGCGCCCTGACCATTTTGATATTTCCGCTGTGGAAATTGCCCAGTCGCTGGCTTCGCAGGCGGCAGTGGCGCTGGCGAATGCTTTTCAGTTTGAGGAACAAACTAAGCGCAGCGCCCTGCTCAAACGCGAGCTGGATACGCTTGGCAAGCTGCTGACGCTGGTTAAGACCTTGCGGTCAGAACTGCCGGTTCAAGAAGTGCTGGCTGTGGTGGCTCAGGCCATCCGCGAGGCGACGCCCTTCACGGTGGTGTTGAGCAGCCTGTACAACCCTCGGACGGGGCTGCTGCAGCGCGTTCACGGGTTGGGGCTGGATGGGAAAACCTGGGAAGAATTGCGAGATCACGCGCAGCCCTGGAACAGCCTGAAAAAACTGCTGCTGCCAGAGTTCCAACTGGGGAATGTGTTTTTTATTCCTGCTGACCGGCAGCCGTTGATCCCGGAGGATGTGCACACCCTGGCGGTGGTGCCTTCATCTGAGGCGGGATCGCAGGATGCCTGGGATGCCGATGATTTTCTGCTCGTGCCGCTGTATGACGGCACAGGGGCTCCCCTGGGGCTAATCAGCCTGGATGCGCCTTCCGATGGGCGGCGGCCTGACCGCGCTACCCTGGAAGCGCTGGAATTGTTTGCCGCCCAGGCTTGTGTTTTGATTGAGAACCACAACCAATTCTCAGTGCTGAAGGGCCAGTTGAACCTGTTGCGCGGCGAGCAGGAACGTGCGCAGCGGGCGGTGGAGGAGCTTTCTGAACTGGGGCGGCAAAATGCAGATCAGCGCAGTGCCCTGGCGCACCTGACCACCCGTCTGGAGCGGGTGCAGGCGGGCCTGGAAATGGCCGAGCAGGCTGCTGGCCAGGCGGATTTTGGCACATTGTTGAAAACAGTGGCTCACACCCTACTGGAACGGCTCAATTTGCGTTTGGCGCTGATTGCCGAAAATACGAGCGGCGGTCCGCGCCTGGTGGGCACCGTGGGGAGCCTGTCCGCGGGAGCCAATCCTGAAGCTTTGTTCGGGCAGCGCAACCCGCTGAGGCAGGTGCTGCAGGATGGACGCATTATCCTGAGCGCCAACCTGGAAAACGACCCCGAGTGGGGCCGGTCGCCTCTGCTGACCACGCTGGGCGCACGCAGCTTCATTGCACTGCCCATCCAGATGGGAAAAGGAAGGCTGGCGGGGTTGCTGGCGCTGGATACCAACCCAATGCCCCCGTTCAGCGAGGATGACCGGCAAATTCTTACGCAGTTTGCCAGGCAGGTTTCCATCAGCACGCAGAACTCGCTATTGATGAACGAAACCGAAGAGCGGTTGCGTGAAGTGAACCTGCTGCTGGAATTCACCCGCCGGCTGGGCATCCAGGATGCGCAGAGCATCCTCAACGCCCTGGTTGATACGGCGCTAAAAGCCATCCCGCAGGCGCAGCGAGGCTGGGTGGCGCTGTGGGATGAAACCACCGGCAGCCTGGCCCCGCAGGCAGCGCAGGGTTTTGTGGAGTCGGAAAGCCTGAAGAGCGTTCGTTTCGCGTTCAGCGGGCAGAATCCATCCTTGCCAGCCAGGGTGTTCCAGTTGGGAGCCGCGGAGATGGGTGATGTGACCTTCAGGCAGGATTATAACCTTTCCGCTGAGGATTTGATGCGTTACCGCCGGGCAACTGGCGGACGGCTGCCGGTTTGCAGCCTGGCGGTGCCATTGATTGGTGGCGGAGATTGCCTGGGTGTGCTGGTGCTGGATAATATTGATACCTCTGGCGCGTTTGCGGCAGAAGACCAGGCGCTGGCGCTTTCTCTGGCGCAGCAGACGGCGCTGGGGTTGCAAAACGCCCGCCTGTATGCTGAAACGCACCGCCTCACCCGCGAACTGGAAGGCCGGGTTGAAGAGCGCACCGCTGAATTGCGCCGCGAGCACAACAAAACCCAGACGCTGCTCAAAATCATCACCGAGCTTTCGGCTAGCCTGGAAATTGACCTGGTGCTCAGCCGGGCGTTAGCGGTCCTCAACGAGTCGGTTGGCGCGGAGCAGAGCCTGATTATCCTTTCGCAGAGCGTTAAGGTGCACAAAGCCGGTGAGGAACTGGCGGGTGAGCAGGTGGAGGGAAGACCCTCGCTGGAAAAGGATGTTGCCCGGTGGGTCATCCGGCGGCGCACCCAGGCGCTGACGGATGATGTGGTGACGGATAACCGCTGGAAGGTGGATGCGAATAACCTGCCGGTGTACCACAGCGTTCTGGCCGTTCCGCTGGTGCTGGGCGAGGAAGTGCTGGGGGCCTTGCTGCTCTTCCACCGCCAGCCGGGCGTGTTCATTGCTGAACTGGGCACGGTGGTGGATGCCACGGCGCGGCAGATGGCGATTGCCCTGAATAACGCCGAACTGTTTACATTAATCCGCGACCAGGCGGAGAATTTGGGCGGGATGCTCCGCCAGCAGCAGATGGAAGCCAGCCGCTCTCGCGCCATTCTCGAATCGGTGGCGGACGGCGTTCTGGTGACAGATACGGAGAATAAGATTACCCTGTTCAACGACTCCGCGGAGCGCATCCTGGGCTTGAGCGCCGCCGAGGTGGTGGACAGGCCGCTCGACCAGTTCAGCGGAATTTTTGGGAAAGCCAGCCAGGTGTGGATGCAAACCATCCGCCAGTGGTCTGAAAACCCTGCGGCTTACAGCCCGGGCGAGAGTTATTCCGAGCGGCTGGAGCTGGAGAATGGAAGGGTGGTGGCGATTAACCTGGCGGCGGTGATTTACCGGGGAAAGTTCCTGGCGACCGTCACCATCTTCCGGGATATCACCCACGAGGTGCAGGTGGACCGGCTGAAATCCGAATTTGTGGCCAACGTGAGCCATGAACTACGCACGCCGATGACTTCCATCAAAGGTTACGTTGAAATTATGCTGATGGGTGCGGCGGGTGAGTTGAGCGCCCAGCAAAAACACTTCCTGGGCATCGTCAAGAGCAATACAGAGCGGCTCAACGGCCTGGTGGGTGACCTGCTGGACGTCTCACGCATCGAGGCCGGGCGGGTGGTGCTCAACTTCAAGCTGGTGAACCTGAGACAGATTGCCGAAGAAGTGATTGTGGAGGCCCAGCGCCGCTCCAAAGAAGAGAACAAGGTCATGGCTTTTAAACTTGAGGCTCCCGCTCACCTGGTGGAGGTGGAGGGTGATGCGCTGCGTATTCGCCAGGTGTTGAGCAACCTGGTGAGCAACGGCTACAACTACACCCCGCCCAACGGTCAGGTGACGGTTCGGCTGGAGACAATGGATGGGGAGGTGCAGGTTGACGTGGCGGATACAGGAATTGGCATCCCGCCAAAAGCGCAAAAACGCATCTTTGAGCGCTTCTTCCGCGGTGAAGACCCGCTGGTGCTGGCGACGGCTGGCACAGGATTGGGCCTGGCTATTTCCAAAATAATGATTGAAATGCACCACGGCCGCATCTGGTTCACCAGCAGTGGTGAGCCAGGCAAAGGCAGCGTTTTTTCATTCACAATACCGGTCAAACAACCGGAGGGATAAAGAATGGCTAAGATTTTAATTGCTGAAGATGAACCCGATATCCGCGACCTGGTGGCGTTTACCCTGCGCTTTGCCGGTCATGAGGTGGTGGCGGTGGTCAATGGGGCTGAAGCTGTACGGGCCGCGCCCCTGGAGATGCCGGATTTGATTCTCATGGATGTGCGCATGCCCCAGATGACCGGGTATGAAGCCTGCGAGAAGCTCAAAGCTGACCCGCGGGTGAAGGAAATTCCGGTGGTATTCCTCTCGGCTAAAGGACAGGATTCCGAGATCCAGGCCGGGCTGGCCGCCGGGGCCACAGAATACCTGCTAAAACCGTTTGGCCCAATGGAGTTGACAGAAAAGGTGAAGGAGTTGTTGGAGAAGTACGGTAAAGGATAACAGGCTGATGAGCGCCATTCTGCTGGAACGGGAAATTGTGCATTACGAGGTGCTGGGGCGCGGGCGTCCGGTCATCTTTTTGCACGGCTGGGTGGGCTCGTGGCGTTACTGGATACCCGTGATGCAGGCAGCCTCCACGTCCTTCCGCGCTTACGCGCTGGATCTGTGGGGCTTTGGCGATTCCTCCAAAAACCGGCTTAATTATCCCATCGAGCAGCAGCTCCAACTGCTGGAGCGCTTCCTGGAGCAAATGGGCATTATGAAGACGGCGGTTATCGGGCACGGGCTTGGTGCGGTGCTGGCGCTCCTCTACGCGCAGCGCCACCCCCAGGCGGTGGACAGGGTGATGGTGGTGGGGTTTCCGGGGGAGGTTGGGCTGGTCAATGCGCGCCTGCGTAGCGCAGCGCCACTTGAGCTGGCAGAGTGGCTGCTGGGGCGCAACGGCATCTCCGAGGCGGTGCGCGCAGACGCGCCTAAGACGGACGCTGCTGCTCTGCGTATCACATTGCAGGATATGGGCAGCTTACCACTGGCCCAGTTGTGGCGAAAGATGTCCACGGCCTGTTTAATGGTCAACGGCGAAAAGGACCCGGCGGTGCAGCCCTTGCCGTTGGAGCAGCTGGTTGAGATGCCTGCCCAGATGCACGCGGTTTCATTTGAGCAATCGGGACACTTTCCCATGCTGGAAGAGGGCAGCAAGTTCAACCGCCTGATGAGCGATTTTTTGGCGCTGCCCTCGGGTGAGAGTCCGCGCGAGTTGCAGCTGAAGGATGAGTGGAAGCGTAGGGTGAGGTGAGTGGAAATTTGACTTTTTCGGCGAGTTAATCTATACTCAAAGCGTCAAAACATTTGAACGGGGAGCCTGGAGCGCCAGGCTGAGAGGAGGACCGTCTGTCCTCGACCCTTATGACCTGATCCGGATAATGCCGGCGGAGGGAGCCTGCTCTTGATTTTTGCGTACCCTCCCTGGCGGAGGGTTTTTTTTATGGCACAACCCGGCAAACCTGATAGAGCGCCTTGCGCTTTTATCTTTGTAAACGGGCGGCTGCCCAGCCTGAAAGCCGCCCGTGCCATGCTGCAACCCGAAGACTGGCTGGTGGCAGCGGATGGCGGCGCACGCCACCTGGCGAAATTGGGTTTGACCCCGCACCTGGTGGTGGGGGATATGGATTCGCTTTCAGCGGCGGACCTGGAGAGGCTGGAACAGGCGGGGGTTAAATTGCTGCGCTTCCCCCGCCAGAAGGATGAAACCGACCTCGAACTGGCCCTGCAGGTGGTGATTAAGGGCGGGTGGAGGCGCGTGCGGATTATCGGCGCGCTGGGCGGACGCTTTGACCAGATGCTTGCCAACCTGGCGCTGCTCACGCAGCCGCTGCCTGTGGGGGTTGACTTGCGTCTGGATGACGGCGTTGAAGAGGTGTTCATCATCCGCAGCCAGGCGCAGGTTGAGGGGAAGCGGGGGGATGTGGTTTCTCTGCTGCCCCAGGGAGGGTCTGTCGGTGGGGTGGTGACGGAAGGGCTGCGCTACCCACTGAACGGCGAGACGCTCTATGCTCACCGCACGCGCGGGGTGAGCAATGAGATGCTGGTGGAGATCGCCAGTGTACGGATTGCTAGCGGAGCGCTGGTGTGCGTTCACCGCCGCAAACAGGTAAATTCACACGTAAGGACCTGACCCCTGGTCCCTTCCCTTAAGGGAGGGGAAAAACAGTTGTTCAATTCTCCCAAATTAAATGAAAAATGGTTCGTGATGTGTTTTGGCGTAACAACAATTATGGAGGCCATATGTTGAGAAAAATCTGGATGGTTCTGGCGCTTTTAGTCCTGGTGGTAACCGGTTGCGCTCCGGCGGCGCAGCCCATAGCCGGGCCGGTGACCGTCACGGTCATGGTGCATGATTCTTTTGCGGTGAGCGAGGCGGTGGTCAAAGCGTTTGAGAAGCAGGCCAACCTCAAATTGACCTTCATCCCCTCTGGTGATGCCGGCGCCATGATTAACCGCGCCGTGTTGACCCGCGATGCGCCACAGGCAGATGTAATTTACGGCGTGGATAACACGTTCCTCTCCCGCGCGCTTGAGGCGCAGATTTTTGAGCCGTATGTATCGCCGCTGCTCAAAACCATCCCTGAGAGCTTCAAACTCGACCCGCAAAATCGCGCCCTGCCTGTGGATTACGGTGATGTGTGCATCAACTTTGACAAAGCCTACTTTGCCCGCAAAGGATTGGCCCTGCCGGATTCACTGGCGGCGCTGGCCCAGCCCGCTTATAAGGGGCTGCTGGTAGTGGAAAACCCTGCTACTTCCTCTCCGGGACTGGCTTTTTTGATGGCGACGATCGCCTATTTTGGCCCTGAAAAATACCTGGAATACTGGAAAACGCTGCAAGCCAATGGACTGGTGGTGGCCAATGACTGGGAAACAGCCTACTATACGCATTTCAGCGGGTCATCCGGGCAGGGCGCGCAGCCGATGGTGGTGTCATACGGCAGCAGCCCGGCAGCGGAGGTTGTCTTTGCCAAAGAGCCGCCCGCGGATGCGCCCACGGCTTCGCTGGTGGCAGACGGCATGTGCTTCAGGCAGGTAGAATTTGCGGGGATTCTCAAAGGCACCAAACAGCGCGCCGCAGCTGAAAAGGTGGTTGATTTTCTGCTGGGGACGACCTTCCAGGAGGATATGCCGCTGCAAATGTTTGTTTACCCGGTCAATTCGTTGGCGAAACTGCCCGAGGTGTTTGTAAAGCATGCCCAGATCCCGCAGAAACCGGCCACGCTGGCTCCGGATGAGATTGCTCGCGGGCGGGATGGCTGGATCCAGGCATGGAAGGAAGCGGTACTGAAGTGATCTCGGCTGCAAGATGGCGCAGGTGGAAGGACCGGGTGGTTAGCAGCGCGGGTTTTTGGCTGTGGCTGCTGCCGCTGGCTTTCCTTTCGGTATTCTTCTTCTATCCGCTTGCCACGGTGTTCGGCCTGGCTGGCGAGAGCCTGACCCAGAACATATGGCAGGTGGTGGGATCGCCGCTGGCGTTTACCATCTGGCAGGCGGGGCTTTCCACGCTGCTGACGCTGCTGGTGGGGCTGCCCTCGGCATACCTGTTTGCCCGGTTCTCCTTCCCGGGCAAGGGGCTGCTGCGTATTTTAACCACCGTGCCCTTCATCCTGCCGACGGTGGTGGTGGCTGCCGGGTTGAGCGCGCTGCTGGGGCCGCGCGGGTGGGTGAATATGGGGTTGATGCAGCTCTTCGGGTTGGAAAACCCGCCCATTCAGTTTATAAACACGCTGGGAGCTATCCTGCTGGCGCACGTTTTTTACAACACCACCATTGTCATCCGCCTGGTGGGCAGCGCATGGGCGCAGCTTGACTCCCGGCTGGAACATGCGGCGCGGGTTCTGGGGGCATCTCCGCTGCGCACTACGCTGGAGGTCACCTTTCCTCTGCTGCGCCCGGCCATCCTGGCGGCGGCTTTGCTGGTTTTCCTGTTTGATTTCACCAGTTTTGGGGTTGTACTGTTGCTGGGCGGCCCGCGTTTTGCCACCCTTGAAGTGGAAATTTACACCCAGGCCATGTCAATGCTCAATTTGCCGGCAGCGGGGTTGCTTTCAGCCATTCAGCTGGGCTGTACGCTGCTGCTGACGGTGCTTTACCAGCGGGTTAACAGAGGGCGGAGCGTCCCGCTCATACCGCGGCTCAAGGGCGAGGGGACGCGCCCGGCGCGAACATGGCGCGAGCGGCTTTTTGCGGCGAGCATGGTGCTGCTGTTGGTAATATTGATGGCGCTGCCCCTGGCAGCCCTGGTGGGCCGCTCGGTGGCACGGTTGGAGGCGGAGCGGGGACAGCGCGAGACGGTTCAAACCGCGCTGACGCTGGATTACTACGCAGAACTGTTCACCAACCGGCGCGGATCGCTGTTCTATGTGCCGCCCCTGGCGGCGCTGCAGAACTCCCTCAGCTATGCGGGCACCACCGTTCTGATTGCGCTGACGCTTGGCACGCTTGCAGCGGCTGCACTCAATCGCAGGGGAAGGGTAAATCGTTGGTTGGATGCGCTCTTGATGCTTCCATTGGGGGCTTCGGCGGTGACGCTGGGGCTGGGGTATATTGTGGTTTTCAACCGCCCTCCGCTGCAGTTAAGCGCCTTTCCGCTGCTGGTGCCGGTTGCGCACAGCCTGGTGGCGCTGCCTTTTGTGGTGCGCACCATGCAGCCTGCCATGGCTTCCATCCCGGAGAATTTACGCCAGGCGGCGCGCGTGCTGGGGGCTTCTCCGTGGCGGGTGTGGTGGGAAGTGGATTTCCCCATTCTGGCGCGTGCCGGGCTGGTCAGCGCCATCTTTGCGTTCACCATCTCGCTGGGAGAATTTGGCGCCACCAGCTTTTTGGCCCGTCCCGAGATGCCAACGCTGCCAGTCGCCATTTACCGCTTTCTCTCACAGCCGGGCGCGCTCAATTACGGGCAGGCACTGGCTATGGCGGTCATCCTTATGGTGGTATGCGGGCTGGCAGTGGCTGCCATTGACCGCCTGGAGCGCTAAAGCTCTCCAAAGATGAACCAGCTGCCCATGCGATCGGAGCTATCCTTAGGGGCGCGGTCGTAATAGATGACGAACACCCGCCCGCCTTCCGTTTCAACTTCAAAGCTAAAACGCCCCACACCCCAGGAACCGCGTCGCGATGCCACTGTGGCATGTCCGGGCTGCATGTTTTTTGCCATGCGTCCTTTACGGGTGTAATCCACCCATTCGCTGAGCAGCTGCCGGATGCGATAGGTTTCTCCGCGCCACACAAAGCCGTTCGGGCAGGGTGGGGTCTTCTGGTAGGTGGGCAGCGAGTCGAAGACGGCCTGGATGGGTTCAACGAATAAGTGAGTGAGTTTCATGGTTTGGGTTGAGGGAAAGGGTTACCAATCTGCCAGAGGAATTTGCCGGGGGAGGGGGCTGCCATCCAGAAGGATGAAAGGCGCGGCGCGAGTGGGGCGCACGCCGATGGCTTTAAGATCCTCGATATGGCGCAGGGTGTTTTTCCGCCGCGCTGCGATGATGGCTTTAGCGCTGCGCGGGCCGATCCCGGGGATGCGCAGCAACTGGTGCATATCGGCGTGGTTGATTTCCACCGGGGCATGCGACAGGTTAGCCTGTGCCCACGCCAGTTTGGGGTCAATTTCGATGGGGAGGCTGCCAGCGGGGCTGAAGGGCAGGTCTTCAATGGTGAAGCCGTAATCGCGCAGCAGGAAGTCCGCCTGGTAAAGGCGATTCTGGCGCCAGGGATTGACAGCGGGTAGGTTTTCAAACGGCGTATCCGGTACAGGTTTAAAGCCCGAAAAGTACACGCGCGCCAGGCGCAGTTTTTGGTGCAGGTATTCAGAGGTGTGGAGCAGCTCCAGGTCGGTTTCACTGGCGCCGCCGGCTACAAATTGGGTGCAGGAGGAGGGCCAGTGCTGGTTCCAGCCGAGGTGGGGGGGCTGAGCGCGGCGGATTTCTTCGATCCAGCGAAGAGGTTGGAGTAGCTCTTCCAGGAAGATTTTTTGCGGCGCCAGGCGCGCCAGGCTGGCGGTGGTGGGAGCTTCCAGATTGACGGAGACGCGGTCTGCCAGCTTCATAGCCTGCTCCACCTGGGCATGCTGCGAGCCGGGCATCACCTTGAGGTGCAGGTAACCGCGAAAATTTAGTTTTTTGCGTAGAATCTCGGCGGTGGCAAGCAGCTTATCCTGGGTGCGGATGCCGCCCCCGGCTACGCCTGAGGAGAGGAAAATGCCCTCGACCACGCCGCCGTTGAACAGGCGCATGAAGGATTGGGCCATTTCCTCGGGGGTGAAGGTCAGGCGGCGGAAGTCTCGACCGGCGCGGAAGGCGCAGTAGTTGCAGTTGCGCTCGCAGGCAGAGGTGAGCACGCTCTTGAGTAATTTGATTTGCCTGCCGTTGGGCAGCGTGGCATGCGAGACGGGCAAATCCGCAATCGAGCATCGTTCGCGGCGCGCTTGAGGCAGGTCGGTTGCGGCGGAATCAGTTTCCAGCGGAGGTTTGGGGGTTTCCTCCGCTGGTTCAACATCCATGAATTGGCCCAGATCCACCAGCTTATTAAGGCTGTCCATATCCTTATTGTAGAACTTTAGTTCTGAAAGGTCAAGAGGTTAAAACGTCGTGTGGTGGCATTTTCCGGTGGAGGTGCGCCGTACCAGAGCCATATTGCGAAGTTACTCCACTCGCCAGTACAAACCGCCGCCGCCTTCGCGTTCCATCATGTGGTATTCAATGAAAGACCTGCGGAGTAAGGCGGTATCCTCGTTGTAGCGCAAGAGGATTTCGTTGACTTGCTTTTCAGTGTAGCGCACGCCGGGCTCAAAGGCCAGAAGGGCATGCCGCAGAAGGACGAGAAATTTCTTCTCCTGGGTGGGGAAGGCTTTGATGGAGCCATCCGGGTTGGTGAAGGATTTGAGTACTTTACGTTCAAAGGCGTCTCGGTCAACCTCGGCGGAGAGCCCGGTGAGGTTCTCCTTTTTGAGGATGGTTTCAGCCATGCCCTGCAGTGCTTCCGTCTCAAGGGAGTAGTAGTGAGAATGCCTGTCAACGCGGGCGCTGACCAGACCAGCCTGTTCCAGGCGCGCAAGGTGGTGAGAGGTGGTGGAAGCGCTCAAGCCAACCAGGGCGGCAAGCTCCTCGACGGTGTGAGGCTGCCGGGCGAGCAAACCGACGAGCTTGAGGCGGTTAGCATCGGCAAGCGCTTTAAAGAATTCGAGCAGTTGAGCGTTCAGTTGTTCCTGAGTCATGGTTATCTCCTGTTGAGGTTATAAATTCGATACATATCAA